>MFSY01000019.1:19280-30905 GCA_001785175.1 Candidatus Muproteobacteria bacterium RIFCSPHIGHO2_01_FULL_65_16 | reverse complement strand
TGAGATAGACGAGCGAGGAACGCTTGCCGCCGATCTTGATCATGTCGCTGTCGCGCCCGAGCAGCAGAAACTCCGTGGGGCTTTTGATCTCGACCACGTCGCTCAGCACCACCGGCTCCGGGAAATAATCGGCGTCCACGCGAAACCCGCTCGGGGCGGCGCGCACGCGCACGCCGTCGAAGCAGTGCCAGACATCGGCCTCCGCCTGGCGGCGCGCGGCGATGGCCCCGGTCTCGGTGCTGCCGTAATACTCGAGGACGCGGGTGTGGAACAGCGCCTCGGCCTGATCGGCGACGGCCCGGGGCAGCGGCGCGGCCGAGGATAGGATGAAATCCAGCCGTGGCAGCCGGGTCCGCTCCTGCACGCAGGCGCGCAGTTGCACCGGCGTCGTCACCAGGACCGCCGGTCGCTGGCAGCGCTCGAGGACCAGCCGGATGTCCTCGGGGAAGAACGGGCGCTCGGCGCTGAAGGCGTAGCGGTGTTGCAGCGGCAGCATCACCGAGGCGACGAAGCCGTACATGTGCTGCGGCGGCACCGTCGCCACGATGCAGCCGCCGCCGTCGGGCCCGAGCCCGAGCGCCTTCCCGCCAGCGCACGCCTCGCGCGCCACCGCGCCCCAGAATTTCCGGAACGGCTTCGGCCGGCCGCTACTGCCCGAGGTGAAGGCGATCGCGGCCACCTGCGTATCCGGAAAGGACGGTATCTCCGGCGCCGGTCCCGCTCCGACCGGCGCGTCGGCGCCGACGCAGCGGAAAAGCTCCATTACCCGCGGGGCGTCATCCTGGTCCGTCAGACAATAGACATCGGGATAATCCTCCTTGAGCTGCTCCCAGACGTGCGCCGCGCGATTGCCGGGCAACAGGCTCACCTGCCGCCGCAGCATGGCGGCGGCGAAGCCGACCAGAAAAAGATAGCGGTCGGCACAATCGTTCAGGACCTGGGCCCGCTCCGGCAACCGCGCGGCGAGCGCCGCCGCATCCAGCAGGAAGCGTTCCACCGTCAGTTCCGTCCCGTGGCGGACGGCGAGCACATCCGCCGGCCGCCGGTGGGCGAGCAATGGGCTCCGGCTCATTTCTTCCTCCAGGCGCCACGGCGGGACAGGGCCTGTGGATCGCGCGCGAGCCGCCAGACGAGGAGCCGGACCCCCTTCCAGGGCGAAACGGCGCCCTGATCGCGGTAGCGGACATAACTGTAGAGAAACTGAAGCACGAACAACGCCGCCACCAGCAGGTAGTTGATGACGTTCGTGAACAGCGACCAGGCCTCGAGCGAAGAGTAACGGGCCAGCGCGAGCCCGGTCAGCGCCATGGCGCTGAAAAAAACGGTCCACACCAGCGTCAGGCGGCGCGCGTAGCGCGCGAGCGCCGGCGGCAGGTGGTCGCGGTGTATCAGGCGCATGAACCGCTCGATAATGGGCGTGGCGCGGCCCTGGAGCGTGGCGCCGAAGCTGGCGGCGAGCGTGAGATTGATGAACAGGTGCGGCAGGAACAGGGCGTAGACGTTGTTGCCGGCGAGGCTGACGACGCCGACCGTGGCGAGCAGCCCGTATGCCCCGGCCCAGAACACGCCGCGTCCGGGCGCGGGCGCGAGCAGGTGCGCCGTCATCAGGACCGCGCTCACGGCGACGAGCACGGCCACCGCGGACGCCGACGCCCGGCGCATGATCAGCACGTGAATCAGGATCGGATAGAGGACGAAACTCCCGACAAGCAGAGCACTCCGGACGCGGGGCATGGGGGCGTTCAGGCCTGCCGGTTTTTCTCCACATGGCTGGCGAGCGCCCGCAGACTGGAGAAGACCTCCTTGTTGTTTTCGTCGTCCGAACGAAGCTTGAAGCCGTACTTGTTGGAGATCGCGAGCGCCAGCTCGAGCGCGTCTATGGAGTCGAGCCCCAGCCCCTGCCGGAACAGCGGCGCCTCCGGCGCGATCTGGTCCGGCTTCACCTCCTCCAGATTCAACGCCTCGACGATCAGCCGCGCCACTTCTTTTTCCAGAACGGATTGTTCAGACATCGCTTTACCCTGAAGTCGTGTTGAGCCGCCCTTGGGGCGGCGTTTAACTATGCGGGGTACCGCCCAGCGCCGACGGGGCCGCACCCATCGCTCCGGTGCGCCACTCCGCGCACAAACGGCGATTGTGCCACATCTCGCGGGTCCGAAAAACCGGACGGGGCCGATATTCGGCGGCCGCCGGGGGAAGCACGCGTCGCCGGCGGCTATACTTCCGGCGGTCATGATTTAAACTGGAGGGCATGGGAAGGGGTGCCACACCCCGCACCCGGAACCTGAAACCAGAGGAGATTGTTGATGAAGCCATTTCGTCCGCCGTTACGCATCGCCCCGGCCGCCACCACCCTGGCGGCGGTCCTGCTGATCGCCTCCTGCTCCGGCAGGGTGAGCGGCGAGATGGGGGTTGAGTGTTCCGATGGGTTGAAGACGGCCTACGCGGAGATCGAGGACGCGAAGGCGAAGGGCCTCGGCAGCTCCATGTCCATCATCAAGGCCGACGCCCTGCTCACCGCGGCCAGCGTCCAGAAGGAATTCGAGAAATTTCCCAACTGCATAGACAAGGTCAGGCGGGCGCGGGCCTACATCAACGACGCCAAACGCTAGGGAAGTCAACTGACCCCCGGCAGAGCCGGGGGTTTACCTTAAACTGAATTACTACTTCTCACCGCAAAGGTGCAAAGAGCCCGAAGGTTTTCTCGATAAAACCCACTTTCTTTTCTTTGCGCCCTTCGCGTCTTTGCGGCAAATAATCATACTTAATCAGCTTCCCTAGCGCGCGATGCCCTCGACCTCGACCAGCAGGTCGTCGCGGCAGATGTCGCCCTGCAGGTACAGCGCCGGTACGTCCGCCCCGACCAGGGTCTCGACCGCGGCCTTGACCGCGGCGTAGTCCCGCGCGTGACGCAGATAGACCTTCAGGCTGTCGAGATCGGACAGGCCTCCGATGCGGGTGCGCTCATCCCTGCCGGTGGTCTGCAACAATACCTCGACATTGCGCAGCGCCTCGCGCAGCTGCGCCTCGAGGGCGTCCTGGTGCCGGGTCTCGTGGCCGACCACGCTCGCGGTGCCGGAGATGAATAGAAACTCCTCCGTCCCCCAGCGCTTCAAGGTCGCGCGCGCGAACGACGGGCTGCGCGGACCGTATTGCGGCGGGTAATGGTAGGCGCTGACCTGCCGCGGGTTCTCGCGGTGCGCGCCCTCCTCCTTCGAGGCGATGAAGTAAATGTTCAACCCGCCCGCGCGCGAGCCCAAGGCGCTCGCCGCCGGCAGCCGGCGCGTGCACTCGCCGTAGCGGCGCTCGAACGCTTGGTACCGCCCGCGCGAAAAGCGCCGATAGTTTTCCAGGCCGTGGGCTTCGCTGTTGATCTGGGGGAAATAATTCCACACCCGCAGCAGATGCGGATATCCGAGGCCCTCGATCAGGCCGAGGATATCGAGGTAGGCCCAGCAAACCGATTCCTCGAAACGCGCCTCGGACGGCGCGACCTCCCGCTGCAGAACGCCGAAAAGTATCTGGTCGTTGCAGGAATAACCGATGCCGCGGGAGCGGCCGCGGCGCACGGGCAGATAGCTCAGCCACACCTCGGCCAGCGGTGTCCCGCCGAGCTGAGGCATGTCAATCTGAAGGCTGGGAATATGGCGCGTCGCCGGCACGGCGGAGCCGAAAAAGATCTCCGCCAGCACGTGCTCCTCGCCGGTGCGCAACTGGGCCTCGCGCTGCGCTATGGGCGGATACCGCACCAGCACCGGCAGCGGCGACGCGCACACGGCGGCGCCGGTCGCGGCGGTCGTGGAAATCTCTGTGGCCGGGGTTAACCCCTTGCTTCTGGTAAGCGGCATTATGCCTTTCCGGTATCGGTGATGGGTGATGTCGCAGGCTTCAGGATATGCTATAGCACATGGTGCTGACGGCAGGCGCCGGAACGACCCCCGGGTGGCGCTGCGTGCGGTAAATCCAGCGCCGGCGGCCACATATCGCCGACGCGCGGCGCTCTCCCCGCGGGCTCGAAATTGACATTACCGCGGCCCATCTGCATGCTCTATATTCTAGTTGACCCGCCCAGATAAATCATCCCTCCCACGGAACGAAACCGCATGCCGGGCGCCGACATCGTCTTCATCAACCCCCCGTACGAGCGCATCGCGCCGGGGTATGAGTTCGTCAAACACATCACCAACCGGTCCCCCTCGCTCGGCCTGTTGCACCTGGCGGCGGAGGCGCGCGCGCACGGCTACCGCCCCGCCATCATCGAAAGCGACGTCCTGAATCTGTCGGTGGCGGATGTCGCCGCGCGCGTCGTCGCCGCCATGCCGGCCTACGTCGGCATCACCCTGTTCACCGTCGGCGTCTGGGGCGCGGCCGCCATCGCCCGGCGCATCAAACAGGACCGGCCCGACACCAGGATTATCGTCGGCGGGCCGCACATCTCGTCCATGGGGCCGGAGACCATGCAGCGCTTCGCCGAGTTCGACTACGCCGTGGTCGGCGAGGGGGAAAAGGCGCTCACGGACCTGCTGCGGGCCCTGGAAGGGAGGAACGATCCGCGCTCCGTCCCGAGCCTCATCTACCGTGATGGAGCCGCGCTGCGCACGACGCCGCGCAGCCCGGTCAACCGGCTATTGGATGACCTGCCAATGCCGGCCTGGGACCTGCTGCCCGGCTTCCCGCGCGCCTACAAACCGGCGATCTACGACTTCCCGCGCGGGCCGGTGGCCACGATTGCGGCCTCGCGCGGCTGCCCGTTCCAGTGCAAGTTCTGCGACACCTCCACCTTCGGCGCCACGGTGCGCCACTACTCGCCCGCGATCGTGTTCGACATGATGCGGCACCTGCGCGACACCTACGGCGTGCGTCACGTCATGTTCGTGGACGATCTGTTCCTGGCGAGCAAGCTGCGCGCGACGGAGTTGTGCGAGCTGATGCTGAAAAATGATTTGAAAATGACCTGGACCTGCACCGCGCGCGTGGACACCGTGAAGCCGGACATCCTGGCGCTGATGAAGCGCGCCGGCTGCTGGGAGATCAGCTTCGGCCTGGAGAGCGGAGCGGACGAGCTGCTGCAGAAAATGGACAAGGCGGTGCGGGTGGAGAATTCCGAGCAGGCGGTCCGCTGGACCGCCGCGGCCGGCATCCGCACCAAGGGGCTCTTCATGCTCGGCTATCCCGGGGAGAACCGGGACACGATCCGCCGGACGAAGGAGTTCGTGCGCCGCATCCCCATGACCATCATGAATCTGTCCAAGTTCACCCCCTACCCCGGCTCGCCGATCTACCGCGACCTCTTCGGCACCAACATCCGTGACGACCACTGGGAGAAGATGAACGGCATGAATTTCGTCTGGGCGCCGGAGGGCATGACGGTGGAGGAGCTCGATCGCCACTACCAGGATATCCTGGTGTCGTTCTACCGCCGTCCGCGGATCGGCTGGTACTACCTCAAGCTGACGCTACAGTACCCAAATCACTTTTACCGCCTGCTGCGTTTCCTGCTCGGCTTCCTCGGCGCCAAGCTGAAGAGCCTGGCGAGCGGCCGCGGCGGCCTGCTGGTGCGACCGCGGGAAGTGCGCCTCGACGCCCCGGCCAAGCACTAAGAAACGATTTTATCCGCAGATTAACGCAGATTTACGCAGATAAAAAAACAACGCTGAACCGCCAAGAACGCCAAGAGAACAAATTCTTTTGTCCGCCTTATCTGTCGCTCTCTTATCCGCGTTTATCTGCGGTTCCATTCTTTTGTTTCTTAAATCTGTGTTCATCTGTGTTTATCTGTGGTTGCGCCTTGCCTTTTCTCCGCGTAATCTGCGTTAGCGGATCAATCCCGCGCTTTAGGGTTTTTTAAATCTGCGCCAATCTGCGAAATCTGCGGATTTATCTCCTGTGTTTTGCGGTTCCGTTCTTTTGTTTCTTAAATCTGTATTCATCCGTGTTCATCTGTGGTTCCGCCGTTGCCTTTTCTCCGCGTAATCTGCGTTAATCTGCGGATAAGATTTTCGATCCAGAATCATTTATAGACCTTCCTCCGGAACAGATCGCGCCGGCTCACGAGCCGGTCGAGGAACAGCAGGCCGTCGAGATGGTCAATCTCGTGCTGCACCGCCCGGGCCTCGTAGCCCTCGCAGGCGTATTCGCGCCGGGCGCCGCTCTCGTCCATCGCGCGCACGCGGATGCGCGCGGCGCGCGCGACGTTGCCGGTGTAATCCGGCACCGACAGGCAGCCCTCGCGCCCGACGGCCTCGCCCTCCCGCTCCCTGACCTCGGGATTGATCAGAACCATGCGGCCGTTATGGGGGATATCGGGCCGGCCCGAGACATCCACGATCACGACGCGCTGTGGGCGTCCCACCTGCGGCGCGGCCAGGCCCACGCCGCCGGGCGCGGCGCGCATGGTCGCCTCCAGATCGGCGAGGAAACGCCGCAGATCCGCGTCGAACTCCGTCACCGGCTGGGAGGTTTGCTTCAGGCGCGCGTCGGGATAGGCGAGAATGTCGAGGACCGCCATGCGCCCCTATCCGACCATGGTGTCAATCGGCGTCAGCCTGACGGCGACGCCCGTGCGGCGCAGCGGCTCGAGCGCGCGCTCCAGCGCCGCGATGCCGTCACGCGTATATCCGTCAATGGTCATGATGTAGATCGGCCGGTCGGCGGTCCCGCCGACGTCCGATTCCAGGTCCAGGATGTTGAGCCCGTTCGCCGCCAGCGCCGCGGTCACCTGGGCCACGATGCCGGGGCGGTCGGCGCCGTGCACCACGACGCGCACGTTCGGCTCGACATGCTCGTGCAACCGCCCCTCGATGGCGTCAATGTGCGCGTGCAGTTGCAGTCTGCGGGTGACCGGCTCCAGCAGGCGCCGCAGGCCGGGCGCGTCGGCGTCGGCCTCCACCATCAGCATGATGGTGAAGTTGCCGCCGAGCCTGACCATGGAGGCCTCGCCCAGGTTGGCGCCGCCGCGATACAGCGTCTCCGTGAGCGCCGCCACGATGCCGGGCTGGTCCCGCCCCACGACCGTCAACATGTGCCAGCGTTTCATGGCCGCCCGCTCAGTGCATGGTGGAGTGGGTGACGAAGATCACGCCGACGCCGAGCGAGATCAGCGCCATCTGCTGCATCGTGGCGCCGAGCGCCGGGCGCCGGTGCAGCCCCGGGATCAGGTCGGCGACGGCGATGTATATGAAACTCGCGGCGGCGACGGCGAGCACGTAGGGCACGACCGAGAACGCGAGCGAGAGCGAAAAATACGCCGCGACCCCGCCGATCACGGTCGTGAGGCTGGAGAGCACGTTGTAGAACAGCGCTTGCGCGCGGCCGAAGCCGCTGTGCAGCAGGATGGCGAAATCGCCCACCTCCTGCGGGACCTCGTGCGCGATCACGGCCAGGCTCGTCACGATGCCGAGGTGGATGTCGGTCAGAAACGCCGCGGCGATCAGCACGCCGTCCACCATGTTATGGATGCCGTCGCCGATGAGAATGAGATTGCCGGCGGCGCGGTTGTGCACGCTCTCGAAATCAATCCCGTGAGCCTCGCAGCCGTCGGCGTGGCAGTGGCGCCACAGCACCAGCTTCTCCAGCAGGAAGAAACCGAGCAGGCCGAGCAGCACCGTGAACGTGATGCCGTGCCCGCCGCGCACGCCCGGCGCCTCGAGCGCGTGCGGCAGCAGCGCCAGGAACGCGGCGCCGAGCAGCGCGCCGATGGCGAAGCTCACCAGCGGCGGCAGCAGCCGCGCGCGCGCGGCGGCGGACAGCAGCAGGAATCCGCCCGCGGCCAGCACGCTGAGCGCGCCGCCGAGGACGGTGAAGGCTATGATCCAGAGAATCAGCGGGTCCATCGGATTGTTCTTGCGGCTTGCGACCGGCCTTGCATCATAGCCTATCGCGGAGCGGGATTCAGCCAGATCAGCGAGGCCATGCGCCCGCAGACGCCGTCGCGGCGGTAGGAGAAGAACTTGTCGCGCTCGCGGAAGGTGCAGCGTCCGCCGCCGTGGATTTCCCGCACCCCGAGCGCGGCCAGCCGTTGACGAGCGAGCGTGTACATATCCGCCAGCCATCGTCCCGCGGCGCGCGGCGCGAGCGCCCGCGCGGCGTCCGGATCCACGCCGACGAATGCGTTGCGCACGTCGTCGCCGACCTCGTAAGACTGCGGTCCGATCGCGGGACCGAGCCAGGCCAACAAGTTCTCCCCGGGAACCCCCAACGCCCGAACCCCGGCCTCGATCACCCCGGCCGCGAGCCCGCGCCAGCCGGCGTGCACCAGCGCCACCTTCGTGCCCTCGCGGTCGCAGAGAAAGACCGGCAAGCAGTCGGCCGTGAGCACAACGCACACGACGCCGGGCGTGCCGCTCCATGCACCGTCCGCGGTTGCGCCCGCCGGCGCCGCCGCGTCCACGACGCTCACGCCGTGCACCTGCTTGAGCCACACGGGCTCCGAGGGAAGATTCAGTGTCGCGCGCAGCAGCGCGCGATTGCGCCGCACGCACTCCGGGTCGTCGCCCGCGCGGTCACCGAGATTGAAAGACTCGTACGGCCCGCGACTCACGCCGCCCACACGCGTCGTCGTGACCGCGCGCACGTTCGCCGGCGCGCGCCAGTCGGGGTAAATGAATTCGAGCTTTTCGTTCATTCTGGTCGTGCCGCCCGCGGCGGCGTTCGTTTTAATGCGGAATGCTCCCGCCCCGCACCCAGGGTGACTCTTCCTTGCTTGTCCAAATTTGTCACGAGCGTTTTACCTTCCGCTTCTCGGCCGCAAGCGCCTTGAGCAGACCCCTGCCCTTGTAGCGCCCGCGCGGCTCTTTCGCTGAAGTTCTTGAAATGAACCGGTAGGTTTCTTCGTAGATGTGTTCACGGGGGCCGAAGGCGACGAGGTCTATGCGTCGGCCGCCGATGCGATAGATCACGCGGAACCGGCCGAGACGGAAGCTCCGAAGGCCGGTGAGCTCGTCCCTGAGGGCCTTGCCGGAATTCGGATCGGCCAGGATCTGCTCCAGCGCGGCGCGGAGCTTACGCTTGAGCTCCGGGTGCAGACCGCGGATCAGCGCCGCAATATGTGGCGGGACGTGCAGCTTATGGTGCGGGCGCTTCATCCTTGCGAGATCACGGCGTCCTCGCGGCGCGTTTACTTGAAAAGCTCTTCGAGGGTGTACAGCTTGGCCTTGCGGGCCTTGAGGGCGGTGAGTCCGGTCTTGATCTCGCGCATCAGGTTCTTGTCCGAGCGGACCGCGAGCGTCTCCTTCCAGCTTTCGTACTCGTCGGGGCTCACGAGCACGGCGGCGGGGCGACCGTTCTTGGTGATCACGACCTCTTCGTCGCGCTGCTCGACGTCTTCGACCAGACCACTCAGGTTCGCTTTTACTTCGGACAGAGGCAGGGTCTTCATCGCGGTGCCTTTGGGTAGACCAGAATTCTGGTCATATTAGCCCGCAGCCGCCCGACCCGTCAATGCACGTCACCGCCGGGCCCACACCACCGCCGGGGGGCGGTGGGGCAAGCACTGATCGGGCCCGAGGCGTTATGCGCGCCCGGTGGGTTGTACAGCGTCCAGGCGAAGCGATGAGCGCAGGGAACCGGACGAAGTCCGACGAGCGACCGGGCGGCCTTTTCTTTCGTCTATTTCTTTCGGCCGCCGGACTGAAGAAACGGGCCCTGGGCACAAGGGCGGAGCCACCCGCAAGTAGCCGTTCAGCGCGCCCAGCTCGACTCCGCGGCTTGGCATCGCCCCTGGCAAAGTATATACTTCGAAAAGTATATTTTAGATAAAGCCGACCGTGAACACCACCGCCAAAAATCTCCGCATTCACACCAGGGAAATCCTCGAGGCGGTCGAGCGCGGACAGGAGGTCGTGATTACCGTGCGCGGCAAGCCGCGCGCGAAAATCGTCCCGGTGCGCGGCCGGCGCACCGCCGCGAAAACAAAGAAGACTTCGCCCCTCTTCGGCATCTGGAAGGACCATGCCGAAACACGCAACGTCCTGGAATACGTGAACCGCCTGCGCAGCGGGCGGTTCTGAATGTTGATCGACACGGACGTCCTGATCTGGTACATGCGCGGCAATCCCCGCGCCGCCAAGGTCGTCGAGCGCCTCGCCGACCCCGCCGTCTCCGTCGTCACCTATATGGAGCTGGTTCAGGGGATGCGCAACAAGCGCGAGCTTCAGGCCCTGCGGTCAACACTGCAAGACTGGGGCGCCGTCATCCTGCCCCTGAACGAGACGATCTCGAGCAAGGCGATGTTTTACGTCGAGCAGTATTTTCACAGCCATTCGCTTCGGCTCGCCGACACGCTCATCGGCACTACGGCGGTAGTGAACGGCCTCACCCTGCTGACCGCGAATACCAAGCACTACGGCGTAATAAAAGACCTTTCGCTCGCCCGGTTTACGCCGAGCTGATCCCCGCACCGGGGACCTTTTCAACGACTATCGGGCAGGGCCGGATCTCGCGTCCTTCGCCAGTTCTTCCATCAACACATGCATGTCCCGCGGCACCGACGCCGCCCACTGCATCTTCTCCCCGGTTACCGGATGCACGAGTGAAAGCTTCGCCGCGTGCAGCGCCTGGCGCTTGAAGCCCTGCAGGGCGCACCGCAGGCGCGCGCTTGCGCCTTTCGGCGGGCGCGGGCGGCCGCCATAGGTGGGATCGCCCACCACGGGGTGTTTCAAATGCGCCATGTGCACCCGGATCTGGTGCGTGCGGCCGGATTCGAGCCGCACCTGCGCCAGCGTGTGCGCGCGGTATTTTTTGAGCACACGGTAATGACTCACGGCCTCCTTGCCGCGGGCTGTGACCGTCATGCGCGTGCGGTCATGCCGGTGCCGGCCGATGGGCGCCTCGATCGTGCCGCCCGCGGTGAGCACGCCGTTCACAAGCGCCACGTACTCGCGCCCGAGCGTGCGCTGCTGCAACTGCCGGATCAGGTCCTGGCGCGCGCGCTCGGTCTTGGCCACGACCAGCAGCCCCGAGGTGTCCTTGTCCAGGCGGTGTACGATGCCCGCGCGCGGCAGGCGCGCCTGCCCGGGCGCGTGGTTCAGCAGCGCGTTCAGCAGCGTCCCCTCGGGATTGCCCGCGCCCGGATGCACCACCAGCCCCGGTGGCTTGTTGACCACGATCAGGTCGTCGTCCTCATACACGACGGTGAGCGGGATCGGCTGCGCCCGCCAGCCCGTCTCCGGGGGCGGCGGGACGCGCACCTCCACCTGCTCGCCGCCCGCGACCTTGTCGCTCTTGCCCGGCACGGCCGCATCCAGCAGCACGCGGCCGTCCTTGATCCAGCGCTGCATCTGCGAGCGGGTGATGTCTGGAAACAGCGCCGCCAGCGCCCGGTCGAGGCGCCGGCCGGCGTATTCCCGCGGGATGCGGGCGGACAGGATGGCGGTTTCGGACGATTTCATGGTCGGTTCCGCGGCCCGGCTTCACGCGCCGCGGGAATCAGGTTAAGCTTGCGGACGCTTCCCTGCAACGCGCCCGATTTCGATCCCCATGCCACGCATACTCCCCTGGTTCGCGCTGACGCTGGCGCTGCTCGCCGGCTGCGCCGCGGTCGAGGACCCGACCAAGGACTGGGCCCCCGAGCGCTTCTACCAGGAGGCCAGGGAGAAAATGCAGAGCGGCGACTACGAGACCGCGATC
>MFSY01000019.1:9964-19205 GCA_001785175.1 Candidatus Muproteobacteria bacterium RIFCSPHIGHO2_01_FULL_65_16 | reverse complement strand
ATCCGACCCATCCGAACGTGGATTACGCCTATTACCTCAAGGGGCTGATCAACTTCCACGGCATACGCGACCTGCTCAACTGGCTGCTCGGCGCCAGGGACGACCTGTCCGACCGCGATCCCAAGGCGATGCACGAGTCGTACGGCGCCTTCCGCGAGCTGGTGGAGCGATTCCCCAATAGCCGCTACGCCGACGACGCCCGGCAGCGCATGATCTACCTGCTCGACGCCCAGGCCAGATACGAGATCAAGGTGGCGCGCTTTTATTACGACCACGGCGCCTACGTCGCGGCCGTCAACCGCTCGCGCTACGCGCTCGAAAACTATCCGCGCACCGCCGCGACCGAGGACGCGCTCGGGATCCAGGCCCTGGCCTACAAGAAAATGGGGATGGACAAGCTCGCCGACGACACGCTGCGGGTGCTGAAGCAGAATTTCCCGAACAGCCGCTATCTAAATGAGGTACGAGATACGAGGGCCGAGATACGAGAAAAGTAATCCGAAGAAACCGTTCTTCCCCTCGTCCCTCGCCCCTCGTACCTGCTTTTATATCGCCTCCACTCCCTGCTCGCCGGTGCGGATGCGAATGACCTGCTCCACGGGGTGGACGAAGATCTTGCCGTCGCCGATCTTGCCGGTGCGGGCGGCGGCGACGATCGCCTCGACGCAGCGCTCCACCTGCTCGTCCGTCACCACGACCTCGATCTTCACCTTCGGCAGGAAATCCACGACATATTCCGCGCCGCGATAGAGCTCGGTGTGCCCCTTCTGCCGGCCGAAGCCCTTGACCTCGGTCACGGTCAGGCCGGTCACGCCGGCCTCCGACAACGCCTCGCGCACGTCGTCCAGCTTGAACGGTTTGATGATGGCCTCGATCTTTTTCATTGGCGTCCTTTGTTGCAAGAGTATAGCCGACACCGGCGGATGCCGGTCTATTTTTTGCTCCGCCCGTCGAACCCTGAGGTTATCGGGTAACGCCGGTCGCGGCCGAAGGCGCGCGGGGTGATGCGCACGCCGGGCGGGGCCTGGCGGCGCTTGTATTCGTTGCGGTCCACCATGGCGACCACGCGCTGCACCGTCGCCGCATCGAAGCCGGCCGCGATGATGACCTCCACGGACTGATCGTTCTCCACGTAGCGCTCGAGGATCGGATCGAGCACCGGATACGGCGGCAATGAATCCGTGTCCCTCTGGTCCGGCCGCAGCTCCGCCGACGGCGGGCGCTCGAACACGCGCCGCGGGATCACCGGCGCGATCTTGTTGCGATAGTCCGCGAGCCGGTACACGAGCGTCTTGTGCACGTCCTTGATCGCGGCGAAACCGCCGGCCATGTCGCCGTAGAGCGTGGCGTAGCCCACGGCCATCTCGCTCTTGTTGCCGGTGGTGAGCACGATCTTGCCGGTCTTGTTGGAGATCGCCATCAGCAACATGCCGCGGATGCGGGCCTGGATGTTTTCCTCGGCGGCGCCGGGCTGCGTCCCCCTGAATTCCACCTTGAGCGCGGCGAGAAACGCCTCGAACATCGGCTCGATGGCGATGCTGCTGTACTTCACGCCCAGCGCCTCGGCCTGGGCGCGCGCGTCCTCCACGCTCATGGCGGCGGTGTAGCGCGACGGCATCAACACCGCCTGCACGCGGTCGGCGCCGATGGCGTCCACGGCGATGCAGAGCGTGAGCGCCGAATCAATGCCGCCCGAGAGCCCGAGCACGACCCCCTGGAACCGGTTCTTTTCGATGTAATCGCGCACGCCGAGCACGATGGCCTTGTAGGCGCTGTCTGCTTCCGGCAGCTCCGCGGCGTTCGCGCCCGGCGTCGGCGCCGCTTCCGGGAGCGCGACGTCCACCGCGACCAGATCCTCCTCGAAGGCGCGCGCGCGATGGGTGACGGCGCCGCCGGCGTCCACCACGAACGAATCGCCGTCGAACACCAGCTCGTCCTGGCCGCCGACGAGGTTGAGATACACGATCGGCACGCGGTTCCTGCGCGCGACCCCGGCGACGATATCGAACCGCTGCCGGCCTTTATTCAAATGATACGGCGAGGCGTTGATGTTGATCACCAGCTTCGCCCCCGCCTTCACCGCCTCATCCACCGGCCAACCCTCCCACACGTCCTCGCAGATGGTGAGCCCCACCGGCAGGCCGTGGATATCAACCACGCACGGCTCGCGGCCTTCGGCGAAATAGCGCTTCTCGTCGAACACGCTGTAGTTCGGCAGGCAGCGCTTGTAATAGGTCGCGGCGACACGGCCGGCGCGCAAGAGCGAGGCGGCGTTGAAGAGCTTGCCGTACTGGCGCTTGGGATGGCCGACGATGACGTCAATGCCGGAAACCGACCCGAGCAGCTCGCCCAGGCCCTCCTCCACGCGCACGGACAGGTCCGGTCGCAGCAGCAGATCCTCCGGCGGATAGCTCGTGAGCGCGAGCTCGGGAAAGACGACGGCGTGCGCCTTCAGCTCGTCGCGCGCGCGGTTCGCCGCCGCGATCATTTTCCGTACGTTGCCGGTGACGTCGCCCACCAGCAGGTTGAGCTGGGCGAGCGCGATGCGAAGGTTACCTTGTTTCATCTTGTATGATCGTTTGACGCAAAGGCGCGAAGGCGCAAAGAAGAGAAAAATAGACAGGATTAACAGGATTTTTCAGGATTAACAAGATTGTTATAAGAGTTTTAACCCTGAGTGCTTTCATCCTGTAAATCCTGTTTAATCCTGTTAATCCTGTCCATCGCTTCTTTCACCCGCGCAGCGCTTCGCGCATGCGCCGGCCGATGTCGGCCGGCGAGCGCACGGTGTGCACGCCCGCGGCCTCGAGGGCGCGGTATTTTTCCTCGGCCGTGCCGTGCCCACCCGCGATCACCGCGCCGGCGTGGCCCATGCGCCGGCCCTTGGGCGCGGTGACGCCGGCGATATAGGCCACCACCGGCTTGGTGACGTGCTGCTTTATATATTCGGCCGCATCCTCTTCCGACTGGCCACCGATCTCGCCCACAAGCACGATGCCCTTGGTCTGCGGGTCGTTCTGAAAGAGCTTCAGACAATCCACGAAGTTCAGGCCCTGGATCGGATCGCCGCCGATGCCGATGCAGGTGCTCTGGCCCAGGCCTTCCTGGGTGACCTGATGCACCGCCTCATAAGTCAGCGTGCCCGAGCGCGAGATTATGCCGACAGTCCCGGACTTGTGAATCGCGCCCGGCATGATGCCGATCTTGCACTCGCCCGGCGTGATGACGCCGGGGCAGTTCGGGCCGATGAGCGCCGCGCCCGGATAATTTTTCAGCGCCAGCTTGACCTTGAGCATGTCCTGCACCGGGATGCCCTCGGTGATGCACACGATCACCTTGATCCCGGCGGCGGCCGCTTCCAGAATGGAATCGGCCGCATACGGCGCGGGCACATAGATCATGGTCGCATCCGCGCCGGTCTGCCGGACCGCGTCGCGCACGGTGTTGAACACCGGAAGTCCGAGGTGCGTCTGCCCACCCTTGCCCGGCGTCACGCCCCCGACCATCCTGGTCCCGTAGGCGATCGCCTGCTCCGAGTGGAACGTGCCCTGCTTGCCGGTGAAGCCCTGGCAAATGACTTTGGTATCTTTGTTGACAAGTACGCTCATGACTTTCTCTTCGCGCGATACCGTGCGCGTTCTTCGGCAATGCAAAGTTCGAGTTGTGTCGCACGCTCCGGCGGCGCGACGTTTGCCACCCGCAAAGCGCGCATCGTTAGCGGCAGCCGCTCCAGGGCGCGCGGCTCAACCTTCACCGCCCCCGCTCCATAGGATTTTCCGACCAAGCTAAGATTAGCGACCGTATCTGGATGACTCAACAACACCCGCAACCGCTCGATAAAGTCCGGATCATTATCCTTCGGGTAAACACACAGAAATCCGGTAAGCGGGACCACACCGGCGCGGTTGTGAATGAAGCGTGCATTGCGTCGCCCCAAATAGGCGAAGAGGAAGGGAGGAACGCGCCGGGTTTCCATTTTGTACCATGGATTGCGCGTCTTGATGAGCGCCCTTTCGGGCAAACCCAGCTTCTCGCCAAGCCTGAGGTAACGACGCACGGCGGCGGGAAACTTCTCCGGCGATCTGCCATCCGGCGAAAACAAGAGTGTAGGACGATCTTGACCTTCAAGGCGCCGTACATCCGCGCGCGTTAATTCGTCACCGGTAACATCCCGTGTCCGGCCGATCGCGGCTGTCAGGAACTCCTTCGGGAGCTTTAACCTAGCCGCGCCCTCGACCGTCAGGAAGAAATACTCATTTGCGCCGGTTGCGATACCGCGCATGACGGTAGCAAAGTCGCCAAGTGTCGCGGGATATTTGGCGACTCTGGGTGGCCGGGACAGGCCTGTAACAATCCCTTCCCTGACAAAACGGCGTTGAACTGAAAAACTCTTTGACTCGGTATTGAACCCGGACAGCACCCAGTCACGAAGCGCAAAACCGTCCGGCTGAGTGATACGTACCCAGCGAAATTCTTCACAGGGATCCGAGCGCTCAATCATGAGAATCACGGGATTGGTATCCACGCCTGGGAACGGCGAGGCCGCCGGGTCAAACGTGATCACGGCGTCGAGCCGGTAATGCGCGGCAATCCACTGCCAGAGGGCCGCGGCGAATACTCCTTCACAGGTATCGGCGGGCACGATGAAGGCGAGCCTGCCGTTCTTTTCGAGCAGTTGCAGCGCCCGAAGCAGGAAATAGATGTGATAACCCGCGCGCGCATCGATGGCGGTACCGGTCAGATGCTTGCTGAAGGTTTTGAGCCCCGTCTTCACGTCGGCCGACAAGCGATGATGGCGAATGTACGGCGGGTTCGCGACGATCGCCTTTAACTTCGCTTTCGGTGGGTCAAGGACGAAGTCGCGTATCTCTACAGCCGAAAGATCGCGCGACGACAGCCCTGACGCCTCGGCTTCCTTCAGCGTGGCTTTGTCGATCTCTGTGCCGTGCAATTGTATGCGTACTTTTCGCAGTTCTGCCACCGCCAGCACGGCCCTGAAAAACGCCCCTGCGCCAACGGCGGGATCAAAGATCGTCCGGTGGCCCTTGGTCATGGGATACGCCGCCATGGCTTGCGCGACCCACGCCGGAGTCCAGAACTGACCTTTTTCGCGCAGCGCCTCGCGCTCAGGCCCGGACGCCGGCAGTTTCTGTGCAACCCCGACCATCGTTATGCCCGTTCCTTTGCCAGCGTATCCAGCAAGTCCAACACCCCCGGATTCAGCTCCAGGCTTCCACCTTCGAACCGCACGTACGGCAATATATGCCCATTCTTATCAGTAATGGAGGCCGCCAGAAGCTTCGGCTCCTGCTTCGCGGCGCCGAGCGGATAGGCATAGTGGTAATAGAACTTATAGATCGCCTTGTCCGTTGTAGCCCCGCCCGGCGCCTGGAACGTCTGCGTCGTCGGCAGGATGAGCTTGCGGCGAATCAAACGCTCCGCTTCATCGAGGGCCAGGCCGAAAGCGAGGTCGTAAAACACGTGCCAAACGTGAATCTTCACTCCGCTCGAGCCTTGCCATTTGCGCAGCGGCTGCCGATCCTCCTCCTTAATGATCACCGTCGGCACCACCACGCTCTTCTTCAGGCCCAACTTGCCGCCAAGGCGTCGTTGCGGACTCAGCTCAGTACCGTAGCCCGGCATCTGTGCCGCGCGCCACAGACTGGTCTCGCACTCAACGGCGATAACAGCCTCCTTAAGGATGGCCTGCATCCGACGATCGGCTTCCGCCGTGAAAGGAAGCTCTGTCACACCACCGATGTCCCCGACGAGGCGATCAATCATTGGTTGACTCGACGTTCGGAATATCAGCAGATCGGGGCGCTTGATCTTGCCGAGCCCGGCCTTGTCCAGTCGCTCGAAATAGAGCTCGAAGGCTCGAACATCATTGTCCGGGGCCGTACCGCTCGGTCCGTACGGCAGCGCAAAGAACCGCCCGGTCCCCTCCACGGCCTCAATGATGCGGTGCTCGCTCCACGCTCCTTGCGACCATCGCATCAGAAAATCACTGCCGCGAAGCCGTCGGGGGTTAAGCAGAAACTCTTGCCAATCAAGACGCCCCAACGCCGAAAGCTCGAACTCAATATCGTCGCTTGAGATACTGAGAACCCGTTCAAACAAGTGCATAGGGGATCACATCCTCAAGCTTTTTTAGCCGCGGCCACGACCTTCTGCGCCGCCTCGGTCAGGCTGTCGGCGGTGAGGATCTTCAGGCCGCTCTCCTTCAGCAGCGCCCGACCCTTGTCCACGTTTGTGCCTTCGAGGCGTACCACCACGGGGACCGAAACACCGACTTCGCGCACCGCCTTGATGATGCCCTCGGCGATCAGGTCGCAGCGCACGATGCCGCCGAAGATATTGACCAGGATCGCCCTTACCTTTTCGTCCGCGAGGATGATCTTGAACGCCTCGGCGACGCGCTCGGCGGTGGTGCCGCCGCCGACATCGAGAAAATTAGCCGGCATGCCGCCGTGCAGCTTGATCAGATCCATGGTCGCCATGGCGAGCCCGGCGCCGTTGACCATGCAGCCGATGTTGCCGCCGAGCGCGATGTAATTCAGATCGTGCGCGCGCGCCCGGACCTCCTTGGGATCGTCCTGGCTCGGATCGCGCAGCGCTTCCAGGTCCTTGTGGCGATAGAGCGCGTTGTCATCCACCTGGATCTTGGCGTCGAGCGCGAGCAGCGCGCCGTCCGCGGTCACGGCCAGGGGATTGATTTCGACGAGGTTCAAATCACGCGCGCGGAACAGCCGATAGATGCTCAGCATGATGCGTGTCAGCACGTCCACCTGCCTGTCGGCCAGCCCCAGCGCGTACGCGGCCTCGCGACACTGATAGGCCTGGAGACCCGCGATCGGATCGCAAACCGCCTTCTGTATCTGCGCGGGCGATTTCGCCGCGATCTCCTCGATGTCCATGCCGCCCGCGCCGGACACGACGAGCACGATGCGCTCCAGGGCGCGATCCACCAGGCAGGCGAGATAAAACTCGCGCGCGACCGCGCACGGGCTCTCGATCAGCAACCGTTCCACCGGCTGGCCCGCGGGACCGGTCTGATGCGTCACGAGGCGCGAACCGAGCAGGCTCTGGGCCGCCGCCTCCAGCTCCTTGCGGCCGGAAACCTTCTTCACGCCGCCGGCCTTGCCGCGTCCGCCCGCGTGCACCTGCGCCTTCACCACCCAGCTGTCGCCGCCCAGCGCCTGCGCCGCGGCCAGCGCCTCGGCCGCCGAGGCGGCAGTCTTGCCGGCGGGCGCCGGGACGCCGGCCTCCACGAGGATGGCCTTGGCCTGGTATTCGTGCAGATTCATTGTTATCGGCCTTGAGGGCGGATTATCGCCGAGAAGCCGGCCGGTTGTGAAATGGCGCGCGGGGTGGAAGCCGAAAGCGATACCAGGAAAATTCTAGCCTTTCTTCTCGTCCGTGGTACCGCGCACTTGCTGCATGAGCGCGGGCACCTTGTTCCGGACGATATCCCACAGGATGGCCTGGTCTACGCCGAAGTAGGCGTGCGCGATGATGTCGCGGAAGCCGGCGATCTTGCGCCAGTCCACGCCCCCGTAGCGGGCGCGTACGTCGTCGGGCAGCTTCTTGGCGGCCTCGCCGATGACTTCCAGGTTGCGCAAAACGGCGTCGTAGGTCTTGTCGTCGGCCAGAAAACCGGCCTTGTCCATCTCGCCGACATACCGCGATATGCGCTCGCAAGCCTCACGTACGTCGTCGAGGTAAAGCCTCCAGTCACGCGACACGCACCGCCTCTCGCTCCACAATCTGCTGCAGGCGCGGCCTGAGGGCGCCGCGGGTGACAAGATCCACGCGCCGTCCGAGCAGGTCTTCGAGGTAAAACTTGAGGTCCATGTAGCGGTCGAAATCCGCCGTTCCCTCGAACTCGACGAGCAGGTCCACGTCGCTTTGCGGTCCGGCTTCGTTACGCGCAACCGATCCGAATACAGAGAGCGCGCGCACGCCTAACGCGCCGAGCTCCGCACGGTGCGCTGCCAGCAGTTTTTCGATTGCATGACGGTTCATAATGCGCAGTGTAGCACGGGCTGGACGGCCGGACGCTCCAGAACCGTATTACTCGTACCTCAACGCCTCGATCGGGTTCAGGCGCGCCGCCTTGCGCGCCGGGTACAGCCCGAACAGGATGCCGATGCCGGCGGAAAACAGGAACGCCAGTAGCACCGCGCCCGCGGACATCGAGGCGCTCCAGCCCGCGAGCCGCGCCATCACCTGCGTGATGAGCCAGCCCACGGCCACACCGGCGACGCCGCCGGTCACGCTCACCACCACGGCCTCCGCCAGGAACTGCGCCAGTATGTCCCGCCGGCGCGCGCCCACGGCCTTGCGCAGCCCGACCTCGCGCGTGCGTTCGGTGACCGATACCAGCATGATGTTCATGATGCCGATGCCGCCGACGAGCAGCGAGATCGCGGCGATCGCGGCCAGCAACATGGACATCGTGCGGCTGCTCTCCGTGAACGCCGCCTGGATGTCCGCGAGATTGCGGATCTGGAACGCGTCCTGCTGCTGCAACGGCGGGACCCTGTGCCGCGCGAGCATGCGCTGCATCACCGCCGTGCTGACCGGCTGAAGATCAGCGGGGCTCAGGGTCTCGATGTCAATATAATCCACGTAGTCCTTGCCGAGCAGCCGGTGCATCGCGGTCAGCACCGGGATCACGACGACGTCGTCCTGATCCTGAAAGCTGGTCGCGCCCTTCTCCGGCAGCACGCCGATGATCTGGAAATTCACCTTGTTGAGCTTGATCATCTCGCCGACCGGGTTCTGATCGCCGAAGAGCTGGCGCACGACCGTGAGCCCCACCAGCGCCACGAGCGCCCGCCGCTGGTTCTCCTCGTCGGTGAAAAAGCGCCCGATCTGGGGCTCGGAGGCGCGCATGCGCGCGTAGACCGGCGCCGTGCCGCGCACGAGCGTGTTCCAGTTCTTGTTCCCGAAGGTCACGCGCACGCGGCCGGCGACGTTGGGCGCCGCCTCCCCGACGCCGGGTATGTGCTCGCGGATGTCGGTAGCGTCGTCAATCGTGAGTCGCGTCGTGGCGCCCGCCTCCTGCGCCACGCCGCCGACGCGGATCGCCCCGGGGCGCAGCATGAGCATGTTCGAGCCGAGCGAGGCGAGCTGGGACTCGATCGCCTTCTGCGCCCCGCGCCCGAGCGCGAGCATGGCGATCACCGCGGCGACGCCGATCAGGATGCCGAGCATCGAGAGCGCCGTGCGCACCCTG
>MFSY01000019.1:9751-9942 GCA_001785175.1 Candidatus Muproteobacteria bacterium RIFCSPHIGHO2_01_FULL_65_16 | reverse complement strand
CGTCCGACTGGATCACGCCGTCGCGGATGCGGATGCGCCGGCGCGCCTCGCGCGCCACCTCCTCCTCGTGCGTCACCATCACGATGGTGATGCCGCGGCGATTGAGTTCCCGCAGGATCGCCAGGATCTCCTGCTGGCTCGCGGTATCGAGATTGCCGGTGGGCTCGTCCGCGAGAATGATGCGCGGCTCG
>MFSY01000019.1:0-9708 GCA_001785175.1 Candidatus Muproteobacteria bacterium RIFCSPHIGHO2_01_FULL_65_16 | reverse complement strand
CCGAGAGCTCGCTCGGCTTGTGCCGCGCCCGGTCCCTGAGCCCCACCTGGGTCAGCAGCGCATCGGCCCGGGCCAGATCGAGCCGGTGGCGCGAATAAAGCAACGGCATGGCCACGTTCTCGTCCGCGGCGACGCGCGGCAACAGATTGAACTGCTGGAAGACGAAGCCGATGGCCTCGCGCCGCAGCACCGCGAGCTCGTCCTCCCCGAGACGCGCCACCTCGCGGCCGAAGAGCCGGTAGGAGCCGGAGTCGGGCACATCGAGCAGCCCGATCACATACAGGAGGGTGGACTTGCCCGAGCCGGACGGACCCATGACGGCGACAAACTCGCCGGGCTCGATCGTGAGCGACACGCCGCGCAGCGCGTACACGGTCGTGTCGCCCATGCGGTAGGTCCGGTGGATGTCCTTAAGCTCGATCATCCCCGCCGCCTGCTCAGCGCCTTCTGCCGAACGGCATGAGCGGGCTCGAGGTCTCGCCGCTCGCGCCCGTCCGCAGGCGCTTCGCCAGCAGCCGCTCGCCCTCGGCCGCGCCCTCGAGCACCTCGATGTGCCTGCCGTCGCTCATGCCGGCGCGGATCTCGCGCTCGACCGGCGCGGCGCCCTTCTTCGCCGGCGCCGGCAGCACATAGGCGCGGCCGTCGCGCGACCGCACGGCGTCGCTCGGCGCCAGCAGCACGCCCCGGCGCGTGGCGACCGTGAAGCTCACGTTCACCGTCATCCCGCTGCGCATGAAGGCCGGGATCTGGTCGGGCAGGACCTCGACCTCGTAGGTCGTGACGTTGCTCACGGTCTTGGCGTCATACGCGATCTTCTCCACCACTCCCGCGATCAGCCGGTCGGGATAGGCGTCCAGCACGACGCGCGCCTTTTGCCGGAGGCGGATCTGCGCGATGTCGGTCTCGTCCACCTGCGCCTTGACCGTGAGCCGGTCCGACATCACGAACACCGCGTCGTTGACGGTGAAGGTCTGCCCCGGCTCGATGTTGCGCAGGATCACGGTGCCGCCGATCGGCGCGAGGATCGGCGTGGCGCGATAGAGCTCCTCCCAGCGCTTGAGCTCCTCCGGCCCCTGGGCGCGCGCCGCGTCAATCAGCGCCGCGCGCTCGGTCGAGCTCATCCAGGCGAGAATCCGGCCCTTGGCCACGGTCTGGCCCTCCACCACGAGCACCTCCTCGGCGCGTCCGGGTATCGGCGCCTTGATCTCGAGCCGGTTCTGCGGCTGCACCATGCCGGTGCTCAGGATCGTGACCTCGAGATCGCCGCGGGTCACGACGACCTCGCGGTAGGCCGGCTCCGCCTCGCGGCCGGCGCGCCAGTACACGACGGCGCCGCCCACGACCAGCACCGCCAGCACGCCGATCACGATCGCCTTGCGGTGGTCGCGCATTGATTGTGCGATGTTCACGGAATCACTCCTTTCCCCTGCGCCTGCTCCCACGCCGCCTCGGCCGTCACCCGCTCGCGCTGGCTCTGCAGCAACGACTTCTGGCGCAGGATGAGATCGTTCTCGATCCGGTCCCAGTCCTCGAACGACATCAGGCCGTTGTTGTACTTGCTGCGCGCGATCCTGGCGCGGACGTCGGCGGCGTCGAGAAAGGCCTGATCCACCTTGAGCTTCTCCGCCGACTCGACATAGCTTGCATACGCCTGTCTGAGCCGCACCAACAGCTGGTGTTCCACGTTGTCCCGGTTCGCGGACGCCGCCGCGAGACTTGAGGCGGCGCTGCGCGTCGTGTAGTAATCCTTGCCGCCGCTGAAGAGCGGGATCGTGAGATTGAGCCCCACCGTGCGCCGGTCCTGGTCCGGATACCACTCCTGCCCTTCGCGCCCGACGCTCCCGGTGAGGTTGACGCTCGGATAAAACCCGGAGCGCGCGAGCGTCACGTCGGCGACCGCCGATCTTTCCTGCGCCTGCGCCTGGCGGAAGTCCGGCGCCTGGCGCGCGAGCCGCGGAAAATCCGGCGGCGCCTCGGGCGCGGCCACCGGCACGCCCCCGGTCACCCGCAGCTCGCCTGGTTCGGGGCGGCCCAGCGCCCGGGCGAGCTGCGCCTGCGCCGAGGCCAGCGCCTGCCGCGCCTGCAGATTCTCATAGCGCGCCTGCGCGAGCGAGGCCTTGGTGAGCAGATACGAGCCCTTGTTCTCGCGTCCGCCCTCGAAGCGCAGCTCCACGAGTCGCAGGTTCTCCTCCAGCCGCTGCACGATCTTCTCCGTGAGCGTGACGTTGTCCTGCGCGTACAGCAGCCCGGCGTAGGCCGCCTTGAGGTCCTGACTGAGTCTGGCCTTCGCCGCGCCGAGGCTCGCCGCGGCCGCCGCGCGATTCGCCCCGCCCTGCTCGATCTTCGCCTGATCCTGAAAGCCGGAGAAGAGATTCTGCGTGAGCGAGACCGACGCGCTGTAGCTCGTGCCGGGCACGGTCGCGCTGCCGGAAGTATCGGCATAGTCGGCGCCGGCCGAGAGCTGCGGCAGGTTGCCGCTGTACGCCGCGCCGGCGCGGTAACCGGCGGCGTCGAGGTTGGCGTAGGCCGCGCGTAGTTCCGGGTTGTTCACCGCGGCTTCCTGTATGCAGGCCTCCCAGCTTAACACCGACGGCGTCTCCGCCTGTGCCGTCAGCGCCAGCCCCAACATCAGTGCGGGAAGAAATCTCATTGTGCTGTATGTGGTTGTACCGCGTATCCATGGCGGCGCATGGTGATAGTGCCTCCGCGAATGGTAGCGGGCAATTGTGGTGGAAACATGCGGCCGGCCCAATAAGTAATCACGCCAATGCATCCAATCTTGATATCCCAGGGTTCCGGTCTGGCTTGTCAGCCGGATAATTCGGCACTATTATTGACTGACCGACCGGTCGGTCAGTAATATCCTAAAGCGATTCAATAAGTTAGGCAAGCGCACGTGGCTTCAATAACGGCGGCAACAGAAACGACGCATACCAGCGGTGACGCCGCGGCGCGCATCCGCGCCGCCGCCGAGGCGCTCTTCGCCAAGCACGGCTTCGACGCCGTGTCCTTGAACGCCATCGCCGAGCGCGCCGGTGTCAGCAAGGCGAACATCTTTCACCATTTCAAGTCCAAACATGATCTCTATCTCACGGTCGTTCGCACCGCGTGCGAGAACTCGGCGGAGAGACTGCAAGGGCTGAGCGGCGAGTCGGGGGCGTTCGCCCAGCGGCTGGAGACCTACGCGCACGGGATGCTGGCCGACATGCTGGGGCACGGAGAGGTGTCGCGCCTGATCCTGCGCGAGCTGCTCAGCAACGGCGAACAGCGCGGACAGGAATTCGCGGAGAAGGTCTTCGGTGAAAATTTCGCGCGCCTGGTCGCGACCCTGCGCCACGCCCAGACGCGCGGCGAACTGCGCAGCGACGCCGATCCCGCCATGATCGCCGCCCTGCTCATCGGCGCCAACGTCTTCTTCTTCGAGGCGCGCGCGGTGCTGCGCCACTTCCCGGACGTGGCTTTCGCCCGCGACCCCAAGCTTTACAGCCGCATGCTCGCCGACATCCTGCTGCGCGGCGTCCTGGAAAAACCAACCACCAAAAATCCCGCGGATAAATAGCCATGCACCGATCGTCCATCGCCCGCCTGCTCGCCCCCGTGGCCATCGTGGCCCTCGCCGCCTGCGGCAAGGAGGCGCCGAAGCCGCAGGAGAAGATCACGCCCATCACGACCTACACCGTCGCGGCCAGGGACCTGCCGGTGACGGAGACCGCCGTGGGCGCGGAGACCGCCGTGGGCCTGGCCCAGGAATTCGACCCCACGCGCGACATCGCGCGGCGCTACTACGTCCGGCTGCCGTTTCCGATCGAGATCGCGCGTCGGCTGCGCCCGGGCCAGGCGATAACCGTGACCAACTTCAGCGACAACCGGTCGGCGACTGGATACATCCGGCAGATCCTGCCGGCGCTGAACACGCTCACGCAGACCACCGAGGTCATCGTCGAGGTGCGCAACCCGGGCGCCTGGCGCCCGGCCGGCAGCGTGCGCGGCGAGGTCGTGCTCGGCGTGCGCCGAAACGCGCTCGTGGTGCCGGAACAGGCGGTGGTGCTGCGCCCGGCGGGAAGCGTGGCCTACGTCCCCGAGGGCGAGATCGTCAGGGAGCGGGTCGTGACGCAGGGCATCCGGCGCAACGGCGAGGTCGAGATCGTCGCGGGCCTCAAGGCGGGCGAGGTCGTGGCGGTGGACGGCGCCGGGCTCCTGAGCGACGGCGCCAGAATCAAATTGCGCGACGCCGCGCCCCCTGACCGGGGCGGAGCGGCGCCGAATATGGATCCGAAGACAGCGCCGTGAGCCTGCCCGAATTTTCCATCAAGCGCAACGTGCTCACCCTGATGGTGAGCCTGGTGCTCGTGCTGTTCGGCGTCATCGGTTTTCTGCGCCTCGGCCTCGACAAATTCCCCAAGATTGACTTCCCCGGCGTCACCGTCGTGACCACGATGAAGGGCTCCGACCCGGCGATCGTGGACAAGAACATCACCGACGTGATCGAGGAGGTCGTCAACCAGGTGCCGGGCGTCAAGTCCATCACCTCGAGCTCCTCGCTCGGCGCGTCCGTGGTCGGCGTCGAATTCGAGCTCGAAAAGAACGTGGACGTCGCCTACCAGGAGGTCAAGGCCAAGGTGGACAGCATCGTCAAGCGTCTGCCCAAGGAGGCCGACCCGCCGGTGGTGCGCAAGATCGAGATCGGCGCCTCGGCCGTGGTGTGGGTCGCGCTCACGGGCAACCGCACGCTGCAAGAGCTCAATACCTACGCCGCGGAGGTCCTCAAGCCGCGGCTCGAAACCATCAGCGGCGTCGGCGACGTGCAGATCGGCGGCCAGATCAAGCGCACCATACGCGTGTGGCTCGACGCCGACCGGCTGCTGGCCTACGGGCTGTCGCCCGTGGACGTGTCCAACGCCTTCGGCCGCGAGCACCTGGTGCTGCCGGCCGGGTTTCTGGGCAGCCGTTCGCGCGAGTGGCTGATCAAGTTCGACGCCGAATACGATCGGATCGAGAGCATGAGCCGGATGGTCGTGGCCTACCGCCAGGGCGCGCCGGTGTATCTCAAGGACGTGGCGCGCGTCGAGGACGGCCTCGAGGATGCGCGCAAGCTCGCGCGATACAGCGGCGTGCCCGCCGTGGGCCTGGGGATCGTCAAGACCAGCGGCGCCAACACCGTCGAGGTGGTGGACAAGGTCAAGGAACGCGTCGAGAAAGAGCTGCGCCCGAACCTCCCGCCCGGCCTGGAGCTGCGCTATTCCTCGGACGACTCCATCAGCATCCGCCAGTCCATCGAGGCGCTGAACGAACACCTGATCATCGGCACGCTGTTCGCCGCGCTCATGGTGTTCCTGTTTCTCAAGAGCGGGCGCTCGACCCTCATCATCGCGACCGCGATCCCGGTGTCGCTCACGGCGACGTTCGCGGTGATGTATTTCGCCGGCTACACGCTGAACAAGATCACGCTCCTCGGCCTGCTGCTCCTGATCGGCGTGGTGGTGGACGACGCCATCGTGGTGCTGGAAAACATCTTCCGTCACCGCGAGGAGGAGCGCGAGGCCCCGGAGCAGGCGGCGATCAACGGCTCGGGCCAGGTGATCTTCGCCGTCTTCGCCTCGACGCTCACGCTCGTGTCCATCTTCCTGCCGGTGGCCTTCATCAGCGGCATCCTCGGGCGCTTCCTGGGCTCGTTCGCGCTGGTCGTGGTGATCGGCGTGCTGGCCTCGCTCTGGGTCTCGCTCACGCTCACGCCGATGCTGTGCGCGCGCTACCTCACGCTCCCGGACCGCCGCGGCCGGGTCTATCAAACGCTGGAGCGCCAGTTCAACCGGATCGAGGGGCGATACCGCGAGCTGCTGCGCCTGAGCCTGGAGCACCGCTGGCGCGTGGTCGCGATCGCCGTCGCGGTCGTGGTCCTGAGCGGCTTCATCTTCAGTTTCGTCGGCAAGACTTTCGTCCCGGAGGAAGACGAGTCGCGCTTCATGGTGATCATCCAGACCCCGCTCGGCTCCAACCTCGACTACACCTCCGCCAAGCTCGGCGAGATCGAGACGGTGCTGCTCAAACGCCCCGAGGTCTTCAGCATCTTTGCGGCCGTGGGCCTGGGCGAGGTCGGGCAGGTCAACGCCGGGCGCGTCTTCGTGCGCCTGGTGGAGCGCAACAAGCGCAAGCTGTCCCAGGCCGACGTCATGCGCGCACTGCGGCGCGAATTCGCCGCCATCCCCGGCGTCCTGGCGTTTCCGAGCATCATCTCCGCGATCGGCGGCCAGCGCGGCGAGCAACTGCAGTTCGCCATCCTCGGCAACGACCTGCTGAAGATTGACGAGCTCTCGAACCAGATGGTGGCGCGCCTCGGGAAGATCGAGGGCATCGCCAAGCTCGACAAGGACCTGAAGCTCGACCTGCCCGAGGTGCGCGTTACGCTCGACCGCGAGCGCGCCGCCCAGCTCGGCATCAGCGCCCTGGACGTCGCCCAGACCCTGAGCCTCATGACCGGCGGCGTGGACGTGGCCCAGTTCAAGGAGCACAACGAGCGCTACGACATCCGCCTCCAGACCGACCCGAGCCGGCGCACCAGCACCGATAACCTGCGGCGGTTCTACGTCAAGAACAAGTTCGGCGATCTCGTGCGCCTCGACACGCTGGCGAAGTTCGAGGAGGGGCTCGGCCCCGCGGTGATCACGCGCCGCAACCGCCAGTACGCCGGCTTCATCTACGGCAGCCTCGAGACCCTGCCGCTCGGCGCCGCGGCCGAGGCCGTGAAGCGGATCGCGTCCGAGATCATGCCGGCCGGCTACTCCATCGCCTTCACCGGCCAGGCCGAGGAGTTCGCCCGCACCGGCGGCTACGTGGTGTTCGCCTTCAGCATGGCGCTCATCATGATCTACATGGTGCTCGCGAGCCAGTTCAACTCGCTCATCCAGCCGCTGGTGGTGATGGTGGCGCAGCCGCTGGCGATCATCGGCGGCGTGACGGCGCTGTGGATGTTCGGCGAGACGCTGAACCTATTTTCCATGATCGGCATGATCCTGCTCATGGGCCTGGTGGCGAAGAACTCGATCCTGCTCATAGACCTGACCAACCAGTACCGCGCGCAGGGCAAAAACATCAACGACGCGCTCTCCGCCGCCTGCCCGAACCGGATGCGCCCGGTGCTGATCACCTCGCTCACCGTCATCGCCGCGATGCTGCCGGCCGCCATCGGGCTCGGCCCGGGCGTGGAATCAAACCGGCCGCTCGCGCTCGTGGTCATGGGCGGCATGATCTCCTCCACCCTGCTCACGCTCGTGGTGGTGCCGGCGGTGTACTCGCTGGTGGAAAACCGCCTCGCCGCGCGCCGCGGCGGCAACAAGAGAATCGCGGCATGAGGCCGGTCGCGTTGCTGCTGTTGTTCGGCCTGGCGCCGCCGGCCGCCGCCGACGATCTGCTGGCGGTCTACGGCAAGGCGCGCGCCAATGACACCGTCTGGGCCCAGGCGCGCGCGAACTACCAGGCCACGATCGAAAAGGCGCCGCAGGGCCGCGCCCAGCTGCTGCCGACGCTGAACCTCTCGGCCGCGAGCACCAACACCACCGATCAGCGCGTCATAACCCCGACCAGCGACCGGTCCTACGACTACAGCACCAAGGGCTACAGCCTCACGCTCACCCAACCGCTCTACCGCAAACAGAATTTCGCTGCTTATTCCCAGGGCCGGGCGGACGCGGCCCGCGCCGAACACGAGCTGACGGGCGCCGAGCATGACCTCCTGCTGCGCGCGACCCAGGCCTATCTCAACGTGCTCACGGCGCAGGACGCGCTCGACTTCGTGCGCACGGAAAAGGCGGCGATCGAGCGGCTGCTCGCGCTCACGCAGCGCAATTTCAACGTCGGCGCCGCCTCGCTCGTGGACGTGCACGAGGCCCAGGCGCGCTACGATCTCGCCGTCGCCCAGGAGATCGCCGCCGCCAACGATCTCGAGCTGAGGCGCGAGGCGCTGCGGGTGATCACCGGCGACGACCCGGGGGCGCTCGCGCGTCTCGGCGGCGCGCTCGACCTGCGCGCGCCGGAGCCGGCCGACATGGACCGCTGGATCGAGGCGGCGCGCCGGGACAATCCCCAGGTCCGGGCGCGCGAATATGCGCTCGCGGGCGCGCGCGACGAGCTTGAAAAAAGCCGCGCCGGACACTATCCGACGCTCGATCTGACCGCCGCGCGCAGCTACAGCGACGCCGGCGGCAGCACCCTGGGCTACGGCAGCGAGACCACCACCAACCAGGTCGGGATACAGCTCCAGGTGCCGCTGTTCCAGGGCGGCGGCGTCTCGTCCAAGGTGCGCGAGAGCTACGCGCGCCAGGACGAGGCGGCGGGCCGCCTCGACCAGGCGCGGCGGACGGCGGCGCAGCAGGCGCGCGAGTCCTATCTCGCTGTGATCAACGGCGTCGCCCGGGTGCGGGCGCTGGAACAGGCGCAGGCCTCCAACCAGCGCGCGCTCGAGTCCACCATTCTCGGCTACGAGCGCGGCGCGCGCACCGGCGTGGACGTGCTGAACACCCAGCGCGAGCTGTTCCGCACCCGCCGCGACCTGTCGCAGGCGCGCTACGACTACCTGCTCGCGCGCCTGCGCCTCAAGGCCGCCACCGGCCAACTGAGCGAGGACGACCTCGCCGACACCAACCGCCTCCTGGCGCAGCGCTGAGGAAGTCCTGATTTAAGTATGATTATTTGTCGCAAAGACGCAAAGGCGCAAAGAATAGCATCGGACAATCAAAAAACATCTCCAACGTGGTCGGCTGCGTCGTGGGGGGGGGTAAGCTTTAGGCTTCAAGCTTCAAGCTTCAAGCTTTAAGCTTTAAGCTGATCGCTGATCGCTGATAGCTGATAGCTGATAGCTGATAGCTGATTGCTGATTGCTGATAGCTGATCGCTGATCGCTGATAGCTCTAGTTATGTTCGTGCTCAACCCAAACACGACCGACCTGCGCTTCCCGCCGGTCGAGATCGCTTCGCCCGAGGGGCTGCTCGCCGTCGGCGGCGATCTGCGCGCCGAGCGCCTGCTCGCGGCCTACCGTCACGGCGTCTTTCCCTGGTACAACGAGGGCCAGCCGATCCTGTGGTGGTCGCCCGACCCGCGCGCGGTGCTGCTCCCCGACGAACTCAGGATCTCGCGCAGCCTGCGCAAGGTGCTGCGACGCGGTACATACAGAGTAACGCTCGACACCTGCTTTCGCGCAGTGATAACGGCGTGCGCCGCGCCGCGGCTCAAGGACCGGCACCGGCGGGACGCCGACGCGCCGCTCGACCACCGCGCGTACTCCAGGACCGGCGGAACCTGGATCACGCCGGAGATGATCGAGGCCTATTGCCTGCTGCACGAGCAGGGCTACGCCCATTCGGTCGAGGCCTGGCGCGGGGACGAGCTCGCCGGCGGGCTCTATGGCGTGGCCCTGGGCGGGGCGTTTTTCGGCGAGTCCATGTTCGCGCGCGCCACCGACGCCTCGAAGGCGGCGCTGGCGCTCCTCGTGCGCCAGATCAAGGCCTGGGGATTCGCGCTCATAGATTGCCAGCTGCCTTCGGCGCATCTCCTGAGCCTGGGCGCGCGCGAAATCCGCCGGCGCGAATTCCTCGACCGGCTGCAGGCGGCGCTGCGCCAGCCCGACCGGCGCGGCCCCTGGCGCTTCGACCCGAATCTGGCAATACTTTGCGATCAGCTATCAGCTAAATGAGCTATCAGCGGTCAGCTATCAG
>MFSY01000018.1:6580-18562 GCA_001785175.1 Candidatus Muproteobacteria bacterium RIFCSPHIGHO2_01_FULL_65_16 | reverse complement strand
GGCCACGGTCGGCGTCGTCCTGCGCGTCAACAGTCCCGGCGGCAGCCCGGTGCAGGCGGGCTACATCAACGACGAGATCACGCGCCTGCGCGAGAAGCACCCAGACACGCCGCTGTACGCCGTCATCGGCGATGTCTGCGCCTCGGGCTGCTACTACGCCGCGGTCGCGGCCGACAAGATCTACGCCGACAAGGCCTCGATCGTGGGCTCGATCGGGGTGCTGATGAACGGCTTCGGCTTCGTTGACAGCCTGAAAAAGATCGGTGTCGAGCGGCGCCTGCTGACGTCCGGCGAGCACAAGGGGTTCCTCGACCCGTTCTCGCCCATGAAGCCCGAGGAGCGCCGCCACGCGCAGCAACTGCTGAACAACATCCACCGGCAGTTCATCGAGCGCGTGCGCGACGGGCGCGGCGGGACGCTGAAGGAAACCAAGGAGCTGTACAGCGGCCTGTACTGGGTCGGCGACGAGGCGGTCAAGATGGGCCTGGTGGACGAGATCGGGAGCGCGAGCTACGTGGCGCGCGAGGTCATCGGCGCCGAGGAGATCGTGGACTTCACCTATCGCGAGAGCGTGTTCGACCGCTTCACGCGCCGCTTCGGCACCGCCGTCGGCGAGACGCTCGGCAGCCGGCTCCTCGGCCACCAGCCGGGTTTAAAGTAATAACTTTTGACGCAAAGACGCAAAGGAAATCCGAACGGCGCTTCGCGCCGAAAATCCAAAAAACTCTTAACTTTTCTTTGCGCCTTCGCGCCTTTGCGTCAGATGATCATATAACAGTAATTCCTTCATTCTCGAGCATCCGCACCAGCCGGATCAACGGCAGCCCGATGAGCGTGTTCGGGTCGTCGCCCTCGAATCTCTCCAGCAGCGCGATGCCGAGGCCTTCGGATTTGACGCTGCCGGCGCAGGCGTAGGGTTGTTCCTTTCTCAGGTAGTTTTCAATCTGCTCGTCCGTGAGCCGGCGGAAGGTGACGCGATAGGGGATCACCTCGCGCTGCGCGCGGCCGGTGTCGGAGTTCACGAGCGCGAGCCCGGTGTAGAGCGTGACCGTGCGGCCGGAGGCCTTCTTGAGTTGCGCCACCGCCAGCTCATGGCCGTGCGGCTTGCCGACGATCTCGCCGTTGTACACCGCGACCTGATCGGAGCCGATCACGAGCGCGTGCGGATGGGCCGCGGCGATCTTCTGCGCCTTCTCGAGCGCGAGCCGTTCGACCACGGCCTGCGGCGTTTCGCCCGGCCGCGGCGTCTCATCCACCTCCGGTGAGATCGCCGCGAACGGGATCATCAATCGCGCGAGCAACTCGCGGCGGTAGGGCGACGAGGAGGCGAGAATGAGTTTTTTCATTATGATCGTTTGACGCAAAGGCGCAAAGACGCAAAGAAAAAATAAGAGTTTTTTGTATTTTCGGCGCGAAGCGCCGTTCGGACTTCCTTTGCGCCTTCGCGCCTTTGCGTCAAAGATTCATACAAATTTATTCAATCTCGACCAAGGCCTCGTCGGGGTTGACGCTGTCGCCCTTGGCGACGTTGACGGCCCGGACCGTGCCGGAGACCGGCGCCGGGACCTCGTTCTCCATCTTCATCGCCTCGATCACCAGCACCGGGTCGCCGGCCTTCACCTTGTCGCCCGCCTTGACCATGATCTCCACCACGGTGCCGGGCATGGAGCTGGTGAGATGCCCCTCCTTGCTCGCCTTGGGGCGCTTGGAGCCCTTGGAGGCGCGGCGGGCGTCCACCACGGCCGCTTCCGTCGGCACGGTTTCGGTGAGCGTCTCGACCAGGATCTGCTCCGGCACGCCGTCCACGGTGACGAAGAACGGCCGTTGCTCGGCGGTCTTGTGGCCGGCGCCGGTGACGCGGATGTGGTAGGTCTCGCCGTGCATCGTGACATTGAACTCGGTGGGCGTGTAGGCCGGCCGCCCTTCGGCGCGGCTTTCCGGTTCGACGCGCAGCACCTCGGGCCTCAACGTGCCCGCGGCGCGCTCCTCGAAGAACTTGCGGCCGATTTCCGGGAACATGGCGTAGGTGAGCACGTCCTCCTCGGATTCGGCGAGCTCGCCGATCTCCTCGCGCAGCCGGTGCATCTCGGGCTTGAGCCGGTCGGCCGGACGGCAGGCGATGACCTCTTCGTCGCCGATGGCCATCTTGCGCACGGTCTCGTTGACCGGGCCGGGCGCTTTCCCGTAACGGCCCTGGAGATAGAGCTTGACCTCGTTGGTGATGCTCTTGTAGCGCGCGCCCGTGAGCACGTTGAGCACCGCCTGGGTGCCGACGATCTGCGAGGTCGGCGTGACCAGCGGCGGATAGCCCAGGTCCTCGCGCACGCGCGGGATCTCGGCGAGCACCTCGTTCATGCGCGCGAGCGCGCCCTGTTCCTTCAGCTGGTTCGACAGGTTCGAGATCATGCCGCCCGGGACCTGGTTCACCATCACGCGCGTGTCAATCTCGGCGTATTCGCTTTCGAACTGGCGGTACTTCTTGCGCACCTCGCGGAAGTAGAATCCGATCTCCTGGAGCTTCTCGAGATCGAGCCCGGTGTCGTAGGGCGTGTCGCGGAACGCGACCACCATGCTCTCGGTGGGGGAGTGGCTGGTGCCCCAGGAGAGCGAGGAGATGGCCGTGTCCACGTGGCGCGCGCCGTGCTCGACCGCGAGGTACATGCAGATATTGGCCAGCCCCACGGTCGTATGCGAGTGGAACGCAAGCGGGGTCTTCACCGCCTTGGAGAGCGTCGCGAACAACTCCGTCGTGCGCGCCGGCGTCAGCAGCCCCGCCATGTCCTTGACGGCGATGGAGTGGCAGCCCATCCGCTCGAGCTCCCTGGCCTGCGCGACGAAGTGCTCGATCGTGTGCACCGGGCTCGTCGTGTAGCAGATCGCGCCCTGGGCGTGCTTGCCGGACCGGAGCACGGCGTTGATCGAGACCCCGAGGTTGCGCAGATCGTTCATGGCGTCGAAGACGCGGAAGACGTCAACGCCGTTCTCCGCGGCCTTGGCCACGAACGCCTCGACCACGTCGTCGGAGTAGTGGCGATAGCCGAGCAGGTTCTGGCCGCGCAGCAGCATCTGGATCGGCGTCCGCGGCAGGGCCTTTTTCAGCATGCGCAGCCGCTCCCACGGGTCTTCCCTGAGGAAACGCAGGCAGGCGTCGAAGGTCGCGCCGCCCCAGGCCTCGAGCGACCAGTAGCCGATCGCGTCGAGCTTGGGGAGGACCGGCAGCATGTCGTCGGTGCGCATGCGCGTCGCCAGCAGCGATTGGTGCGCGTCGCGCAGCGCCAGCTCCGTCACCAACACCTTCTTTGTTGCGGCCATGATCGTTGTTCGTGGTTGTTATAAACCGTGATAGGCGGTGATGGCCGCGGAAATGGCCGCGGCCAGGTCCGCCGGCGAGCGGCGGACGGAATAGTTTATCAGCTCCGGGTGATTCTCGATGAACCCGGTGTCGAATTTCCCCTCCCGGAATTCCGGGGTCTTGAGGATCTCGAGGTGGAACGGCTTAGTGGTCTTGACCCCGTGCACGCCCATGTCGAGCAGCGCCCGGCGCGCGCGCGCCAGCACCTTGTCCCAGGTGAGCGCCCAGACCGTGAGCTTGGCGCACATGGAGTCGTAGTGCGGCGGAAATTCGTAGCCGGTGTAGATCGCGGCGTCGGTGCGCACGCCCGGGCCGCCGGGCGAGTAGTAGCGCGTGATGCGCCCGAAGTTCGGCAGGAAATCGTTTTTCGGGTCCTCGGCGTTGATCCGGAACTGGATCGCATAGCCGCGGCGCTGGATGTCCTCCTGGCGGTACGACAGCGGCTCCCCGGCCGCGATCAGAATCTGCTCCTGCACGATGTCCACGCCGGTGATCTGCTCGGTGATCGTGTGCTCGACCTGGAGGCGGGTGTTCATCTCCATGAAATAAAAATTGCCCTCCGGGTCCAGCAGGAACTCGACGGTGCCGGCGTTCTCGTAGCCCGCGGTCTTGGCCGCGCGCACCGCGAGGGCGCACACCGTCTGCCGCTGTTCCTCGTCGAGCTGCGGGCTCGGCGCCACCTCCAGCAGCTTCTGATGCCGGCGCTGGATCGAGCAGTCGCGCTCGAACAGGTGGATCACGTTGCCGAATTTGTCCCCCAGCACCTGGACCTCGATGTGGCGCGGGTGGGCGACGAACTTTTCCAGGAACACGTCGGCGCTGCCGAAGGCCTTGGTGGCCTCCGACACCACGCGCTCGTAGGCGCGCTTGAGCTCGTCCTCGCTCTGGCAGCGGCGGATGCCGCGGCCGCCGCCGCCGGACGTGGCCTTGAGCATGACCGGGTAGCCGATCTTCTTGGCGAGCCGGACCGCCTCGGCCGCGTTCTTGAGGTTTCCTTCGCCCCCCGGGATCACCGGGATGCCGGCGTTTTTCATGGCCTGCCGCGCCTGGACCTTGTCGCCCATGCCCCGGATCACGGCCGCCGGCGGGCCGATGAAGATGATGTTGCGGCGGGCGCAGATCTCGGCGAGCTGCGGGTTTTCGGACAGGAAGCCGTAGCCCGGGTGCAGGGCGTCGCAGCCGGCGGCGACCGCGAGGTTCACTATGCGGTGGGCGTTCAGGTAACCGCCGACGGGGTCCGGCCCGACGCTGTAGGCCTCGTCCGCCTTTTTGACGTGCAGCGCCTGGCGGTCGGCGTCGGTGTAGATCGAAACGGACTTGATGCCCATCTCGGCGCAGGCGCGCACGATGCGCACCGCGATCTCGCCACGGTTGGCGACCAGGATCTTTTTTATCAAATCAGCCAGGCTCCGAAGGATGGCGGTGCGCGACGCGCCGCCATCGTTGCACGAAAAGCACGCGGGGGGCGCCGATTCCGGACCACCCCAACCCCGATAACATGCTATTTTGACACAAGTTAGCCGCGAATATATGATGCGCGCCCTATGTCTGGCAGCCTGCCGGCGATCGTCATTCCGCTCCAGCTGGCCGAGAAGGGGGCGCGCCTGCGCGGCCGGCTCCCACTCAAGGCCATGCGGCGCCTGGCCGCGATGTGCCGGGACGACACGGAACGCGTCGCGGTTGATCTGCGGTTCGAGCGCGGCGCGGCCCGGGATCTGTATGAAATGACCGGCAATCTGAGCGCGTGCGTGCGCGTGAGGTGCCAGCGCTGCCTGGAGGAGATGGAGCTCGAGCTCCGGGCCGAGCCGCGGCTGGTGCTCCTGCGCGCGGGCGAAGACCCCGCGGCGTTCTCCCCGGAGATGGAGACACTGATCGCGGACCAGCCGGTGGCCTTGAGCGATCTGGTGGAAGACGAACTGTTGTTGGCGCTGCCAATGTTCACGGCGCACGCCGCCGGCGCCTGCCCGGGCGCGGGGCGCGCGGTCGGCGTCCCACGCGCGGATACGGCCCGGGATGGGGTTCGGACCCGGCCCAAGCCGTTCGCGGTGCTGGACGGACTGAAACGCGGCGACAAGTAGAAGCTGTCTCAAAAGCACCCGAACCGCAGATGAACGCAGATCAATAAAGCGATAAATGCGGATATATCGCATGAATTCTTCGTATATCTGCGTTCATCCCTGGAAATAAATCCGCGTTAATCCGCGGTTAAAATATCTTGAGATAGGTTCTAATATCCGTATTATTCACGACGAGGAAACACCATGGCGGTCCAGAAAAGCCGAGTTCCACCTTCGCGCCGCGGCATGCGCCGCTCGCATGACGCGCTGAAGAAGCCCACGCTGGCCATAGACAAGACCAGCGGCGAGACCCATCGCCGCCATCATGTCAGTGCCGACGGTTATTACCGCGGGCGCAAGGTCATAGAGACCAAGTCCGAGTAACCTCAATCCCCGGTGAAAACGGGTTAAAGGATCAAACCTTGATCACAATTGCCCTCGACGCCATGGGGGGCGATCACGGCGCGAGCGTCACCGTGCCCGCGGCGCTGGCGATCCTCGACAAGCAACCCGAGCTGAAGCTGATCCTGGTCGGGCGCCGGGAACGCCTGGCGCAGGAGCTGGCGCGCCATAACGCGGCGGAGAGCGAGCGCCTCGTCATCCGGCACGCCGGGGAGGTGGTGGAGATGGACGAGCCCCCGGCCCAGGCGCTGCGCGGCAAGAAGGATTCCTCCATGCGCGTGGCCGTCAACCTGGTCAAGGAGGGAGCGGCGGACGCCGCCGTCTCCGCCGGCAACACCGGGGCGCTGATGGCCACGGCGCGCTTCGTGCTCAAGACCCTGCCGGGCATAGACCGGCCGGCCATCGTCACCACGCTGCCCACGATCCGCGGACATATGCACGTCCTCGATCTCGGCGCCAACGTGGACTGCACCCCGGAGCAACTGCTGCAGTTCGCCATCATGGGCTCGATCCTGGTCAGCGCCACCGAGGGCAAGGAGCGGCCGCGCGTCGCGTTGCTCAACGTCGGCGCGGAGGAGATCAAGGGCAACGAGGTGGTGAAGAAGGCCGCCGTGTTGTTGCGCGCGAGCCACCTGAACTACTGCGGCTACGTCGAGGGCGACGCGATCTTCACCGGCGACATGGACGTCATCGTCTGCGACGGTTTCGTCGGCAACGTGGCGCTGAAGGCCAGCGAGGGGCTGGCGCAGATGATCTCCCATTTCATGAAGCAGGAATTCCAGCGCAACCTGTTCACGCGCCTCGCGGCCCTGGTGGCGCTGCCGGTGCTGCGCGCCTTCCGCCGGCGCGTGGATCACCGGCGCTACAACGGCGCCACGTTCGCCGGGCTGAACGGCACGGTCATCAAGAGCCACGGCGGCGCCGACGCCCTGGCGTTCGAATTCGCGATCCTGGAGGCGCTGAGCGAGGTGCGCAACCGCGTGCCGCAGCGGATCGGCGCGGAACTCGCCGCCCTGCACGGGCAGGGGCAGCCGGCGTGAGTTTCGCGCGTATCGCCGGCACCGGCGGCTACCTGCCGCAGAAGGTCCTGACCAACGCCGAGTTGGAGAAGATGGTTGACACCACGGACGCGTGGATCGTCGAGCGCACCGGAATTCGCGAGCGCCACATCGCCGCCGACGGCGAGACCACCGGCAACATGGCCGAACACGCCGCGCGCCGGGCGATCCAGGCCGCGGGCGTCACACCGCAGGACATTGATCTCATCGTCCTTGCGACCACGACCCCCGACCGCGTGTTTCCCAGCACCGCCTGCCTGCTGCAGGACCGGCTCGGCATCCACGGCTGTCCCGCCTTCGACGTGCAGGCGGTGTGCACCGGCTTCATCTACGCCCTGGCCATCGCCGACAAGTTCATCCACACGGGGTCGGCGCGCTGCGCCCTGATCGTGGGCAGCGAGACGCTGTCGCGCATTATTGACTGGACCGACCGCGCGACCTGCGTGCTCTTCGGCGACGGCGCCGGCGCGGTGGTGCTCACCGCCGCCGACGCGCCCGGCATCGTCTCGACGCATCTGCACGCCGACGGCCGGTACAAGGACCTGCTCACCGTCCCGGCCGGCATCTCCCAGGGCTACGACAAGGTGACGAAGGGCCAGGCGCATCTCAACATGGAGGGCGGCGAGGTGTTCAAGGTCGCGGTCAACACCCTCGGGCGCATCGTGGACGAGACGCTCGCGGCGAACCACATGCAGAAGGCCGACATCAAGTGGCTCGTGCCGCATCAGGCGAACATCCGCATCATCGCCGCCACCGCCAGGAAGCTCGATCTGCCGATGGAGCGCGTGGTGCTCACCGTGGAGCGCCACGGCAACACCTCCGCGGCCTCGATCCCGCTCGCCTTCGACGAGGCGGTGCGCGACGGCCGCATCAAGCGCGGCGAGACCGTGCTGATGGAGGCCTTCGGCGGCGGGTTCACGTGGGGCTCGGTGCTGCTTAAGTATTGATATGAATTTCTGACGCAAAGACGCAAAGGCGCAAAGAAAAATAAGAGTTTTTAGATTTTCGGCGCGTAGCGCCGTTCGGTTTTCTTTGCGCCTTTGCGTCAAATAATCATATAACCCTCGAAACATTATGACACTTGCGTTCGTATTTCCCGGGCAGGGCTCGCAGGCGGTGGGCATGCTGAACGCGCTCGCCGCGGACCATCCGGCCGTCAAGGAGACCTTCGCCGAGGCGTCGGCGGCGCTCGGCTACGATCTGTGGCGGATTGTCGAACACGGGCCGGAGGAGCGGCTCAACCAGACCGAGGTCACGCAGCCCGCGATGCTCGCCGCCGGCGTGGCGGTGTGGCGCGTGTGGCGCGCGCGCGGCGGGCCCGCGCCGGTCATCATGGCCGGCCACAGCCTGGGCGAGTACAGCGCGCTGGTCTGCGCCGAGGGGTTGGCGTTCGGCGACGGAATAAAACTGGTGGCGGATCGCGGCCGCTTCATGCAGGAGGCGGTGCCCGCCGGGCGCGGCGGCATGGCGGCGATCCTGGGGCTGGATGACGACGCGGTGCGGCGCCTGTGCGAGCGGGCCGCGCACGGCGAGGTCCTGGCGCCGGTCAATTTCAATTCACCCGGCCAGGTGGTCATAGCGGGAACGGCGGCGGCGGTCGGCCGCGCCGTGGCGCTGGCCGCGGACGCCGGCGCCAAGCGCGCCGTGGCGCTGCCGGTCAGCGTTCCGTCGCACTGTTCGTTGATGCGCCCGGCGGCCGAGCGCATGGCGCAGCGCCTGCGCGCGGTGGCGATCCGGGCGCCGAAAATTCCCGTGGTGCACAACGTCCACGTGCAGGCCGAGACCGATCCGCAGGCCATACGCGACGCCCTCGTGCGCCAGATCGAATCGCCCGTGCGCTGGGTCGAGACGATCCAGAAATTCACCGCCGCGGGCGTGGACGAGCTGGTAGAATGCGGGCCCGGGAGGGTGCTCGCGGGCCTGAACCGGCGCATAGACAAGCGCGCCGTGACACTGCCGGTGTACGATCCGGCGACACTCGCGGAAGCGCTGAATAAAGCCGCTGGCGGTTAGCTGATAGCTTAATAGCTGATCCAGCTTCTCGCGCCTCGGCGGCAAGAACAACGCCAAATACTTTGGAGAGAAGAACCGTGTCATTGAGAGAAGAACCGTGTCATTGAATGGTGAAATCGCCCTCGTGACCGGCGCCAGCCGCGGCATCGGCACCGCCATCGCTCTGGAGCTGGGGCGCCGGGGCGCGACGGTCGTCGGCACGGCGACCGCGAGCGAGGGCGCGGAAAGAATCGGCAACGCCCTGAAAGAAAACAACATAAAAGGCCGCGGCGTGGTGCTGAACGTCACCGATCCGGCCGTGATCGAGAATGTGATCGCCGACCTGGAAAAATCCGTGGGATCGCCTACGATACTGGTCAACAACGCCGGCATCACGCGCGACGACCTGTTGCTGCGCATGACGGAGGAGCAGTGGGACACGGTCATGGACACCAATCTCAAGTCCGTCTACCGGATGACCAAGGCCTGCCTGCGCCCGATGACCAGGGCGCGCAAGGGCCGGATCATCAGCGTCAGCTCCGTGGTCAGCGCGACCGGCAATCCCGGCCAGACCAATTACGCCGCCGCCAAGGCCGGCATCATCGGCTTCACCCGCGCGCTCGCGCGTGAAATCGGCAGCCGCAACATCACCGTCAACGCCGTCGCGCCCGGCTTCATTGACACCGACATGACGCGCGCGTTGCCGCAAGAAGCCAGGGACGGGCTGCTCAAACTGATTCCGCTCGGGCGGCTGGGACTGGTGCAGGACATCGCCCACGCCGTGGCCTTTCTCGCCTCGCCGCAGGCGGCCTACATCACCGGCACGACCCTGCACGTGAACGGCGGCATGTACATGGGCTAGGCGGAGCTTGGAGCGCGCCGCGGCGACGGAAAAATGCCGTATCCGCCGCGTTTTGGGCGGGTTCGCCGCGCGGCTGGACGATCCCGGGCAAATGGTGTTAACTATGCGCCCGCGAAAGGCCGGTATGATCAATTCTTGGAGGAAAAAGCACCTATGAGCAGTGTCGAAGAGCGCGTCAAGAAAATAGTGGTGGAGCAATTGGGCGTCAACGAGAACGATGTCAAATCGAGCGCCTCCTTCGTGGACGACCTGGGCGCGGACTCACTGGACACGGTGGAGCTGGTCATGGCCCTGGAAGAGGAATTCGATTGCGAAATTCCCGACGAGGAAGCGGAAAAGATCACCACCGTGCAGCAAGCCATCGAATACATCAATTCGCATTCGAACTGATTTTCGCCCGCCGCGAAGGGGCCGTCGTCACCCGCGTGGCGGCGGCCTCTTGGTTTTGAGGGGCGGAAGATTCATCCCGGATCGCACACAAGAGGGCGTGGCTTGAGCAAACGGCGCGTCGTTATCACCGGCCTCGGCATCGTTTCCCCGCTGGGCATCGGTGTCGCCGAGAACTGGCGCAACATCACCGCGGGCAGGGGCGGCATCGGGCGCGTGACGCATTTCGACGCCACCGGCTATCCCTCGGCCATCGCCGGCGAGGTGAAGAACTTCGACCCCGCGCAATACGTGTCGGAGAAGGAGGCGCGCCGCATGGACCGCTTCATCCAGCTCGGCATGGCGGCGGCGATCGAAGCCATCAAGGACTCGGGGCTGGCGGTGACCGAGGCCAACGCCGAACGCATCGGCGTCCACATCGGCGCCGGCATCGGCGGCGTCAGCACCATCGAGGAGATGACGCTGACCATCAAGGAGCGCGGGCCGCGGCGCGTGACGCCGTTCTTCGTGCCCATGTGCATCATCAACATGATCTCGGGCGATCTCTCGGTCATGTTCGGCCTCAAGGGGCCGAACCTCTCGATGGTCACCGCCTGCGCCACCGCCACCCACGCCGTCGGCGACGCCGGACGCCTGATCGAGTACGGCGACGCCGACGTCATGATCGCCGGCGGCGCCGAGGCCGCCATCACGCCGACCGCGCTCGCCGGCTTCGGCAACGCCAAGGCGCTCTCAACGCGCAACGACAGCCCCGAGACCGCGAGCCGCCCGTGGGACAAGGACCGCGACGGCTTTGTGCTCGGCGAGGGCGCCGGCATCGTGGTGCTGGAGGAGTACGAGCACGCGCAACGCCGCGGCGCCAGGATCTACTGCGAGCTGATCGGTTTCGGCATGAGCGGCGACGCCTACCACATGACCAGCCCGCCGGCGGACGGGGAGGGCGCCGCGCGCTGCATGCGCAACGCCATGCGCAACGCCGGCGTCAACCCGGAGCAGGTGCAATATATCAATGCCCACGGGACGTCCACGCTGCTCGGCGACCGCGCCGAGACGCTCGCGGTCAAAACCGCCTTCGGCGCGCACGCAAAGAAACTGGCCGTGAGCTCGACCAAGTCCATGACCGGGCACCTGCTGGGCGCGGCCGGCGGGGTCGAGGCGATCTACACGGCGCTCGCGATCCAGCACCAGGTGGCGCCGCCGACGATCAATCTCACCACCCCCGACCCCGAGTGCGACCTGGACTACGTCCCGGGGAGCGCGCGCGCGATGAAGATCGCCGTCGCCGTCTCCAACTCCTTCGGCTTCGGCGGCACGAACGGCACCATCATCCTGCGCCGCCTCATGTGAGCGCGCGCCGCGCCCAAGACTCACCGCTCCTCTCCGCGGGGCGTATCGGCTGTACCCTGGCGGCGTTTCCCGATCTCACGCTGCTGCACCAGCTCCGGCCCGAACGTTACCCGCATCTGCTGGAGAGCGTCGCCCACGGCGCCGCGCAGGCGCGTTACGACATCCTCTTCGCCTTTCCACAGCAGACGCTCGCGCTCACGGCTGCGGACCTGCTTACGGGCAGTGGCGGCGATCACGGCCGCGGTGATTTCCTGGAGGCCTTCGAGCGCGACTGGCGCCGGGAGGCGGCGCGGGTGGGCGCGGCGGGCGGGGATGAGTTGCCGTTCACCGGCGGCTGGTTCGTGTTTCTGGGTTACGAGACGGCGGCGCAGATCGAGCCACGGCTCGCCGGCATAGCGCGCGACCCGACGCTGCCGGTCGCCTGCGCCACGCGCTTTCCGGCGGCGATCATCCGCGATCACGCGCGCCGGCTGACCCATCTCATCTGCGAGCCCGGCGGCGCGCGCGACTGGCTGGCGCCGATGC
>MFSY01000018.1:0-6560 GCA_001785175.1 Candidatus Muproteobacteria bacterium RIFCSPHIGHO2_01_FULL_65_16 | reverse complement strand
CGCCGGCCGCGCCGCCGCCGGCCGCGGCCGAGATCGCCGAGGACGAGCCGGCGGATTTCATCCGCGGCGTCGAGCGCGTTCAGGAATACATCGCCGCCGGCGATGTGTACCAGGTAAATCTATCGCGCGCCTGGCGCGCGCGCCTGCGCGCGCCCGCGGCCGCGGCCGATCTCTACCGGCGCCTGCGCGCGGCCAACCCGGCCCCGTTCGCCGGCCTCATGACCTTCCCCGGCGGGCGCGCGGTCATAAGCTCGTCGCCGGAGCGCCTGGTCGAGGTGCGCGCCGGAACCGCGCGCACGCGCCCGATCGCCGGGACCTATCCGCGCAGCGCCGATCCCGTCCGGGACCAGGCGCTCGCGCGCGCGCTGCTGCTGCATCCCAAGGAGCGCGCCGAGCACGTCATGCTGATTGATCTCGAGCGCAATGACCTCGGGCGCATCTGCCGCACCGGGACGGTGACGGCGGCGGAGTTCATGACGCTCGAGTCCTACCGGCATGTGCACCACATCGTCTCCGAGGTCCACGGCGAACTGCGCCCCGGGATCACGCCGGCGCAGGTGCTGCGCGCGGTCTTCCCCGGCGGCACCATCACCGGCTGCCCCAAGCTGCGCTGCATGCAGATCATCGCCGAGCTCGAGCGCGGCCCGCGCGGCGCCTACACCGGCTCCATGGGCTATATCAATCACGACGGCAGCATGGACCTCAATATCCTGATCCGCACCCTGGTGCAAAACGGAGACGAGGTCAGCCTGCGCGCCGGGGCCGGCATCGTCGCCGACTCCGTTCCGCAACGGGAGCTTGAGGAGACGCGCGCCAAGGCCAGGGGGCTGCTCGCGGCCCTGGGGATCGCGGCATGAGCGCCGTCGTCTGCCTGATCAACGGGCGCGCGGGCGATCAGGTGCCGGTGCGCGACCGCGGCTTCCAGTACGGCGACGGATTGTTCGAGACCATCGCGGTGTGCGCGGGCCGGCCGCTGCTGTGGGAGCGGCACATGCAGCGTCTGTCCCGCGACGCGGCCCGGCTCGGGATCGCCGCGCCCCCGGAGCCGTTGTGGCGGGCGGAGGCGCATGGACTGTGCCGGGGGGTTGCGCGCGGCGTGCTGAAGCTCGTGCTGACGCGCGGCGGCTCGGAGCGGGGCTACGCGCCGGCCGAGGCGGAGCCGACCCGGGTTGTGAGCCTGGCGCCGTGGCCGGACCACCCGCCGGCGCATGCACAGGACGGCGTGGATGTGCGATTATGCCGCACGACGCTCGCCTGCCATCCGCGGCTCGCGGGCATCAAGCACCTGAACCGGCTGGAGCAGGTGCTGGCGCGCGGTGAATGGAAGGATGGATATGCCGAGGGCCTGATGCTGGACGAGGACGGGCACGTGATCGAGGGCACCATGAGCAATCTGTTTCTGGTTCAACGCGGCGCGCTGCTTACGCCCGATCTGTCCCGCTGCGGGGTGGCGGGCGTGGTCCGCGACCTGGTGCTGGAAAAGGCGCGCGCTCTCGCGCTGCCGGTCCATGTCACCACGCTCACCCCGGCCGACCTCCTGACGGCGGACGAGATCTTTCTCACCAACAGCGTGATCGGCCTGTGGCCGGTTAAAAGGTTCGAAAACCGCGACTATCCCGTGGGGAAAGTCACGCACAGCATCCGGGACGCGATCGGCGATGCCGTTTGCCCTGCCGCCCGTTGTTAGGCGCCTGTGGCTGGCGGCGCCGGCGCTGGCGCTCGCCGCCGGCGTCTACCTGTTCTGGTCCTGGAACCACGCGCTCAATCCCGGCCCGGACACATTCGTGGTCAGCTCCGGGACCAGCCTGCGCGCGCTCGCGCGCGAGCTGCAGCGGCGCGACGTGCTTGCCGAGGCGCATACCTTCGTCTGGCTCGGTTATCTCACCGGCCACAGCCGCGACCTGAAGGCCGGGGAGTATCGGTTCCGCAAGGGGATATCCGCGCGCGCGCTGCTCGATCAGGTCGTGGCCGGGCGGGTGGTGGAATATCCGCTGGTGCTGGTCGAGGGCTGGACCTTCAGGCAGTTTCTGCGGGCGCTGGCGCAGGCGCCGCAGCTCAAGCAGACGCTGGCCGGGCGCGCCCCGGGCGAGGTCATGGCGCGGCTGAACCACCCGCGCGCGCACCCGGAAGGCCGGTTCTACCCGGACACCTACTACTACACCGGCGGCGCGAGCGACCTTGAGATTCTCGCGCGCGCCTATGCCAAAATGGACGACACCCTGCGGCGCGAATGGGAAAACCGCGACCGGGAGCTTCCATTCCGGAGCATGGACGAGGCCCTGATCATGGCCTCGATCGTGGAAAAGGAGACCGGGCGCGCGGACGAGCGCCGGCAGATCGCCGGCGTCTTCATCAACCGCCTGCGCCGCGGCATGCGGCTGCAATCCGATCCGACGGTGATTTACGGCCTGGGGCAGGCCTACGACGGCAACATCCGGCTGCGCGATCTCAGGAAAGACACGCCCTACAACACCTACACCCGCGCCGGGCTCCCGCCGACGCCGATCGCCATGCCCGGGGGCGAGGCGCTGAACGCCGTGCTGCATCCGGCGGACACGCGCGCGCTGTATTTCGTCTCCCGCGGCGACGGCAGCCATGAATTCTCGAACACGCTGGAAGAACACAACAAGGCCGTGATCAAGTACCAGTTGAAGGGCCGGCGGCAGAATTTTTCTTCTTTTTCCGGCGCCGGGCGGGGCGGCCAGGCGCCATGAAGAAGCGCGGATTCTTCGTCACGCTCGAAGGCGGGGAGGGTGCGGGCAAGAGCACCAACCTCGCCTTTGTCCGGCAGTGGCTGCAACAGGCGGGCCACAGCGTGCTGGTGACGCGCGAGCCGGGGGGCACGGCGCTGGGCGAGCGCGTGCGCGAGCTGCTGCTGCATCGCCACGAGCTGGATATCGCCCCGGAAACGGAGACGCTGCTCATGTTCGCCGCCCGCGCCGAGCATCTCACCCGGATCATCCGGCCGGCGCTGGCGCAGGGCAAGACCGTGCTGTGCGACCGCTTCACCGACGCCACCTACGCCTACCAGGGCGGGGGCCGCGGGGTCGCGCCCGAGCGCATCGCGCTGCTCGAAACCTGGGTCCAGGGCGATCTGCGCCCGGACCTCACGCTGCTGCTGGATGTGCCGGTGGAGGTGGGGCTGGCGCGCGCCGGCAATCGCGGCCTGCCGGACCGGTTCGAGCGCGAGAACGGGGAATTCTTCGCGCGCGTGCGCCAGGCCTATCTCGACCTGGCGCGGCGCGCGCCGGAGCGGATTCGTGTCATTGACGCCGGCCAGAGCCGGGAGCAGGTGGAGCAACGGATCGCCGCCACACTGCACGAGGTGGTGCATGGCCGATAACGAAGCGCCGGCGGCGCGGCGGGAATATCCGCCGCCGGAACGCCATCCGTGGCATGGCGCGACCTGGGCGCGGCTAATAACCGCAATTGATCGCCTGCCGCACGGGCTGCTGCTGTACGGACCGCCCGGCCTGGGCAAGCATGATTTCGCCCGGCGCCTGGCATGGGCGCTCCTGTGTGACCGCCCGGCGCCGGCCGGCGACGCCTGCGGCGACTGCAAGGGCTGCCGGTTGCTCGCCGCCGGCACCCACCCGGATCTGGCGCAGGTCGCGCCCGCGGAGGAGGGCAAGGGCATCGGCATTGATCAGATCCGTGCGCTCGGCGATTTCCTGGCGCTGCGACCGCACACCGCCGCGCACAAGGTGGCGCTCATCGCCCCGGCCGATGCCATGAATCTGCACGCGGCCAACGGCCTGTTGAAGCAACTGGAGGAGCCGCCGCTTGGCAGCGTGCTGATCCTGGTAAGCGACGAGCCCGCGCGCCTTCCGGCCACCATCCGCAGTCGCTGCGCGGCCATACAGTTCCGGCCGCCGGCCGGCGCCGAGGCGCTGGCATGGCTCAAGTCCCGCTGCCCGGGCGGCGTGGGTGAACACGAGCAGTTGCTCGAGATCGCCGCCGGGGCGCCGTTGCTGGCCTTGGAGCTGGGGACGGCGGATTTTTTGAAGCAGCGCGAACAACTGCTGCGCGACCTCGAGGCCGTGAGCGCGCGGCGCGAATCCCCGGTCGCCTGCGCCGCGCGCTGGCAGGCCATGGGCGCGGAGCGGTGCCTGGCCTGGCTCTACGGATTCGTCGCCGAGCTTTTGCAGACCGGCCTGTCCGGCGCCGGTGCCGTCGCGGGTGCGCCGGCCTACTTGCACCCATTCATAAATAGGTTAAACTTTAAAGAGTTATTCGGATTTCTTGATGTAGTTTCTGGGTCTAGAAAGCTGTTAAACGGGCCGCTCGACGAGCTTTTGCTGCTGGAAGACGTGCTCATACGCTGGAGTTGCACGGCGCGTGGATCATCTAAACTAAGCTAGCAATGGACGATCGCCCCAAGCCGGTAGTCAAACCGCCCAATCTTCCTCCCGGACCGATCCGCGCCGTCCCGGCGGCGCGCCCGGGCGTGCTGTCGTTGACCATCAAGGACAAAAACGCCCTGTATGCGGCGTACATGCCGTTCGTCAAAGGCGGGGGAATCTTCGTCCCCAGCACCAGGCCGTACAAGCTGGGAGAAGAGGTCTTCATGCTGCTGACGCTCATGGACAGCAAGGAGAAGATCCCCGTCGCCGGGCACGTGGTGTGGATATCGCCGCACGGCGCGCAAGGCGGGCGCTCCGCCGGCGTCGGCATCCAGTTCAGCGAAAAGGATTCCGGGGTGGCGCGCACCAAGATCGAAACCCTGCTCGCCGGTCACCTCAACTCCGACCGGCCGACGCATACGATGTAGCGTGCTGACGCTCGTAGATTCCCACTGCCACCTCGATTTCGAGCCGCTCCACGCGAACCTTCCCCAGGTCTTGCAAAACGCCCGGGACAACGGGGTAGGGCACATGCTGTGCGTGGCGGTGACGCTGGAGAAATTCCCCGCGGTCTGCGCGCTCGCCCGGGCGCACGCCAATATCTATGCCTCCGTCGGCGTCCATCCCAACGAACAGCAGGGGGAGGTGCCGTCGGCGGAGGATCTGGCGCGCCTGGCCCTGGACGAGAAGGTGGTCGCCATCGGCGAGACCGGGCTGGATTACTACCGCAGCACGGGCGATATGGATTGGCAGCGGGAGCGCTTTCGCCGGCATATACGGGCGGCGAAGCAATGTCGCAAGCCGCTCATCGTGCATACTCGGGAGGCGGCCGCAGACACGCTCACGATCCTGCGCGAGGATGGCGCCGCCGCGATCGGCGGGGTGATGCACTGCTTCACCGAAACCTGGGAGGTGGCCAGGGAGGCCCTGGATCTCGGGTTTTTTATATCGTTTTCCGGGATTTTGACCTTCCGCAACGCCGACGCCCTGCGCGCGGTGGCGCGGCAGGTTCCCGCCGACCGGCTGCTGATCGAGACCGACGCGCCGTATCTCGCCCCGGTGCCGCACCGCGGCCGGACGAACGAGCCGGCCTTTGTGCGCTATGTCGCCGAATGCCTGGCCGAAGTGCGCGGCGTCACGCTCGCCGATATCGCCGACCAGACCACGCGCAATTTTTTTGCTTTGTTCAACCGCGCCGTATGATTATTTGCCGCAAAGACGCGAAGGACGCAAAGAAAGGCATCGGATAATCAACAGAAAATTCTTTGCGTTCCTCGAATTAAACACAATGCTTTCATTTCTCTGCGCCTCCGCGCCTCTGCGTCAAAAACTCATCTAATCAACGGCACTTGTCCGGGGTCGCCGCGCACGGGTTGTCGCCGCCGGTGCGCGACACCTCCAGTTTGATATCCGCCGCGTTGTTCTTTTTGTTTGTCTCCTCGACCCGATTCTGGTCATCCACGCGTATTTCCAGCTGGCGATCGCAGATGAGACTGTCGGACGGCACGACGAAGAATTTGGTGTCGCCCAGCTTGTGGTCGGTCACGTCGAAGGTCTTGATTATTTTCCGGCGCGCCGGCGAATAGACTATGACCCGATAGGTCGCGGCGGGCGCCTGGCCGGCGTTGTGCTTGTGCCCGCCGTCGTTCAATTCCACCTGGAATCTGATCTGCTCGCTGCAGGCGCCGACGCGGATGTTGTCCGGCTCCTTGAGCACCAGGTCATGCGCGCCCGCGGTCGTGGGCGCCAATCCGGCCGCCAGCCAGAACGAAAAGAACATGAGACGTTGGATCAAACGCATTGTGCACCCCCTCAGGAGTTGATGTGACAGAGTACACCCTGATAAACCCTATAGCATTCGTAACCTGCCAAGCAATGAGCTATCCCCGATCCCGTCTCATGACATTCGTATAATGTATATTATGTCAAATACAGTCTTCTCGTTGAACACCAGAGGTAGCCACTCAGACGGCTGAACCAACTCCGGCGAACAGGCGACCGCGAACAGGAAACCGGCGAGTTCGCAGTAGCGCATCGTCCTTCCGGGCGCTCGGGGGCGCTCAAGAACGCCGCGAGTCGGGACCGCCTGGGCGTCGGTGAATACCGGTGGTTCGATCATTATGATTTTGTTGGGTTCGCCGCTTACGCGGCTTAACCCAACCTACATGAGAGGCAATTTTTAGAGGTTCCTTAAATGTGTTATGACGTTGTCCTCCC
>MFSY01000017.1 GCA_001785175.1 Candidatus Muproteobacteria bacterium RIFCSPHIGHO2_01_FULL_65_16 | reverse complement strand
TTTTCACTGTGATTACGATCGTTCTCGATTGCGGAGGAAGGTCACTCGACCTCTCCCGCCCCGCGGTGATGGGGATACTGAATGTCACCCCCGATTCCTTCTCGGACGGGGGTGTTTTTTTGGCCCCCGAAAGCGCGCTCGCGCGCGCCCGGCGCATGCTGGATGAGGGCGCGGCGATCATTGACGTCGGCGGCGAATCCACCCGTCCCGGCGCGCGCGCGGTCTCGGCGCGGGAGGAGCTCGACCGCGTGATCCCGGTGATCGAGGCGATCGCGCGCGCGCTTCCCGTTCCCGTCTCCGTGGATACTTCGAAGCCGGAGGTGATGCGCGCGGCGGTCGCGGCCGGCGCGGGATTGATCAACGACGTTACGGCCCTGCGCGCCCCCGGCGCGCTGGAAACGGTGGCGGCGCTCAAGGTGCCGGTCTGTCTCATGCACATGCAGGGCGAGCCGCGCACCATGCAGGAGAACCCGCATTACGCTGATGTCGTGCACGACGTCCGCGCTTTTCTGGAGGCGCGTATCGCGGCCTGCGTCGCGGCCGGTATCCCGAGGGAACGGATCCTGGTTGATCCAGGCTTCGGCTTCGGCAAGACCCTGGAGCACAATCTCGAGTTGCTGCGCAGGCTCGGGGAATTCGCGGGGCTCGGCGCGCCGGTGCTCGCGGGGCTATCGCGCAAATCAATGATCGGCAAGGCCCTGGGGCTGCCGGTCGAGCAGCGGTTGCACGCGAGTGTGGCGCTGGCGCTCCTGGCGGTGCAAAATGGAGCGCGCATCGTCCGGGTGCACGACGTGGGACCGACGGTGGAGGCGCTGCGGATGTACGCGGCGGTTTACCCAGGCGCAAAGGAATAGAAAGGAATAGACAGGATTAACAGGATTAGAACAGGATTAACAAGATTAAAGAATTCTCGAAATAATCCTGTAAATCCTGAGAAATCCTGTTAATCCTGTCCATTCTTGTTTTCGCGTTCTCTGCGGTGAATGCAGGCTGTAGGTTGGGGTGAGCGCAGCGAACCCCAACGAGTTGCGCCTTCTTCTGTAGGTGATGTTGGGTATCGCTGCGCTCAGCTCATTAACCTACGATCTTTATTTATCTTTAAAGATGGATATGGCAACGAACAAACGACACTACTTCGGCACCGACGGTATCCGCGGCCGGGTCGGCGATGAGCCCATCACGCCCGAGACGGTGCTGAAGCTCGGCTGGGCCGCGGGCATGGTGCTGGGCGGCAAGGACGGCGATCCGGGAAAGATCCTGATCGGCAAGGACACGCGCGTCTCGGGCTACATGCTGGAGTCGGCGCTCGAATCGGGGCTGTCGGCCGCGGGCGTGGACATCCGCCTGCTCGGGCCGATGCCGACGCCGGGGATCGCGTATCTCACGCGCACCGCCCGGGCGCGCGCCGGCATCGTGATCTCCGCCTCGCACAATCCCTATGAGGACAACGGCATCAAGTTTTTCTCCTCCGAGGGCGCGAAGCTTCCCGATGAGGTCGAGGCCGCGATCGAGGAGATGATGGCCCGACCGCTCGCGACCGTGGCGTCCGCGCGCCTGGGCAAGGCGAAGCGCTACGACGACGCCGCCGGCCGCTACATCGAGTATTGCAAGAGCACCTTCCCGCACCGCCAGAGCCTCGCCGGCCTCAAGCTCGTGGTGGATTGCGCCAACGGCGCCGCCTACCAGATCGCGCCGCACGTGTTCGAGGAACTCGGCGCCGAGGTCATCGCCATCGCCAACGACCCGGACGGCTTCAACATCAACCGCGACTGCGGCTCGACCAGCCCGAAGCTGTTGCAGAAGACCGTGACCGAGAAGGGCGCCGACGCCGGCATCGCCCTCGACGGCGACGGCGACCGCGTCATCCTGGTGGACGCGGGCGGCCAGTGCGTTGACGGCGATCAGATACTTTATATTGTCGGTAGCGCGCGCCACGCCGCGGGCCGCCTGCGCGGCGGCATCGCCGGCACTCTCATGAGCAATCTCGGGCTGGAGCACGCCTGCCGCGAGCGCGGCATCCCGTTCAAGCGCGCGGCCGTCGGCGATCGGTATGTCCTGAGTCTGTTGCAGCAGGAGGGCTGGGAGCTCGGCGGGGAATCATCGGGCCACGTCCTCTGCCTCGACAAGAGCACCACCGGCGACGGCATCATAACCGCGCTCGAGGCGCTGGCGGTGATGGTGGGCGCCGGCAAGACCCTGGCGCAGCTCAAGTCCGGCATGCAGATCTATCCGCAGACCATGATCAACGTCCGCATCGGCGCGCGCTTCGACGTCGGCGCCTCGCCCAAGATCAGACAGGCGGTGCGGCAGGCGGAGACGGAGCTGGCCGACCAGGGGCGCGTGCTGCTGCGCCCCTCCGGCACCGAGCCCGTGATCCGCGTCATGGTCGAGGGCCGCGACGCCTCCCAGGTCGAGCGCCTCTCGCGCCAGCTCGCCGACACCGTCCAGCGCGCCGCGGAAGAAGCGGCGTAGGAGACAGCTATCAGCTATCAGCGATCAGCCGTCAGCTACTGTAAACCTGCGCTGCTTCAAGCTGATAGCTGATCGCTGATTGCTTTCTTTTCCCCCCGCCGGTAACATCGCGCCCGTTTTTTAACAGAATCACGCGTGGGGGGGAAGGTACAATGTCCAAGCGCCGGCCGCTGGTGGCGGGGAACTGGAAGATGAATGGCAGCCGCGCCGAGTCCGCGGCTCTGGTGGACGCCGTCAGGCGCGGCGTGGGACCCGGCGCCAGGGTGGAAGTCGCGCTCTGCCCGCCGTTCATTCTGATCCCGCTCGTGGCCGAGAAGCTCGCCGGCGGTCCGGTCTCCTGGGGCGGTCAGAGTCTCGACACCCACAAGTCCGGCGCCTACACCGGCGAGGTGTCCGGGCCGATGCTCAAGGACTACGACTGCGCCTATGTCATCGTCGGGCACTCGGAGCGGCGCGCCCTGTACGGCGAGAACGATGGCGTCGTGGCCGAAAAGTTCGGCGCCGCGCAGGCCGCGGGCCTGGTCCCGATCCTGTGCGTGGGCGAGACGCTCGCGGAACGCGAGGCGAACCGGACCGAGGCGGTGGTGGCGCGCCAGCTGGACGCGGTGGTGAACAAGCACGGCATCGCGAGCCTCAAGAACGCCGTGCTCGCCTACGAGCCGGTGTGGGCCATCGGCACCGGCAAGACCGCCACGCCCCAGCAGGCGCAGGACGTGCACCGCTTCATCCGCGGCCGGCTGGCGGCGCGGGACCAGGCGGTGGCGGACGGGCTGCGCATCCTCTACGGCGGCAGCGTCAAGAGCGCGAACGCCAAAGAGCTGTTCGGCCAGCCGGACATAGACGGCGGCCTGATCGGCGGGGCGTCGTTGAATGCGGAGGAGTTTCTGCTGATCTGCCGCGCCGCCGACTGACGGCCGCGCCCGGCATATCACGACACTGGCACATGCCTAGGCAACGGAGGGGGCAATGAAAGAAGTGATCATGGTGATTGACATCGTGGCGGCCTTGGGGCTGGTCGGCCTGGTGTTGCTGCAGCAGGGCAAGGGCGCGGACATGGGCGCGGCCTTCGGCAGCGGCGCCTCGGCGACGCTGTTCGGCGCCCGCGGGTCGGCCAACTTCCTGACCCGCACCACCGCCGTCCTGGCCGCGGTGTTTTTCATCGCCAACCTGGCGCTCGCGTGGATGGCGACGCACCAGACCGGAACCGCGAGCGTGACGCAGAGCGTGACCCAGGAGCAGCCGGCGCCGCCCGCGACGCCCGCGGTGCCGGATGTCGCGGCGCCGCCCAAGGCGCCAGAGGTACCAAAATAGAAAACGAATAGACAGGATTAACAAGATTTCGCAGGATTAACAGGATTTTCTGGGTTCCGTATTTCGAGTGAGTTTTTGGCTATCGTCCGTTGGACTTAATCCTGTAAATCCTGAAAAATCCTGTTAATCCTGTCCCTCGTTTGTTCTTCCGCCGAAGTGGTGAAATTGGTAGACACGCCAGCTTGAGGGGCTGGTGGCGCAAGCCGTGTGGGTTCGAGTCCCACCTTCGGCACCATTCTTTAAGAATCTCTAACAAAAGAAATTAACCGCCAAGACGCCAAGAACGCCAAGTTTTTTGCCGTTGAAAAATTGCCTTTCTTGGCGACCTTGGCGTCTTGGCGGTTCAAAATCGTATTCATTTTGTTAAGGCTCTGATATTTCCATTTCCCTGACCGGGCCGTGCAATTTCTCCGGCGCTCGCTGCGGTCGGTCGCCTTCGATTCCGGAGGCGCTCATTACACCCGCAAAAAGTAATACAACTCCTTGAATCGAATCATTTGTCCGCCGGACGGCGGCTTGACTTTGATCGCGCCCGAAGCCTAGACTCGCCGACGCTAAAAAAACAGGGGGCGGTTTCACCACGGGCGTCGCCGGAACCCATGCTGCAAGGCTATATTCCCATCCTTATCTTCATGGCCGTCGCCTTCGGCATCGGCGGCGCCATGATCGTGGCCGGTCGCGTCCTCGGGCCGCACCGCCCGGACGCCGCGAAGCTCTCGCCTTATGAGTGCGGCTTCGAGGCGTTCGAGGATTCGCGCATGAAGTTCGACGTGCGCTACTATCTGGTGGCGATCCTGTTCATCATCTTCGATCTCGAGATCGCGTTCCTCTTTCCCTGGGCGGTGGCGCTCAACGAGATCGGCATGTTCGGCTTTCTCTCCATGATGTTGTTTCTCGGCATCCTGGTGGTCGGCTTCGTCTACGAGTGGAAGAAGGGGGCGCTGGAATGGGAATAGAGGGCATCCTCGAGCGCGGCTTCGTCACGACCCAGGCCGACAAGCTCATCAACGCCGTGCGCACCGGCTCGCTCTGGCCCATGACCTTCGGCCTCGCCTGCTGCGCGGTCGAGATGATGCACGCCGGCGCCGCGCGCTACGACCTCGACCGCTTCGGCGTCGTCTTCCGCCCGAGCCCGCGCCAGTCGGACGTCATGATCGTCGCCGGCACGCTCGTGAACAAGATGGCCCCGGCGCTGCGCCGGGTCTACGACCAGATGGCCGAGCCGCGCTGGGTGATCTCCATGGGCTCGTGCGCCAACGGCGGCGGCTACTACCATTACTCGTATGCCGTGGTCCGCGGCTGCGACCGCATCGTGCCGGTGGACGTCTACGTCCCGGGCTGTCCGCCCACGGCCGAGGCCCTGCTCTACGGCATCATCCAGCTGCAGAACAAGATCAAGCGCACCAACACCATCGCGCGCTGAACCGCTGGAAACCGCGCCCATGACTGACTCGCTTCAGGCCGTCGCCGCTCACGCCAAGGAAATCCTCGGCCCCGCGCTCGTGGACGCGCGCACGGACCGGGGGGAGCTGACCCTCGAGGTCCGGCGCGAGGACATCGTGACCGTCTGCCGCGCCCTGCGCGACGATCCCGCGCTCGCCTTCGAGCAGCTCATTGATCTGTGCGGCGTGGACTACCTCGACTACGGCCGGGAGTCGGCGTCGGGGGCGCGGCCGGGGCCGCGCTTCGCCGTGGTCTATCACCTGCTCTCGCTCGGGCACAACCGCCGGCTGCGGTTGCGCGCCCGGCTGGCGGACGAGGCGCCGCTGATCGCCTCGGTGACGGAGATCTGGAGCGCGGCCAACTGGTACGAGCGCGAGGCGTTCGATCTTTTCGGGATCATGTTCGACGGCCATCCGGACCTGCGCCGCATCCTCACCGACTACGGCTTCAGCGGCCATCCGTTCCGCAAGGACTTCCCGCTCATCGGCAACGTCGAGGTGCGCTACGACGCGGAGAAGCAGCGCGTGGTGTACGAGCCGGTCACCATCGAGCAGCGGGTGCTCACGCCGCGGGTGGTGCGCGAGGATGGTTTCGCCCGTGGCTGAGATTAGAAACTACACCATGAACTTCGGCCCCCAGCACCCGTCGGCGCACGGCGTGCTGCGGCTCGTGCTCGAGCTCGACGGCGAGGTGATCCAGCGCGCCGACCCGCACATCGGGTTGCTGCACCGCGCGACCGAGAAGCTCGCCGAGAGCCGGATCTACATCCAGTCGTTGCCGTACATGGACCGGCTCGACTATGTCTCCATGCTGTGCAACGAGCACGGCTACGTGCTCGCGATCGAGAGGCTCCTCGGGATCGCGCCGCCGATCCGCGCCCAGTACATCCGCGTCATGTTCGACGAGATCACGCGCGTCCTGAACCACCTCTTGTGGCTCGGGGCGCACGCGCTCGACATCGGCGCCATGACCGTGTTCCTCTACTGCTTCCGCGAGCGCGAGGACCTGTTCGATTGTTACGAGGCCGTCTCCGGCGCGCGCATGCACGCTGCCTATTACCGCCCCGGCGGCGTGTACCGCGACCTGCCGGACAGCATGCCGCACTATCAGCCGTCCAAGTGGCACAACGAGCGTGACGTCGCGCGCCGGAACGCCAACCGCCGGGGCAGCCTGCTCGACTTCATCTGGGACTTCACCGAGCGCTTCCCGAAATACGTGGACGAATACGAGACCCTGCTCACCGACAACCGCATCTGGAAGCAGCGCACCGTCGGCATCGGCGTCGTCACCCCCGAGCGCGCCCTGCAGCTCGGCTTCACCGGCCCGATGCTGCGCGGCAGCGGCGTCGAGTGGGACCTGCGCAAGAAGCAGCCCTACGAGGTCTATGACCGGCTCGACTTCGACATCCCGGTCGGCGTCAACGGCGACTGCTACGACCGTTACCTCGTGCGCGTCGAGGAGATGCACCAGAGCAACCGCATCATCCGCCAGTGCGTCGAGTGGCTGCGCCAGAACCCCGGTCCGGTGGCGCTCGCGGACAACAAGATCGTGCCGCCCGCGCGCGAGCGGATGAAGCGCGACATGGAGTCGCTGATCCATCACTTCAAGCTCTTCACCGAGGGTTTCTGCCTCCCGGAAGGTGAGGCCTACGCCGCGGTCGAGCACCCCAAGGGCGAGTTCGGCGTCTACCTGGTATCCGACGGCGCCAACAAGCCGTACCGGCTCAAGATCCGCGCCCCGGGATTCGCCCACCTCGCGGCGCTGGACGAGATGATCCGCGGCCACATGATCGCCGACGTGGTGGCGATCATCGGCACGCAGGACATCGTGTTCGGCGAGATTGACCGGTAGGCTATGAGTTTTTGACGCAAAGGCGCTAAGACGCAAAGGACACCCAGAGTGAAAGCCAAGAACACAAGAATATATGCGCACGGCCGGGTGACCGTGGGTCATCTCGGTTTTACTCGTACGTATATTTTCTTTGCGTCTTTGCGTCTTTGCGTCAAACATTAGTATGTTATCCAAACAATCACTCGCGGAGATTGATCGCTGGGTCGCCAAATACCCGCCCGACCGCCGCCAGTCGGCGGTGATGGCGGCGCTGTTCGTCGTCCAGGACGCCAACGGCGGCTGGCTCACGCCCGAGCTCATCAACGCGGTCGCGGAGTACCTGGAGATGCCGCCGATGGTGGCGCACGAGGTGGCGCGCTTCTATTCGATGTACGACCTCAAGCCCGTCGGCCGCCACAAGCTCTGCGTCTGCACCAACATCTCCTGCATGCTGTGCGGCTCCGACGACGTCGTGGCGCACCTGGAACAGCGGCTCGGCGTCAAGCTCGGCGAGACCACGGCCGACGGCCGGTTCACCCTGAAGGAGGTCGAGTGCCTCGGGGCCTGCGGCGGCGCGCCGGCGCTGGCGGCGGGCAAGGACTACCACGAGCGCCTCACGCCGGAGAAGATTGATCAGATACTGGAGACGTTGAAATGAATGGCGCCGCGGCGTTAGAGGTTTGGGCGCGCCATCCGGGAATGGAGAACACACCGTCGCTGCTGTTACGGCGTACCAATCCCCAGCACGGCCTGATGGGTTCTTTCTTATCCCCGTCGGAGCGAGCCGAGCACCGCAGCCGAGGCCGGGGGGTGTCGCGAGCCTCTGGTCGAGCCCGAGGCGCGTTGTCTGCGCCCGGCGAGTTAGGCGAGCGCCCGGCCGAGCGAGGAGCGCAGGGCACCGCGAGCGCCTTTTGCTCGCGGCGAGCGACCGGGGCGCGTTTCTTTCGTCCATTTCTTTGCGCGTACAAAGAAATGGACCCGCCGTGCGGGCGCGGGAGCCCGCTCATACACGCGGCCGCAGGCCGCTCGACCACATAACCATGGCCAACGAGGTCTGTTTCCGCAACCTGCACCGCGACCGCTCCTGGACGCTCGCGGCCTACGAGGCCGCCGGCGGCTACGAGGCGTGGAAAAAAATCCTCACGGAAAAAACACCGCCGGAGACCATCATCGAGACGCTCAAGAAATCCGCCCTGCGCGGGCGCGGCGGCGCCGGTTTCTCCACCGGCCTGAAATGGTCCTTCATGCCCCGGTCCGCGCCGGGCCAGAAATACCTCGTGTGCAACTCGGACGAGGGCGAGCCGGGCACGTTCAAGGACCGCGACATTCTGCGATTCAACCCGCACGCCGTGGTCGAGGGCATGGCCATCGCCGGCTATGCCATCGGCGCGACCGCGGGCTACAACTACATCCGGCGCGAGTTCTGGGAGCCGTACGAGCGCTTCGAGGGCGCGCTCAAGGAGGCGTACGCGGCCGGGCTGCTCGGTCGCAACATCCAGGACGCGGGCGTGGACCTCGATATCCACACGCACCTCGGCGCCGGGGCCTACATCTGCGGCGAGGAGACGGCGCTGCTCGAATCCATCGAGGGCAAGAAGGCGTTCCCGCGCTACAAGCCGCCGTTTCCAGCGACCTACGGCCTGTTCGGGCGGCCGACCACCATCAACAACACCGAGACCCTGGCGTCGGTGCCGGACATCATGCGCAACGGCGCGGACTGGTTCCTTAATATCGGCAAGCCCAACAACGGCGGGCCGAAGGTCTTCTCGGTCTCGGGCCACGTGAACAAGCCCGGAAACTACGAGGTCCCCCTGGGCACGCCGTTCGTGAAGCTGCTGGAGCTGGCCGGCGGCGTGCGCCACGGGCACCGGCTCAAGGCCGTGATCCCCGGCGGATCGTCCATGCCGGTGATGCCCGCGGACGTCATCATGGACTGCACCATGGACTACGACGCGCTCGCCAAGGCCGGTTCGGCGCTCGGTTCGGGCGCGGTGATCGTCATGGACGAGACCACCTGCATGGTGCGGGCCCTCGCGCGGCTGTCGCATTTCTATTACGAGGAGTCGTGCGGCCAGTGCACGCCCTGCCGCGAGGGCACCGGCTGGCTGGCGCGCGTGCTGCACCGCATCGAACACGGCCAGGGCCGGCCCGAGGACCTGGACCTGCTGACCGACGTCGCCTCCAACATCGAGGGCCGCACCATCTGCGCCCTGGGCGACGCCGCCGCCTGGCCGGTCAAGAGCTTCGTCAAACACTTCCGGAGCGAATTCGAATATCACATCGAGCGGCGCGCCTGTCTGCCGGAGACTATACGGAGGGCGGCATGAGCGCCAAGCCCGAGACCGTGAGCGCGGCCGCGCCGGCCGCCGACCAGGTCACCATCGTCGTTGACGGCAAGAAGATCCAGGTGCGCAAGGGCGCGATGCTGATCCAGGCCACCGACGCCGCCGGCGTCTACATCCCGCGCTTCTGCTATCACAAGAAGCTGTCCATCGCGGCCAGCTGCCGCATGTGCCTGGTCGAGGTGGAGAAGGCGCCCAAGCCGATGCCGGCGTGCGCCACGCCGGTGGCGGACGGCATGATCGTGCGCACGCGTTCGGACAAGGCGCGCGCCGCGCAGCAGGGCGTGATGGAGTTCCTGCTCATCAACCACCCGCTCGACTGCCCGGTCTGCGACCAGGGCGGCGAGTGCCAGTTGCAGGACCTGGCGCTCGGCTACGGCAAGGACGTCGCGCGCTTTACCGAGCCCAAGCGCGCGGTCGTGGACAAGGACATCGGCCCGCTGATCGCCACCGAGATGACGCGCTGCATCCACTGCACGCGCTGCGTGCGTTTTGGGAAAGAAATCGCCGGCGTCATGGAGTTCGGTGGCCTCGGGCGCGGCGACCGCACCGAGATCCGGACCTTCCTCGACGGCAGCGTGAACTCGGAGCTGTCCGGCAACGTCATTGACCTGTGCCCGGTGGGCGCGCTCACCTCCAAGCCCTACCGCTACAGCGCGCGCCCGTGGGAGCTGCGGGGCCGCGCCTCGGTCGCGCCGCACGACTGCGTCGGCAGCAACCTCACGGTGCAGACGCGCAACGGCCGGGTGCTGCGGGTGCTGCCGCGCGAGAATGAGGCGGTCAACGAGTGCTGGCTCTCCGACCGCGACCGCTTCAGCTACGAGGCGCTGAACAGCGAGGAGCGCCTGCGCGCGCCCATGATCCGCGTCAACGGCATGTGGGAGGAGACCGACTGGAACACCGCGATCGAGTTCACGGCGCAGGGGCTGAAGCAGGCCCTCAAGACGCACGGGCCGGACGGCGTCGGCGCGCTCGCCGCGCCGGGCGCGACGCTCGAGGAGTTTTACCTGTTGCAGAAGCTCGTGCGCGCGCTCGGCTCCGGCAACGTGGATCATCGCCTGCGCCAGTCGGATTTCAGCGACGACGCCGCGATGCCGCCGTTCCCGTGGCTCGGCCAGGCGCTCGCGGATCTGGAGCAGTTGGCCGCGGTCCTGCTCGTGGGCGCCGACCCGCGCCGCGAGGCGCCGCTGCTCAACCTGCGCCTGCGCAAGGCCGCCCTCCGGGGCGCGTGCGTCATGGCCGTCAACGCCGTGGACTACGACTTCAACTACAAGATCGCGCACAAGACGGTCACCGACCCGCTGAAGCTGCTGGAGCGGCTCGCCGGCGTGGCCAAGGCCCTGGGCGCGTTGAAGGGCGCCGAGCTGCCGGCGCCGTTCACGGCGCAGTACCGGGACGTCGCCCCGACCGAAACCGATCAGGCCATGGCGCGCGCGCTCGCGGAACGCCGGCCCGCCGCGGTGCTGCTCGGCGCGCTCGCCACGAGCCATCCGCTTTCGGCCAGCGTGCGCGCGCTGGCGCAGCTCGTCGCCGAGACCGCGGGCGCGCGCTTCGGCTTCATCCCCGAGGCCGACTCCGCCGCCGGCTGGCTCGCCGGCTGCGTGCCGCACCGCGGGCCGGCGGGAAAACCGGCGGCGCCGGCCGGGCGCAACGCCGCGGCCATGCTGCGCGAGCCGCGCCAGGCCTATCTGCTCCTCGGCGTCGAGCCGGAGCTCGACGGCATCAGCGGCGCGCGCGCGCTTGCGGCGATGCAGGCGGCGCAGTTCGTGGCCATGCTGACCACGTTCAAGCCGTCGCCGTTCCGCACCCGGGCGGTGGAGTACGCCGACGTGCTGCTGCCGCTGGCGCCGTTCACCGAGACCGCGGGCACGTTCGTCAACGCCGAGGGCCGGCGCCAGGAATTCAACGGCGCGGTCGCGCCGCTCGGCCAGGCGCGCCCCGGCTGGAAGATCCTGCGCGTGCTCGGCAACCTGCTCGGGCTCTCCGGCTTCGAGCAGGCGGACATCGAGGACGTGCGGCGCGAGATTGACACCGGCGCCGTCGCGCCCACGGCGCGGCTCGGCGCGTGGCAGCTCTCGGCGGTGCCGCCCGCGGGGCTGGCGGCGCCGAGCGGCCAGGTGCTGCGCATCGCCGAGGTGCCGATGTACGCGGTGGACGCGATCACGCGCCGCGCCGCCTCGCTGCAGAAGACCGCCGCCAACCCCGAGCCCGCGGCGTGCCTGAACGCGGCGCAGGCCGAGCGGCTCAAGCTCAAGGACGGCGACGGCGTGCTGGTGCGCATGATCGAGGGCGACGCGCGGCTCAAGGTCGTCGTGGACGCGCGCGTGCCGGACGGCTGCGTGCTGATTCCGGCGGGCTGTCCGGAAACCGCCACGCTCGGCGGGCACGGTCCGGCGACGATCGTCGGGGAGGGCGCATGACCGAGTTCCTGCTGGGCACCTGGAACGGGTTGCCGGCGTGGTCGCAGGGCGCGCTGCTCGACCTCGCCAAGATCCTGGCCATCGTGCTGCCGCTGATCCTGGCGGTCGCCTATCTCACCTTCGCCGAGCGCAAGATCATCGGCTACATCCAGGTGCGCATCGGCCCGAATCGCGTCGGCCCGCGCGGCTGGCTGCAGCCGCTCGCGGACGCGCTCAAGCTGATCCTGAAGGAGATCATCGTCCCGGCGAACGCCAACAAGTTCCTGTTCGTGATCGCGCCGCTGCTCGCCTTCGCCCCGGCGCTCGTGGCCTGGGCGGTGATCCCGTTCACCGACACGATGTGGGTGACGAACATTGACGCCGGGCTGCTGTTCATCCTGGCGCTGTCCTCGCTGGGCGTCTACGGCGTCATCGTCGCCGGCTGGGCGTCGAACTCGAAGTACGCCTTCCTCGGCGCGATGCGCTCGGCGGCCCAGATCGTCGCCTACGAGATCGCCATGGGGTTCGCGCTCGTGGGCGTGCTGATGGCGGCCGGGAGCCTCAACCTGCGCGAGATCGTGTTGCACCAGCAGGGCGGACTGCACCAGTGGTACCTGCTGCCGCTGCTGCCGCTGTTCCTGGTGTATTTCATCGCCGGCGTGGCCGAGACCAACCGCGCGCCGTTCGACGTCGCCGAGGGCGAGTCCGAGATCGTGGCCGGCTTCCACGTCGAGTATTCGGGCATGACGTTCGCGCTCTTCTTCCTCGCCGAGTACGCCAACATGATCCTGATCTCGGTCCTGACCGCGGTCATGTTCCTCGGCGGCTGGCTCTCGCCGCTGCCGCCGCAGTGGGTGCCGGAGGTGCCGCTGCTCGGGGCGCTGCTCGGCGGCGGCGTCCACTGGCTGCTGCTCAAGGTGAGCCTGCTGCTGTTCTGCTTCCTCTGGTTCCGCGCCACCTTCCCGCGCTACCGCTACGACCAGATCATGCGCCTCGGCTGGAAGGTGTTCATCCCGGTGACGCTCGTGTGGATCGGCGTCATCGGGGGCGCCACTTTTCTCACGCCGTGGGGCGGCGTCTTTCACTGAGATGCCGACGTGAACGCGCTCAAACGCTACATCAACAGCTTCCTGCTGTTCGAGCTGCTCCGGGGCCTGATGCTCACGGGCCGGCACCTGTTCGCGCGCAAGATCACCGTCCAGTATCCGGAGGAGCGCACGCCGATGAGCCCGCGCTTTCGCGGCCTGCACGCGCTGCGCCGCTACCCGAACGGCGAGGAGCGCTGCATCGCCTGCAAGCTGTGCGAGGCCATCTGCCCGGCGCTCGCCATCACCATCGAATCGGAACAGCGCGCCGACGGCACGCGCCGCACCACGCGCTACGACCTCGACCTCACCAAGTGTATCTTCTGCGGCTTCTGCGAGGAGGCCTGCCCGGTGGACTCGATCGTCGAGACGCACGTGATTGACTACCACGGCGAGCAGCGCGGCGACCTGGTCTACTCCAAGGACCGGCTGCTCGCCGTGGGCGACAAGTACGAAAAACTGATCGCCGCCGCGCGCGCCGCGGACGCGAAGTACCGATAATAATTTTTGACGCAAAGGCGCGAAGGCGCAAAGAAATCGTAAAATGAAGCTACTCCACAAGCCTTTCTTTGCGCCTTTGCGCCTTTGCGTCAAGAACTAATATATGGAATTCAAACAATTCATCTTTTATTTCTTTGCCGCGGTGCTGGTGTTCGCCGCGACCATGGTGATCACCGTGAAAAACCCGGTGAAGGCGGCGCTGTTCCTGGTGCTGGCCTTCTTCAACGCCGCCGGGCTGTGGCTGCTGCTGCAGGCGGAGTTCCTGGCCATCGTGCTGGTGCTGGTGTACGTCGGCGCGGTGATGGTGCTGTTCCTGTTCGTGGTGATGATGCTCGACATCAACATCGCCCGCCTGCGCGAGGGCTTCACCAGGTATCTTCCGCTCGGCGGGGCGGTGGCGGTGCTGCTGGCGGCCGAGATGGCCCTGGTCCTCGGCTCCGGGCGCTTCGGCCTCGAGCGCGTGCCGGAGCCGGCGGGACTGGCCGCGGACGCCAGCAACACGCGCGCCCTGGGGCGGCTGCTGTACACGACCTACGCCTATCCGTTCGAGCTCGCGGCGCTGGTGCTGCTGGTGGCCATCATCGCGGCGATCGTGCTCACGCTGCGCCGGCGCAAGGACACCAAGTACCAGGACCCGGGGCGGCAGGTACGGGTCGAGCGCAGCGAGCGCGTGCGCCTGGTCAAGATGCCAGCGGAAAAGAAAAGTTGATATGAATTTTCGACGCAAAGACGCAAAGGCGCGAAGAAAGATGAACGCAAAACAGATGTTGTTAAAAAACGATCTACCTTTGCGTCTTTGCGCCTTTGCGCCAAACGATCATAAGGAAATTCAGGGGAGGAAATGATACCGCTCAGCCATTACCTGATCCTCGGCGCGATATTGTTTTCGATCGCGGTCGTGGGCGTCTTCCTCAATCGCAAGAATCTGGTGATTCTGCTGATGGCGATCGAGCTCATGCTGCTGGCGGTGAACCTGAACTTCGTCGCCTTCGCGCATTATCTCGGCGACATCTCCGGCCAGGTGTTCGTGTTCTTCGTGCTCACGGTGGCCGCGGCCGAGTCGGCCATCGGCCTGGCGATCCTGGTGGTGGTGTTCCGCAACCGCCGCACGATCAACGTCGAAGACCTGGACACGCTGAAGGGTTAAGCCATGTTCGGCCTGGAAATGAAAACCGTCTATCTCCTGATCCCGCTCTCGTGCCTGGCGGGGGCGCTGATCGCCGGGCTGCTCGGCTGGAAGATCGGCCGGGCGGCGTCGCACACCGCGGCCATCCTCGGGGTCGCGGGCGCATTCGTGCTGTCGGCGTTCGTCGTGCTGCCGGACGTGCTCGCCGGCCACACCTACGACGGCGCGGTGTACACCTGGGGCGTGAGCGGCGGCGTCCCGCTCGAGATCGGCTTCCTCATTGACCCGCTGAGCGCGCTGATGATGACGGTGGTCACGTTCGTCTCGCTCATGGTGCACATCTACACCGTCGGCTACATGCGCGACGACCCGGGCTATCAGCGGTTCTTCAGCTACATCGCGCTCTTCACCTTCTCGATGCTGATGCTGGTGATGGCGAACAACTTCCTCCAGCTGTTCTTCGGCTGGGAGGCGGTCGGCCTGATGTCGTACCTCCTGATCGGCTTCTGGTTCACGCGCGCGTCCGCGACCCACGCCCAGCTCAAGGCCTTCATCGTCAACCGCGTCGGCGACTTCGGTTTCATCCTCGGCGTCGCCGCGGTGTATCTCTATTTCGGCACGCTCGATTACACCCCGGTGTTCGCCATCGCCCCGCAGCTGGCGGGCAAGACGGCGCAGATCATCCCGGGCGTGGACTGGAGCGTGCTCACGCTCGTCTGCATTCTGCTGTTCATCGGCGCCATGGGCAAATCGGCGCAGGTGCCGCTGCACGTGTGGCTGCCGGACTCGATGGAGGGTCCGACGCCGATCTCGGCCCTGATCCACGCCGCGACCATGGTGACCGCGGGCGTGTTCATGGTGGCGCGCATGTCGCCGCTCTATGAGTTGTCCGAGACCGCGCTGTCGGTGGTGCTCGTGATCGGCGCGATCACCGCGCTGTTCATGGCCTTCGTCGGCATCGTGCAGAACGACATCAAGCGCGTGGTCGCGTACTCGACCCTGTCGCAACTCGGCTACATGATGGTGGCGCTCGGGGCCTCGGCCTACGCCGCCGGCATCTTCCATCTCATGACCCACGCCTTCTTCAAGGCGCTGCTGTTCCTGGCCGCGGGCTCGGTGATCATCGCGCTGCACCACGAGCAGGACATGCGCAAGATGGGCGGGCTCAAGGACTACATGCCGTGGACCTTCCTCACGGCCTGGGCCGGATCGCTGGCGCTCGTCGGCATCCCGCCGTTCGCCGGCTTCTTCTCCAAGGACATGATCATCGAGGCGGTGCACGCCTCGCAGCTCCCCGGGAGCGGCTTCGCCTATGTCGCGGTGCTCTCCGGCGTGTTCGTCACCGCGCTCTACACCTTCCGCATGCTGTTCATGACGTTCTACGGCAAGCCGCGCATGGACGAGCACGCGCGTTCGCACCTCAAGGAGTCGCCGTGGGTGGTGACCGTGCCGCTGGTGCTGCTCGCGCTCCCGTCGGTTGTCATCGGGTTCTTGACCGTCGAGCCGCTCCTGTTCGGCGGCTATTTCGGCGCCGCGCTCAAGGTGCTGCCGGGACACGACGTGCTCGCGCGGCTCGGACAGGATTACCACGGCTGGGGGCCGTTCGTCGCCCACGGGCTGCAATCGGCGCCGTTCCTGCTGGCCGTCGGCGGCATCGGGCTCGCGTGGCTCCTGTACTACCGCTATCCGCAGCTGCCGGAGGAGCTGAGCCGGAAATTCCGGCTGCCCTACACCATCCTGGTGCGCAAATACGGCTTTGACGAGTTCAACGACACCGTCTTCGCCGGCGGCGCGCGCCGCTTCGGCGGACTGCTGTGGCGGATCGGCGACGTGAAACTCATAGACGGCCTGGCGGTGAACGGCACGGCGCGCGTGATCGGCTGGGTGGCGACGGTCGTGCGCCACGTCCAGTCGGGCTACGTGTACCACTACGCCTTCGCCATGATCCTCGGCCTGTTCCTGCTGATCACCGTTTTCCTCTACCGCTAGCCGCATGCTGAGCCAACACCTATTAAGCATCGCCACCTGGCTGCCGATACTGGGCGGCGTGGCCGTGCTCGCCACCGGCGGCGACCGCAACGCCAACCTCGCCCGCCGGCTGGGCCTGGGCTTCGCCGTCGCCGCGTTCCTCGCCACCATTCCGCTTTACATCGGGTTCGACGCGCGCACCCACGAGATGCAGTTCGGCGAGAACTATCCGTGGATCGAGGCCTTCAACATCCGCTACCGCCTGGGCATTGACGGCATCTCGCTGCTGCTGATCCTGCTCACCAGCTTCAGCACCGTGCTGGTGGTGATCTCGGCCTGGCTGGTGATTCAGCGGAAGGTGGCGCAGTACATGGCCGCGTTCCTCATCATGGAAGGGCTGATGATCGGGGTGTTCAGCGCGCTCGACGCGATCCTGTTCTACGTCTTCTGGGAAGGCATGCTGGTGCCGATGTTTCTCATCATCGGCCTGTGGGGCGGGCCGAACCGGGTCTACGCCACGATCAAGTTCTTCCTCTACACCTTCCTCGGCTCGGTGCTGATGCTGGTGGCGTTCATCTATCTCTACTATCGGTCCGGCGGCAGCTTCGACATCCTGGCCTGGCCGGCGGTGAAGCTCGGCCTGACCGAGCAGATCCTCATCTTCCTCGCGTTCTTCGCGGCGTTCGCGGTCAAGGTGCCGATGTGGCCGGTGCACACCTGGCTGCCGGACGCGCACGTCGAGGCGCCGACCGGGGGCTCGGTGATCCTCGCGGCCATCATGCTCAAGATGGGCGCCTACGGCTTCCTGCGCTTCAACCTGCCGATCCTGCCGGACGCCTCGCACGAGCTCGCCTGGTTCATGATCACGCTCTCGCTCATCGCCGTGGTGTACATCGGCCTGGTGGCGCTGGTGCAGGAGGACATGAAGAAGCTCATCGCCTATTCCTCGATCGCGCACATGGGCTTCGTCACGCTCGGCTTCTTCGTCTTCAACGCCCAGGGCATAGAGGGCGGGATCGCGCAGATGGTCTCGCACGGTTTCATCTCCGGCGCCCTGTTCCTGTGCGTCGGCGTGCTGTACGACCGGCTGCACTCGCGCATGATCAAGGACTACGGCGGCGTGGCCAACACCATGCCGGTGTTCGCCGCCTTCATGATGCTGTTCGCCATGGCCAACACCGGCCTGCCCGGCACTTCCGGCTTCGTCGGCGAGTTCCTGGTGATCCTCGGCGCCTTCCAGGTGAACGTCTGGTACGCCTTCCTCGCGGCCACGACGCTCGTGTTCGGCGCCGCCTATACGCTGTGGATGTACAAACGCGTGCTCTTCGGCGCGGTGGCCAACGACCACGTCGCCCAGCTCGCCGACGCGACGCCGCGCGAGATCGCGTATCTGGCGGCGCTCGCGCTCGCCGTGCTGGTCATGGGGCTGTGGCCGTTCCCATTCCTGGACGTGATGCACGCCTCGGTCGAGCACCTGCTGCAGCAGGTGTCGGTGTCGAAGCTGTAATATTGTTTGACGCAAAGGCGCAAAGGTTTAGAGATCAAGATGAACATAAATAACTCTTTGCGCCTTCGCGTCTTTGCGTCAAGAACTCATATATGAATATGCCGAACATTCTGCCCGCGGCCCCGGAGATCTTCGTGTCCTCCATGGCCTGCGTCATTCTGGTCGCCGACCTGTTCCTGACGGAGCGGCGGCGCGTGGCGTCCTACTGGCTGACGCAGCTGACGCTCGTCGGCGCCGCCCTGATCACGCTGCGGGGGTTGGACGCGGCGCCGGCGTTCGCGTTCCACAACATGTTCGTCCAGGATTACCTGGCGGACGTGCTGAAGCTGGCGACCTATGTCATCACCGCCTTCGTGTTCGCCTACTCGCGCGACTACCTGCGCGCGCGCGACCTGCTGCGCGGCGAGTATTTCGTGCTCGGCCTGCTCGGCGTCGTCGGCATGATGGTGATGGCCTCGGCCAGCCACTTCCTCACGCTCTATCTCGGGCTCGAGCTGCTCTCGCTTTCGCTCTACGCCATGGTCGCGTTCCAGCGCGACTCGACCGCGGCCACCGAGGCGGCCATGAAGTATTTCGTTCTCGGTGCGATCGCCACCGGCATACTGCTCTACGGCATGTCCATGCTCTACGGCGCGACCGGGAGCCTCGAGATCGCCGCCGTCCGCAAGGCGATCGCCGCCATGGGCGCGGACAACATGGTGCTGATATTCGGCCTGGTGTTCGTGGTCGTGGGGCTGGCGTTCAAGCTCGGCGCCGTGCCGTTTCACATGTGGGTCCCGGACGTGTATCACGGCGCGCCGACATCGGTGACGCTCTACATCGGCACCGCCCCCAAGCTCGCCGCGTTCGCCGTGATCATGCGGCTCCTGATCGGCGGGCTGGAGGACATGTCCGGATCGTGGCGCGACATGCTGGCGATCATCGCGGTGCTGTCCATGGGCCTCGGCAACGTCGTCGCCATCGCCCAGGACAACATCAAGCGCATGCTGGCGTACTCCTCGATCTCGCACATGGGGTTTTTCCTGCTCGGCATCCTGAGCGCCACGCCCAACGGCTACAGCTCGTCGCTGTTTTATGTCCTGATATATACGACCATGAGCCTGGGCGCCTTCGGCATGGTGATCCTGCTGTCGCGCGCCGGCTTCGAGGCCGAGCGGCTCGTGGACTTCAAGGGGCTCAACCAGCGCAATTCCTGGTATGCGTTTCTGATGCTGCTGCTGATGCTCTCCATGGCCGGCGTCCCGCCGACAATCGGGTTTTACGCCAAGCTGCTCGTGATCCAGGCGGTGATCGGGATCAACATGCTCTGGCTCGCGGTCGTCGCCGTGCTGTTCGCCGTCATCGGGGCCTATTATTACCTGCGCGTCATCAAGCTCATGTATTTCGACGAGCCCGATGATCAGGCGCCCATCACGGCCGGCCTGGACATGCGGGTGCTGATCGGCGTCAACGCCCTGGCCCTGCTCGCGGTGCTGCCGTGGACCGGGGCGGTCATAGACCTGTGCCTCAAGGCGATCAAGGGGTAAACGCCGGCATCCGGCGGGGGGATGAAAAACGCCCTTTTATCTACTAGACTTAATGGGGTGTTGACCGGTCCGGGCCATAAAGCTTTGTTCCGCAACAATACTTTCAACGGAGGAAGCCAAGATGGAAGAGACGTTAATGCAGGTAAAAAAGAAGCCGAACCCGATACTGCTGATTATTCTGTTACTGGCGATCGCGGCCGCCGTCCTGCAGTACCTGGGAGTATTCTGACCGCCGGCTGAAAATTATTACTCCAACTTGAAGCCCCCGACCGGGGGCTTTTTGTTGCCGGCGCTCCGGCGCCGATCAAGGTCGCATGTAGCCCCGGAAATTGCCGCAAGGATGACTCTCACCGCGGAGGCGCAGAGGCGCGGAGAAAATAAGCTGTCAGCTAAGTGAGCTATCAGCTAAACAAGCTATCAGCGATCAGCTATCAGCTTGAATCGTGCCCCAAGGGCTCGCCGAACACCGAAGGGCACCAGAAGCACA
>MFSY01000016.1:12329-14874 GCA_001785175.1 Candidatus Muproteobacteria bacterium RIFCSPHIGHO2_01_FULL_65_16 | reverse complement strand
CTCAGACCTGTGCTTCCGTTGCCTTCGGTGTTCGGCGAGCCCTTGGGGGCACGATTCAAGCTGATCGCTGATAGCTGATCGCTGATAGCTGATAGCTGATAGCTGATCGCTTATTTTCTCCGCGCCTCTGCGCCTCTGCGGTGAAATCATCCCTTCGGTTAGTACGTTCGTTTTCAATAGCGCCGTTCATTTAATAATATCCGCCATGTGAAAGATGGGCAGGTACATGACTATAATGATACCGCCGATCAAAAGCCCCATCAGCAGCATGAGCAGCGGCTCGATCAGCGCCATGGCGCGCGCGAGTCGGTTCTCCAGCGCCTCCTCGTAGAACCGGGCCACCTCGGCCAGCATCGCGTCGAGGCTGCCGGAGGCCTCGCCCACCTCGATCATCTTTATCGCCGTCTGTGGCATCAGTTGCGCCTCCCGCGCCGCCTGCGCCAGGCTCCCGCCCTCGATCACGCGCTGGGTCGCCCGCCCGAGGCGCGCGCCGTAGGCGCGATTGGGAATAGACCCGTGCGCCGTGCGCAGCGCCTCGACCAGGGGCGTGCCGCCGGCGAGCAGGGTCGAGAGCGAGCGCGCGAGTTGGGCGGCGGCGACGATGCGGCTGATCGCACCCCAGTACGGCAGGCGCTCCTTCATCCGGTCCACCAGCAACCGCCCCTCCTCCGTCGCGGTCCAGTAGCGCCAACCGAACCAGGCGCCGGCCCCGAGCCCGGCCGCGAGCGGGGCGATCCAGGGCAGATTCTCCACCACCCCGATCAACACCCGCGTCGGCCACGGCAGCGCGGCGTCGAAGCCGGAGTACATGGCGACAAAGCGCGGCATCACAAACACGAACAGCACCGCCATGATCACCCCGAGCGCGAGCAGCAGGAACGCGGGATAGGCCAGGGCCTGCGACACCTTTTTGTGCAGCGCCACGCGGTGCCTGAGATAATCCTGGTAACGCGCGAGCACGTTCACGAGATCGCCGGATTTCTCGCCGGTCCGCAGGGCGGCAAGATACAGGCCGTCGAAGACGTCAGGGTGGCGCGCGCAGGCCTCGGAAAACAGCGCGCCGCCGCGAACATCCTCCAGCACTCGCCCGAGTATCTGCCCGAAGCCGGGGCTTTCGGGGCGATCCGCCGCGAGCGCCAGCGCCTCCGGCACCGTCAGGCCGGCGCGCACGAGCGCGAGGAATTCCTGATTGAACAGCAGGAAGTTTTCCGGGCGCACCGGGCGGCGCTGAAACAGGCGCAGGCCGCCGCCGCGCCGCTTGCGGACATTCTGGGCCAGCAGCCCTTCCCCGGTGAGCTCCTGCCTGACCTCCTGCTCGGAGGCGGCGGCGATTTCGCCGGTGACCAAGGCCCCGTTTTTCGACAGGGCGGTGTAATAATAGAGAGGCATGCGTCCGTTTAGATCAGCAGGCTATGAAACGAGTTGGCGCCGCGGCTGAAAAACAGGGCTTCATAAGCATTTCATAACATTCCAAATACCACGCCCCAAATATTAGCCGATACGTCCATTCAGGTTCGGCGCGGTTTCCTATATCCTATATTTTTCCAAAATATTATTCAGCACTTTTAGTGAGTTAACGATGAAATCTCGGGTAAATCAGCAAGCGCAGCGCGGACAACCGTGCCCGATACCATGAAAAAACTCCGTAACTGGCTGTTCCAGGAAGACTGGGCCGACCGGATCCAGTTATGGATCTCGCTGTTCCTGCAACTGGCGCTGGTCGGCGCCCTGGTCGGCGCCCTGTGGGAGGGTAAGTGGCTGGTGTCGTTCACCGCCGTGACCGCGCTCGCGCTCACCTTCCTCCCCGGTCTCGTCGAGCGGCAGTTCCGGCTGCAGCTGCCGATCGAATTCACCCTGGTGAATTGCCTGTTCCTGTACGCGGCGCTCGGCCTCGGCGACGCGCAGCGGTTCTACGACAAGTTCTGGTGGTGGGACATCATGCTGCACAGCATCTCGGCGCTGGTTATCGGGCTGATCGGATTCCTGGTGGTGTACGTGTTCTACCGGACCAAGCGCATCCACATGGCGCCGTTCTACGTCGCCATGGTGTCGTTCGGATTCGCCGTGACGCTGGGCGTGATGTGGGAGATCTTCGAATTCGGCATGGACTGGAGCTTCGGGCTGAACCTGCAGCAGTCGGGGCTGGTTGATACGATGACCGACCTTATGGTGGATACACTCGGGGCGCTGGCGGCGGCGTGGATCGGCTACGCCTACGTGAAGGACGGCGACTCCATGATCGCGGACCGGATCGTCCGGCGCTTCGTGGAAAAGAATCCACGCATCTTCCGGCGCCGGCGGCGCCGGAAGATGCTCTCGTTCGGGGCTAAGGAACCTCTGAAGTAAGAAGTCTTCGCCGCAAAGGCGATCGCTCCCGGCATCCTGTCGCGCGCGACATTCGTACGTCCCTATACACAGCACGAATAACGCAAAGATTTTTAAAATTCAATTCTCGGTTTTCTTTGCGTCCTTTGTGCTGTGCAGGACGCACGAATGTCGCGGGCGCGAACCTGTAGCCCTACTCGCTTCGCTCGTTCGTCCTGCC
>MFSY01000016.1:0-12274 GCA_001785175.1 Candidatus Muproteobacteria bacterium RIFCSPHIGHO2_01_FULL_65_16 | reverse complement strand
TCGCTTCGCTCGTTCGTCCTGCCTTATGACAGGCGCAGGAGCGACCGCCTTTGCGGCAAATAATCATACTTAATCAGAGCTTCCCTAGTGACTGAACTGCCCGTGCCGCGCCTCGCGCAGCAGCGACACGAACCGATCGCCGTCAATGCGGATCAGCTCCTCGTGGTCCCCGGCCTCGAAGTAGATCTCCGGCTGGCCGACCAGGCTGTCGTCCAGCACCGTCTCCATCCCATACGCCGGCCCGATCGGCGGGATGGCGCCCAGGTCGCAATCCTTGAATACCGGCGCGATGCGGTTCTCCAGCGCGAGCGCGAGGTTGCGCCCCAGCCTCTGCGACAGCGTCTCGATGCTGACGTGCCGGTCGCCGGGAATGACCGCCATCAGATAGCCCCGGCGATCGGCCAGCACCACGGCCTTGGCCACGCGCTCGGGCGGGATGTGCGCCGCATCCGCCGTCTGCCGGGTTGAAAGCGTGCGCGGATGCGGAACGACACTGTATGGTATCTCGCGCTCGTTCAGATAACTCAGAATCGTATTGGCGATGGCCATTTGCTCACCCTCCGTGAATATCCATGCCCGCCGGGCGCGCGCCCGCGCCGTAGAGCATCGCCCGCAGCTCGCGGGTCGAGGCGGCGTCGGAGTTCTGGTACATGAGCCCGGCCCCGCCCGGCGCGATTCGCACCACCGACGCCGGCAGGCGGTGATGGCTGATCTCCCCGCCTCCGCGCAGGTTGAACACGAGCGTGACGCGATCGTTGAGGGACAGTGTTTCCGGGCCGGTTTCGATAAACATGCCGCCGAGGCTTACGTTGCGGCTGTGGGTGCGGACAAGCCCGGCGTCGCCGTTATAGAGGGACACATCGAGTGTCTGTGCGGTACGTTCACTCCAGCGATGCTCATCCGCCCGCGCTGCGGCGAATACCGCCGGTGCCGATCCTTTTGTATGTCCGATGCCTGTCCGGTCCATGTCGCCCTCCGGCGGCGATTGCTGCATCCGATAACCAGATCCCATCGGCGCCTCTCTCCAGACACGCCGCTTACTGCAGGCGCTCCGCGGTCCTTCTTTCCTCCTCAAGATTCGCTGTAGTTTCGGCCGCATCGAGCAACTCCGCTTCTTCGAGCAGCAGCGCCTGGAGCAGCTGGAAAGTTGCGGGATTGAATTTGTGAAACATCAATCCCGCGCCCCCGTCCGTCGCCCGCACCACCAGCGCCTCGGCCTTGCGTACCCGGCGCGCGTCGCCCTCCGGAAGCTCGAAGACCATTTCCACGGGGGTGTTCACGCTCAGGGATATGCGGCCGGTATTGACGAACACGCCGCCGAGACTGATGTTCTCTATGCTCGCCCGCAGCAGGCCGAGCGAGGGATAGTTCAACACGACCGCGCCGTTGGCGGATTTACGCATGCTCCAGCGATGCTCCATCATGACCTTCTCCTTTTCCATGTTTCGAGCGATTTAGCCACGCGCGCCCACGGGCGACATTGATGCAGGTCAATATTTCCCTTGGATCAATAAATGATTCACGATCAAGCTAATATTTTCCGGTAAATTGGGGCCATTTATTTATAGACTGGTCTATTACCTGCAAGGATCGCCGAATCGCTGTGGGTACCAAGAAAGATTGTTGAAAGGATGATTTTCACCGCAGAGGCGCAGAGACGCAGAGAAAAATCTATTTTTGTTTCAACAACCACGCGCCTCCCGTGGGGACCTTTCTCCAAGCATAAAAAAAGCCCGCTGACGCGGGCTTTCGATAATTGGTGCGCCCGGAGAGATTCGAACTCCCGACCCCCTGGTTCGTAGCCAGGTACTCTATCCAACTGAGCTACGGGCGCGAATTAGAGACTGGAAACCAGATACTAAGAGGTAATAGCAAGTATGTGCTGGTGGGAATATTTGCGATCCGCCTGATTCTATCTAGTTTCTAGTATCTATGGAACCTCTGAACAAGTCGCCCCGGCGGAAGCCAGGGTCCAGGAAGTTTATGAATTTTCTGGATTCCGGCTCCCGGCTTACCACATGCCGGGACAGGGCGCGCCGGAATGACGGGTCGGTACTTGATCAGTGGTTCCCTAGTCTCTAGATGGCGGAGAGAGAGGGATTCGAACCCTCGATGGGATTTTGTCCCATACACCCTTAGCAGGGGTGCGCCTTCGACCACTCGGCCATCTCTCCTAAAAAAATTGTCTCCGCAGATGTTCTGCGACTTGCTCAACAATGAGAGAGGGGGATTGCTCCGGGCCATCCTGCCATTCGCCCTTCGGGCCGCCGTCGCTTTGCTCCGGCGCTCGGCGGCGGTTCTAAGCTCGGCTATCCTTCGCGCCGGGAACTCCAGGGTTCGCCGTCCCTGGGCTCACCCGCCCGACGGGCCGACGATTCACCGGATCGTCGGCCTGACCGCCCCGGCGCCGCGCGTCGAACCTCGATGGGTTTCTGTCCCATACGCCCTTGGCAGGCACCCTCAGCAGGGGTGCGCCTTCGGCCAACTCAGCCGTCTCTCCAGGTCGGAAACCGGCCTGTAAGAATACCCGTTGGTCGAATTCGCGTAAAGCGAAGAAACCTCTAACCCGCTAGACTTCTTCTTCGTGTCCGACGACCTTCGCTTCCTTGGCCACACCCATGGCTTCCCGCTCTTTCTTAATGCGCTCGTAGATCTCTTCTCGATGCACGGGAACTTCCTTGGGCGCGTTGACACCGATCCGCACCTGGTTGCCTTTGATGCCGAGGACGGTGACCTGGACGTCGTCACCGATGTTAAGAGTTTCCCCGATACGTCTGGTTAGAATCAGCATTGCGCTGTACTCCTTCAATTTACCTTTGCCAAATTCCTGTCCTTATCCCGTTACACCTGTCATCCAAGCCCTGGCCGACAAGCTCCTCGCGCACCCTGTCCTCGGTGGCTGGGAACCGGGGATAAACCCACGGTTCCCATAGCAAAGACGATATACAACAATAGTTTAGACCAAAAACATAATGTTGATATACCGCTCTTTTAAGCTAACATACGGAAACTTCAACATAATTTCCGCCGTACATCCAACTATACAGTGCTGACTATTTAATATGATGCAGCATCCGTGCCAATCAGCCGCGCTGGGCATTATTCGGTGCCGCCTTTTCCAGGCCGAAGGCGCTATGCAGGGCGCGCACCCCCAATTCCAGGTATTTTTCCTCCACGACCACGGAGATCTTGATCTCCGAGGTTGAAATCATCTGGATATTGATACCCTCGTCCGCCAGCGTCTGGAACATCCGGCTGGCGATGCCGGCGTGCGAGCGCATACCCACGCCGATCACGGAAATCTTGACGATCTTGTCGTCGCCGACGACCTCCTTGGCCTTGAGCTGACCGGCCACCAGCCGGAGTATGTCCATGGCCTTCTTGTAATCGGCGCGGTGCGCCGTGAAGGTGAAGTCGGTGGTGCCGTCGGCGCCGACGTTCTGGACGATCATGTCCACGTTGATATTGGCCTTGGCGATCGCCTCGAGTATATGGGATGCGATGCCGGGCCGATCCGGCACCCCCCTGATCGTGAGCTTGGCCTCGTCGCGGTTGAAGGCGATGCCAGAAATCAACGGCGCTTCCATCTCGTCTTCCTCGTAAGTAATCAGCGTGCCCGGCCCTTCCTCGAAGGACGACAGCACGCGCAGCGGCACTTTGTACTTGCCGGCGAACTCGACCGACCGTATCTGCAACACCTTGGCCCCGAGGCTCGCCAGCTCGAGCATCTCCTCGACCGTGACGCGGTCGAGCCGCCTGGCCTCGGGCACGATGCGCGGATCGGTGGTGTAGACCCCGTCCACGTCGGTGTAGATCTGGCACTCGTCGGCCTTGAGCGCCGCGGCCATGGCCACGGCCGTGGTATCCGATCCGCCGCGCCCGAGGGTGGTGATGTTGCCCTCCTCGTCCACGCCCTGGAAGCCGGCGACCACCACCACGCGTCCTTTTTTAAGATCGTCGCGCACGCGCTTGTCGTCTATGCCCAGGATGCGCGCCTTGCCGTGGGCGTTGTCCGTGAGTATGTGCACCTGGCTGCCGGTATACGAGCGCGCCGGGACGCCGTCGCGCTCCAGGGCCATGCTCAGGAGCGCGATCGTGGTCTGTTCGCCGGTGGCGAGCAGCACGTCCAGCTCGCGCGCCGGCGGTTCCGGATTCACGCTCCGGGCGAGATTTATCAGGCGGTCGGTCTCGCCGCTCATGGCGGAGAGCACGACCACCATGTCGTTTCCGGCGGCGCGCGAACGCGCCACGCGCTTGGCGACAGTATTGATCCGTTCGGGGCTGCCCACCGATGTGCCGCCGTACTTTTGTACGAGCAACGCCATTATTCTGATTTTAAGTAGGCTGGAGGGCCGTTTAAAAGTCGCAGATTAAACCCGCTTTTGCGGCGCGAGTAAACAGGGTTGTGTTCGAGATTGAATTAGAACTACTTTAGGCGTTCGCCAACCCAGCCGGGTACAGCGTTCAAGGCGGCGTCGAGTCCGGCGGGGTCGGTTCCGCCCGCCTGCGCCAGGTCCGGACGGCCGCCGCCCTTGCCTCCCACCCGGGTCGCCACCTGGTTGACGAGATCGCCGGCGTGCAGCCGGTCGGTAAGATCCTTCGTCACCCCGGCGATGAGCGTCACCTTATTGTCGTCCACGGCAGCAAGCACGATCGCCGCCGGGGCGAGCTTGTCCTTGAGCCGATCCACGGCCTCGCGCAGCCCCTTGGCGTCGGTCCCATCCAGCCGCGCCGCCACTACCTTGATTCCTTTGACTTCCTTGGCCTGCGATGCGAGATCCACCGATTCGCCGCGCGCGAGCTTGCCACGTAGTTGCTCAAGTTCCTTTTCCAACCCCTTGATCCGGGATTGTAATTGCTCGACCTTGCGCGCGGCGTCGTCGCGGCTGCCGCGGACCAACCCGGCGATCTGGTCCAGGTGGGATTCAGTATTGCGCATATAATCGAGCGCGCCCGATCCGGTAACGGCCTCGATGCGCCGCACCCCGGCCGCGACCCCGCCTTCGGAAACAATTTTGAACAGGCCGATGTCGCCGGTGCGGCGCACGTGGGTGCCGCCGCACAGCTCGGTGGAAAACGCCCCCATTCCCACCACCCGCACCCGCGTACCGTATTTCTCGCCGAAAAGCGCCTGCGCGCCGGATTTCAGCGCGGCCTCGAGGTCCATGACATTGGTCTCGACCGGATTGTTGGCGCGTATCTCCTCGTTCACCAGATCTTCGATTGTTTGAATCTGTTCGGGTGTAACCGGCTCGAGATGGGAGAAGTCGAAACGCAGGCGTGCCGGCTCCACCAACGAGCCCTTCTGCTGCACGTGCGGCCCGAGTACTTTTCTCAGCGCCGCGTGCAGCAGGTGGGTGGCCGAGTGGTTACAGGCCGTGGCCCGGCGCTTTTCCGCGTCAACCTCGCAGCTTACCTTATCGCCGACCTTGATCGCGCCGCGCTCGAGCCGCCCGATGTGGGCATGCCCCTTCTGGGTAACCAGCACGGTGAAGACCGCGTCCGGTGTCCTGAGCCGGCCCTGGTCGCCGGCCTGGCCGCCGGATTCGGCGTAGAACGGCGTGCGGTCGAGATAAATCACGCCCTCCTGGCCGGCCCCGATGGAGGAGACATCGGCATCGCCCACGCGGATACCAGCCACCTGCGCCTGATCCTGCGTGGTTTCGTAGCCGGTGAAGGTCGTGGCCTCGCGCCGCTCGCCGAGACTCGCCGCCACCGCCTTGAAACTCGAGGCCGCGCGCGCCCGTTCGCGCTGCGCCTCCATCTCGCGCTCGAAGCCCGCCAGGTCGAGCTTGAGGTTGCGCTCCAGCGCCACGTCGCGCGTGAGGTCCACGGGAAAGCCGTAGGTGTCGTACAGCCGGAAGATCAGCGCGCCCGGCAGCGTGTCGCCCGCGAGCGCCGCGATGCCGTCTTCGAGGATCCCGAGGCCCTGTTCGAGCGTTTCGTTGAACCGCTCTTCTTCCTGCTTCAGCGCGCGCTCGACCTGGGCGCGCGCCCGCACCAACTCCGGGTAAGCGGCGCCCATCTGCTCGCACAGCGGTCCGACCAGCTTGTAGAAGAAGGTCTCCTGCGCGCCGAGTTTGTGGCCGTGGCGGATGGCGCGGCGGATGATGCGCCGCAGCACGTAGCCCCGGCCCTCGTTCGACGGCAGCACGCCGTCGGTGATCAGAAACGCCGCCGCGCGGATGTGGTCGGCGACCACGTTCAGCGAGTGGCCCTGGCGATCGCTCGCTCCCGTGATCGCGGCCGCCGCCTCGATCAGTTGCCGGAATTGATCTGTCTGATAATTGCTGTGCACCCCCTGCAGCACCGCCGCCATGCGCTCCAGCCCCATGCCGGTGTCCACCGACGGCTTGGGCAGCGGCGTGAGCACGCCCTGCGCGTCGCGGTTGAACTGCATGAAGACGAGGTTCCAGAGCTCGACATAGCGATCGCCGTCTTCCTCGGCGCTGCCGGGCGGCCCGCCGGGGATGCCGGGGCCGTGGTCGTAAAAGATCTCGGAGCACGGCCCGCAGGGGCCGGTGTCGCCCATGGACCAGAAGTTGCCGCTCTCCCCGAGGCGCGCGAAGCGCTTCGGGTCAACCCCGATCTCCTTGAGCCAGATGTCGGCCGCCTGTTCGTCGTCCTTGTACACCGTCACCCAGAGACGCTCGGGGGCGAGCTTTAGGTCCCGGGTCAGGAACTCCCAGGCGTAGCGGATCGCCTCGCGCTTGAAGTAATCGCCGAAGCTGAAGTTGCCGAGCATCTCGAAGAAGGTGTGATGGCGCGCGGTGTAGCCGACGTTCTCGAGGTCGTTGTGCTTGCCGCCGGCGCGCACGCAGCGCTGGCTCGAGGCCGCGCGCACGTACGGGCGTTTCTCGATCCCGAGAAAGGTCTCCTTGAACTGCACCATGCCGGCGTTGGTGAAGAGCAGCGTCGGGTCGTTCGCGGGCACGAGCGGACTGGAAGGCACGATGGTGTGCCCGTTGCGCTTGAAGTATTCCAGGAAGCGGTTGCGGATCTCGGTGCTCTTCATGGCGGGCCGGTCAATCTACTTCGCGGGGATTCAAAACCTGCTGTATTTGATCGAAGGTAAAACCGCGGTGCTGCAGAAAACGCGCCTGCCGCGCCCGTTCCGCCATGTTCTTCGGCCGGCGCGCGCCGAATTTCTTGCGGCGCACGCGCTCGATGTCCTCGTCCCAGCCGGCGCGCGCGGCGTCGAGCCCACGCTCGATCGCGTCCCGCGTCACGCCCTTGTCCCGCAACTCCTTGCGGATCCGGAGCGGTCCGTAGCCGCGCGTCCGGCGCGCCCGCACCAGGCTTTCGAGAAACCGCTCGTCGGAGAGCAGTCGTTCGCGTTGCAGTTGCTCGACCGTCTGTTCCGCGACCGGCGCCGGGCAACCCTTTCCGATCAGCTTCCGGCGCAACTCCTGGCTGCCGTGCTCGCGCCGCGCCAGCCAGCTCAACGCCAGCCGGCGCGCGCGTGCGGGATCAATCTCCGGCGACCCTCGGATCAGGCCTCTTCCTCCGCCAGGGATTCAGCCGCCTCGGTCTCGACGCCGGCGCGCCGCACCAGCGTGACGGTCTTCTCGCGGATGCGCTTTTCGATCTCCTGGGCGACGTCGGGATTGTCTTTGAGGAACTGGCGGGCGTTGTCCTTGCCCTGGCCGATGCGCTCCTTGTTGAAGCTGTACCAGGCGCCGACCTTCTCGACAACGCCGTTCTCCGCGCCGATGTCTATCAGCTCGCCCTCCTTCGAGATGCCCTGATCGTAGAGGATGTCGAATTCGCACTGCTTGAACGGCGCCGCGAGCTTGTTTTTCACGACCTTGACGCGGGTCTGGTTGCCGATGACCTCGTCGCCCTTCTTGATCGCGCCGATGCGGCGGATGTCGAGGCGCACCGAGCTGTAGAATTTGAGCGCGTTGCCGCCGGTCGTGGTCTCGGGATTGCCGAACATGACGCCGATCTTCATGCGGATCTGGTTGATGAAGACCACCAGCGTGTTCGAGCGCTTGATGTTGCCGGTGAGCTTGCGCAGCGCCTGGGACATGAGCCGCGCCTGCAGGCCCATGTGGGAGTCGCCCATCTCGCCCTCGATCTCGGCCTTGGGCGTGAGCGCCGCCACCGAGTCCACGACGACGATATCCACCGCGCCCGAGCGCACCAGCATGTCGCAGATCTCCAGCGCCTGCTCGCCGTTGTCCGGCTGCGACACCAGCAGGTCGTCAATGTTCACGCCCAGCTTCTTGGCGTACAGCGGGTCGAGGGCGTGCTCGGCGTCTATGAACGCGGCCGCGCCGCCGAGCTTCTGCGCCTGGGCCACCACCGAGAGCGCGAGCGTGGTCTTGCCCGAGGACTCCGGGCCGTAGATCTCCACCACCCGCCCGCGCGGCAGGCCGCCGATGCCGAGGGCGACGTCGAGGCCGAGCGAACCGCTGGGGACGGCCTCGGCCGTCTGCGCTACGCCGGCGTCGCCCAGGCGCATGACCGAACCCTTGCCGAACTGCTTCTCGATCTGCCCGAGGGCGGCGCTGAGCGCCTTGACCTTGTTCGTTTCCATCGTCTTCTCCTGTGGTGATCCGCTGCCGTGATTTACCCGCGCTACCCGGAAATTTCGTGGTTTTGGAGATTATTTCACACTCCGCCCCCATCGGCCTAGAACCTATCTCAAAATACTTTAACCGCGGATTAACGCGGATTTATTTCCAGGGATGAACGCAGATATACGAAGGATTCATGCGATAAATCCGCGTTTATCTCTCCATCAATCTGCGTTCATCTGCGTTTCGGGTGTTTTTGAGACAGCTTCTGGTACTTCCCGCGCGCGCAAGCCGTTGTCGGGCCGGGGGAAATCAGCAGCGCCGGGGTTTCGGCCCGCGGCCGCCTCAGCCGAGGTAATCGAGCAGGCCGCGCAGGGCCGCCGCGACCGCCTGGCGGCGCACCGCCTCGCGGTCGCCGCTGAAGATGTGGCGCGCGCTTTTCGTCTCGCGCTTCTTCCCGGCCCAGGCGAGACAGACGGTGCCGACCGGCTTCTCCGGGGTGCCGCCGGTGGGGCCGGCGACACCGGTGATGGCGAGCGCGACCTGGGAGTGGGAATGGGCGAGCGCGCCCTCGGCCATGGCGCGCGCGGTCGGCTCGCTGACAGCGCCGTGGCGCGTCAGCGTCGCCGTCTTCACGCCCAGCAACTCGCGCTTGGCGATGTTGGTGTAGGTGACGAAGCCGCGATCGAACCACTCGGAGCTGCCCGTCACGGAGGTCACGGCCTGCGCGACCCAGCCACCGGTGCAGGATTCGGCGGTGGCGAGCATGAGCCCGTGGCGCTTCAACGCCTGACCGACCTGACGCGCTAGATCTTCCAACTGTTCCATGGTTCAACCTATTAACATACGTATTCCCAGCAGCGCCAGGAAGCCGGCGAAGATCCGGGACAGCGTGACCGTCGGTATGGTATGCGCGAATCTCGCGCCCACCGGCGCGAGCAAGATGCTCGCGGGGGCGATGGCGGCGAGCGCCGGCCAGTATACATAGCCGCTACTCCAGTCTGGCAGCCCCGCCTCGTTCCAGCCGGCCGTGACGAAGCCGACGGCGCCGGCGACGGCGATCGGCAGGGCGACGGCGCTCGAGGTCGCCACGGCCTTGCGAATGGCGATATTGCACCAGACGAGAAACGGCACGGTCAGCGTGCCGCCGCCGATGCCGACGACGGCGGACACCGCGCCGATCACCATGCCCGCGCGCGCCATGCCGACCCGGCCCGGGAGCCGGCGATGCGGCGCGGCCGCGACGTTGAAGGCGATCTGCGCCGCCACCAGCAACTCGAACACGCCGAAAAAGCCGCGCAACGCCCTGGTCGGCATGAGATCGGCGATCGCGGCCCCGACCAGCGCCCCGACCACGATCCCCGGCGTCAGGCGCCGGAACACGTCCCACAGCACCGCGCCGCGCGCGTGGTGCGCCCGCATGGACGACAACGACGTGACGATGATGCTCGCAAGCGAGGTGCCGATGGCGAGATGCATCAGGACGGCGCCGGAGACTCCCTGGCGCTGGAACAGCAGCGCCAGCACCGGCACGATGATCAGGCCGCCGCCCACGCCGAGCAGCCCGGCGACAAATCCGGCGAAAGCGCCGGCGGCGATGTAGATCAGAATGGCTTCCATTGGGCGTCAGACGTTGTAGACATAACCCAGCGCCGCCATAGTGGCGCAGGCGTACGCCCCGGCGAGGACGTCGTCGAGCATGTTGCCCAGGCCGCCGCGGACGCGCTGCTCGATCGCGCGGATGGGAAACGGCTTCCACACGTCGAACAGGCGGAAGAGAATAAAGCCCAGCACGACCCAGGCCCAGCCCGGCGGCGCGAGGAACATCGTGACGAGATAGCCGACGATCTCGTCCCACACGATCGCGGGGTGGTCGTGGACGCCGAGCGCGCGCTCGGTTTCCCGGCACAGCCACACGCCGAGCGCGAACATCCCGAGGACGACAACGACGTACAAAAACGTCCCGGTCCGGGCGAGCAGGAGATAAACTGGGATCGCCGCGAGCGTGCCGAAGGTGCCGGGCGCAACCGGCGCCAGGCCGGCGCCGAAGCCGAGGGCCAGAAAGTGGGTCGGCCGCCGGAGCAGGCGCCAGGAAACCGGGTTGTTGCCGTTCACCGTCGCTTCCGCGATTTTTCCTTGTTATTCACGACGCAGACAGCGTTCGATCGCCGACCGCTTCACCGTGGACATGGATGTTTTCCGCGGGCGCGGCGAAGAATTCCCGCACCTCGTCCAGGTGGCGCGTGCGGCGCATGGTCGGGAGGCTGTCGAGAAAGATCCGGCCGTAGCCCTTGCCTGTCAGGCGCGGATCGCACAGCATCAGCACGCCGCGATCGCCGACGTCGCGGATCAGGCGCCCGACCCCCTGCTTGAGCGCGAGCACGGCCTCCGGCAGTTGCAGCTCGATAAACGGATTGCGTCCCGCCTCCTCCAGGGCCGCGGCGCGCGCCCGCAGCACCGGGTCATCGGGCGCCGCGAACGGGAGCTTGTCAATGATCACGCACGACAGCGCCTCGCCGCGCACGTCCACGCCCTCCCAGAAGCTCGCGGCCCCGAGCAGCACGGCGTTGCCGTGCGCGCGGAAGCGATCGAGCATCTCGGCGCGCGGCATGCTCCCCTGGACGAGCAGCGGATACTCGAGCCGCCCGGCAAGCAGCTCGGCGGCGGTCCGCAGCGCGCGGTGGCTGGTGAACAGCAGGAACGCGCGCCCGCGACTGGCCGCGAGCACCGGCAGCGCGGCCTCGATGACGCGCGCGGTGTAGTCCGGCGCCGCCGGCGCCGGCAGGCCCGGCGGCAGATACAGCAGCGCCTGGCGCTGAAAATCAAACGGGCTGTCCCACAGCCCGGTGGCCGCGTCCGCGAGCCCGAGCCGGGCCTGGAAGTGGGAAAAGTTTTTATCCACCGCGAGCGTGGCCGAGGTGAAAATCCATGATTTCTTGCCGCCGGCGGTGTGCCGGGCGAACGGCGCGGCGACATCGAGCGGCGTGAGGCGGAGCGAAAACGCGCGCGCCGTGGTTTCGAACCAGGCGACATATTCCGGCGGCGGGTTGTCGCCGATCATGTGCAGCCGCTCCAGCAACGCGGCGGCGCGGCGAAAGTCGTTCGCCAGCCCCTCGCCCTTGGCGCCGGCGCGCTCCAGAATTTCGGTCAACCGCCCGAGGCGGGACTTGAGCTCGGCGAGCGCCGCGTGGAACACCTTGTTTCCGTCCAGCTCGCTCCACGCGCCGCGGCGGGGCTCGACGCCGAAGGCGAGCCGCAGATCCGCCGCCGCCTTTTCCACACCCTCCGCCGCCGGGGCCAGCTCGGCCACGCCGCTTTTTTCCTTCAGCTCGTCGGCGATCGCGTCGCGGGCCAGGCCGGCGAGCTGATGGCTGGAAAGCGTCAGGCCGAGAAAGTCCGACGCCACTTCGGGGAGCTGATGCGCCTCGTCAAAAATGACCGCCTCGACGCCCGGCAGCAGTTGGCCGAAACCGTCCTCCTTCAGGGCGAGGTCGGCGAAAAACAGATGGTGGTTGACTATGAGCACGTCCGCGGCCAGCGCCGCGCGCCGCGCGCGGTTCACAAAACAGTCCTCGTAGCGCGGGCAAGCGCCGCCGAGGCAGTTGTCGGCGGTCGAGGTCACGCGCGGCCATATATAGGAATCCTCCGAGACCTCGGTCATCTCGGCGAGATCGCCGGTGCGGGTGCGTCCGGCCCAGCCTTTGATTTGCTGGAAATCCACGATCTGGCGATCTGATGTAAAGCGCGCCTCT
>MFSY01000015.1 GCA_001785175.1 Candidatus Muproteobacteria bacterium RIFCSPHIGHO2_01_FULL_65_16 | reverse complement strand
CAGGGCTTTGGGAGAGCGCCCCGAAGGGGGCGCGGACAGGATGTCCGCGCCTGATCTTCGAGGCCGGATGCCTCGTAAGATCAGCGCGGGCCCCAAAGCCTGAGGAGCGCAGGGTTGGGTCGCGCCATCCGGGGTGTCATTCTCTTTGGCTACTTTCTCTTGGACAAGCAAGAGAAAGTAGCCCTGGGTGCGGGGCGGGAGCATCCCGCATTAAAACAAACGCCGCCCGCAGGGCGGCTCGACCAGCCCGGGGTATTCAACGCCCGGCGGTTCGCGTGTATCATTTGGCCGCTTTCAAATCATTGCTGAATGGAGAATTGAGATGGCCTACGTGGTCACCGAAAACTGTATCCGCTGCAAGTACACCGACTGCGTGGAAGTATGCCCCGTGGACTGTTTCCACGAGGGGCCGAATTTTCTGGCCATTGATCCGGACGAATGCATTGACTGCACCCTGTGCGTGCCGGAGTGCCCGGTGAACGCCATCTTCGCCGAGGACGACCTGCCGGAGGACCAGAAGCAATTCACCGCCATCAACGCGGATCTCGCCAAGAAGTGGCCGGTGATCACCGAAAAGAAGGACGCGCCGCCGGACGCGGCGCAATGGGACAACAAGCCGGACAAACTCAAATACCTTGAGCGCTGAGCAGGAGATCCTGCTTGTCCCCTTCGGGGAAGATCCGCTCCACGCGCTCGCCGCCCATCTGCTCGAGCGGCACACGCCCGAGCTCCCGGATTTAAGCCGCCACACCGTTCTGTTCCCGCACTGGGGGGCGGTGCCGCGCTTCCGGCGGCTGCTGCTGGAACACGCGCAGCGGCGCGGCCACTCCGCCCTGCTGCCGCCGGCCGCCGGCACGCTGGCGACCTGGCCCAGGCGTTACGCCGACGCAAGCGCCGCCGCCTTAAGCGACGCCGCGCGCGAGGCGCTGCTGTGGGAGGCGCTCGCCGAATTCCCCGACCTGCGCGACCGCTTCGGGTCGTGGGCGCTGGTCGAGAACCTGCTGGCGCTGTTCGAGGAGCTCGATCTCAACCACGTCCGCCTCCCCGACGATCCGGATGATTTCCTGCGCCGCCTGGCCGCGGGCTACGGCATCGCCGCCGACGCGCTCTCCCTCTCCCCCTTCACCGACGAGGCGCGCCTGGTGCACACCTTGTGGCACGCCTGGCACCGCCATCTGAACGATCACAACCTGCAAGACCGGCCGCTTATGATCGTCGCCGGCCTCGCGCGCAGCCTTGTACTCCTGCCGGCGCGCAGCCGGATCTATCTCGCCGGCTTCACCGGCTTCGCGCGCGCGGAGCTGGAGTGGGTCCGGGCCATGCGCGCCCGCGGGCAGGTGACGTTGTTGTTTCACGGCCGGGCCGACGGCGCCGGCGTCCAGCCGGAGGACCCGGTCGCGCGCCTGCTGCTGGAACTCGGCGCCGCCATGACCGCGCCGAGGCGCGAAAATCCATACGGCGATTTTATCGAGCGCGCCTACGCGCCGGCGGCGGCCGATCTGCCGACGCGGGCGCGCGCCCAGGCGGCCGCGCAACCGAACAGCCCGGCGCGCGAACGGCTGGTCATTTTCGAGGCCGACGACGCGGAGCACGAGGCGCGCGCCGTCGAGCTGCAGGTGCGGCGCTGGCTCATTCAGGGCCGGACCGACATCGGCATCGTCACCAACGACCGCAAGCTGGCGCGGCGCGTGCGCGCCCTGCTGGAACGGGCGAACATCCAACTCCAGGACGCCGGTGGCTGGGCCCTGTCCACCACCAGCGCGGCCACGGCGCTCATGCGCTGGCTCGAATGCCTGGAACACAACTTCCCGCACGCCGCGCTGCTGGATCTGCTGCGCTCCCCCTTCGTCAATCCCGAGCCGGCGCGGCCAGACAAGCGGCCGCTCGTCGCCGCGCTCGAGCAGATCGCCGCCGACGGCAATATCGTCCTTGGCCTCGCGCCATACCGGCGCGCGCTGCTTCAACAAGCCCGGAAATGGGAACCGCGCTTCGGCCGGGACATGACCGCGACGCTCACGCAACTCATCGAACGGCTCGCGGAGATTTCGCACCCGCTGCAGGCCCTGATCCACGGGCCGCCGCGCACGGCGGCGGAGTTTCTCGACGCCCTGCGGCTCAGCCTCGGACACCTGGGCGCCGGCAGCGCATACGCCGACGACGAGGCGGGCAAACAAATACTGGCGCTCCTGGACGAGCTGCACGCCGCCGGTCCAAAACTGAAAATGCCATGGGCGGAATTCCGCCGCTGGCTGCTGCGCCACATGGAGCGCCGCCGCTTCCGGCCGCCGCTCCAGGGCCGGGGGGTGGAATTGATGGGGCCGGCGGACAGCCGGCTCTACCATTTCGACGCCGTCGTCATCGCGGGTGCGATCCGCGAACATCTGCCGGGGGGGATTGACGCGCCGCCGTTTTTCAACGACGGCGTGCGCGCCCAACTCGGACTCGCGGATCGGCGCCGGCGCCAGGCCGAGGCGTTCCATGATTTTCGCCGGCTGCTCGAGTCCGCCGACCGCGTCATGGTAAGCCTGAGCCGCGAACGCCGGGGCGAGGCGCTCGCGGCCAGTCCCTGGGTTGACCGGCTGCGCGCCTTCCAGCACCTGGCCTACGGCCATGACCTCGAGGACCAGGAGCTCGTCGCCTTGCTGCGGGCGCGGGAGACGCTGATTACCGCACGCGGCGCCGCGCCGGCCCCGCCCCAGCCGCAGCCGGCGCCTTCGCTGCCATCAGACCTGATGCCGGCGGCGTTCAGCGCGACCTCGCTGCAACATCTGTTGGACTGTCCCTATCAGTTTTACGGCCTGGATGGCCTTGGGCTGGCGCCGGCGGAAGCCGCGCGCGAGGAGCTGGAGAAGTCCGATTTCGGCCGGCGCGTGCACCGGATAATGCAGGCATTCCGCAGCGGGATCCCGGGTCTGCCCGGCCCCTGGAACAAACCCCTGAACCAGCAAACGCTCCCGGAAGCGGAAGCCCTGCTCACGGAAATATCGCGCGCCGTGTTTGCGCCGGACCTCGGACGCAGCTTCGACGCGCGCGGCTGGCTCTACCGCTGGCTGGACCACATCCCCGCCCTGCTCGCCTGGGAACTCGCGCGCGGCGCCACGTGGCGGCCGCATGGCACGGAGGTAAAATTACGGCGAACGCTCGCTGCGGACGGCGCGCGCGTCACGCTCGAAGGCCGCCTCGATCGGCTCGATCGCGGACCGGACGGTTATGCGATCATTGATTACAAGACCGGCGCCGCGCCGAACCTGGAACAGGTCGGCGCCGGGGAGCAAATACAGCTCCCGTTTTACGCGCTGCTCGCGGATGAACGCGTGGCCGAGACGCTGTACCTGATCCTCGACGACGGCGGGGTCAACGACCGGATCCGGCTCGAGGGCGAGGCGCTGCGCGAACTGGCGGCGCGCGTGCTGCAACGCCTGTTCGAATTGAAACAGGCGCTGGATCGCGGGGCCGGCATGCCGGCCTGGGGGGACAGCAAAACCTGCGCTGTCTGTTGGCTGGAAGGCCTGTGCCGCAAGGAAATGTGGCCGGCCGATGTCGCGGGATAAAAAAAGGCGGCCGTTTTTATGCGGCCGCCTTGTGGGTAGTGCCTTGTGGGGGTCTCTACCCGCTACTGTTGACGCTTCCTTGCTACCTCAGTACATCCCTGTGGTTCCGCCAGTAGTTAGGATTTAACCGGCATCCCTGTTGGCATCCTTGCCATAGTCAAGAACTATATGCGGTGCCGGGTGAAAATCAAGTAATCAGAATTATTCTTAATGGCATCGCGCAATATATACGGCGAAACAATCAGTTAAAAGATTTTGTGGTTTTCATTTTATTGAAAGAATTTTTTTGACGCCCGGGCTAAACCCCAGGAACTCACATGGATATCAAGCTGGCGACAGCGCCATCCCGCAACATCGTCGTCCAGGCCGCCGCCGGCACCGGCAAGACCTGGCTGCTCACGAGCCGCCTCGTCCGCCTGCTGCTCGCCGGCGCGGCGCCGGGCTCGATACTGGCGATCACGTTCACGCGCAAGGCCGCGGGCGAGATCCACGAGCGCGTGGTGCGAAAGCTGCTGGACATGGCCGGGGCTGACGACGCCACCCTGGCCGGGATGCTGGAGGATATCGGCGTAAGTCCCGGCGCCGGCGATCTCGAAAGGGCGCGGTCGCTCTACGAAACACTGCTCTGCGCCGAGCACGAGTTGCGGGCGATGACGTTTCATGCCTTTTGCCAGGAGGTCCTGCGCCGGTTCCCGCTCGAGGCCGAGGTCCCGCCCGGCTTCGAGCTCGTCGAGACCACGGCCGATCTCGAAACCGACGCCTGGCGGGCGTTAATGCGCGCGCTCACGCGCCATGGCGACGAATCACCGGCGGCCGAAATGGACCTGCTGCTGCGTCAGTGCGGCGGCACCTACAACGCCCGCGCGGCGCTTCAGGACTTTCTGCACCATCGCAGCGACTGGTGGGCCTATACCGAGGATGCGCCCGACCCCGCGGCATTCGCCGCCACCAGTTTGCAAAAAAACCTCGGCCTGACACCGGAAACGGACCCCTTGGCGCTTCTCGCCGAGCCCCGATACCACACCGAACTACGGCGTTACAATCAGTTGCTCGGCCGCCACCGGATTGCGACACACCAGGAGCGGATCGAGAGGCTCACGCTGGCGTTGGCGCCGGAGACCACGCGCGACCGGGCCTATACCTTGCTCAGCGAGGCGTTCCTCACCGCCGAGCACAAACCACGCGTCTTGAAGCGCAACAAGGCCTTGAGCGCGAGCGTGGGCGAGCGCGATCTGGACGAGCTGCTGCAGCTGCACCAGTCAAGCGCGGAGCGCCTGTTGGCGGTGCGCGAACAGCTGCTGCGCCGGACGACGCTCGCCGTTTCGCGCGCCTGGTACGTCTGCGGCCAGCGCCTGCTCGAACACTACCAGCGCCTGAAGGCGGAACGAAACCTGCTCGATTTCGCCGATCTGGAATGGATGACCTGCCGCCTGCTCAGCCGCGGCCGGCACGCCGAGTGGGTCCAGTTCAAGCTGGACCAGCGCATAGATCACCTGCTGGTGGACGAATTTCAGGACACCAACCCCACGCAGTGGCGCCTGTTGCTGCCGTTGCTGGCCGAGATGGCGGCCGGCGACGCCGGCCGCAACCGCAGCGTCTTTCTGGTGGGCGACGAGAAGCAATCCATTTACCGCTTCCGGCGCGCCGACCCGCTGCTGTTCGACGTCGCGCGCGGCTGGCTGGAAGAAAACGCCCGCGCCGCGACCATGACCCAGCATATATCCTGGCGCTCGTCGCCGGCCGTCATCCAGCTCGTCAACCTGGTGTTCGACGGCGGCGAGGACGACGGCCCTGTTGCGAATGCGGGTGATTTCCGTCTGCGCGGTTTTCGGGAGCACACAACTCATCGCGCGGAAATGTGGGGGCTGGCCGAGATGCTGCCGTTGATAGCGCAAGCCCCGCTCGCGCCCGTGGAGACCGGGGGGGCGCCCCTGCGCAATTCGCTCGAGCGACCGCGCGTGATCGCCGAGGACGAACGCCACCGGCGCGAGGGCGACCTGATAGCGGCGCGGATAACGGAGCTTATCGGCCAGCCGATCGCCGGCGAACACGGCGTGCGGCCGCTGGATTACGGCGATGTCATGATCCTGCTGCGCGACCGCAACCACGCCCACTCCTACGAAGCGGCGCTGCGCCGCGCCGGCGTTCCGTACAGCGGCGCCGGCCGCGCGACATTCCTGGATTGCCTGGAGGTGCGCGACCTGGTGCACCTGCTTAGGGCGCTGATCGCGCCGCACGACAACCTGGCGCTGGCCTCGGCCCTGCGCGCGCCGATTTTTTCCGTACCCGACTCCGACCTCATCCGGCTGGCGCAGGCCGGCGGTTCTCCCTCGTGGATCGAGCGGCTGACGGGAATCGCGCTTGCCGACGCGACGGAGGAGCCGCTGGCGCGGGCGCGGCGGCTGCTGGCGCGCTGGGACGCGCTCGTTGACCGGATACCGGTGCACGACCTGGTGGACCGCATATACAACGAGGGCGACGTCGCCTCCCGCTACCAGAGCGCCGCGCCGCCGCATCTCAGGTCGCGCATCGAGGCCAATCTCAAGCGGTTCCTGGAGCTGGCGCTGGACGTTGACAGCGGCCGCTATCCGAGCCTCATGCATTTCCTGTCGGTGCTGGAGACGATGGCGCAAACCGACAGCGATCAGGCGCCGGCGGGCGACGGCCGGCAACGGGTCCGCCTCCTGACCATCCACGGCGCCAAGGGGCTGGAAGCGCCGGTCGTGTTTCTCGCGGACGCGGCGCGCGGCGCCGGCGAGCGCGAGCGCGGCGTGCGCGCCCTGATCGAGTGGCCCGTCGCGGAGGCACGCCCGCGGCATTTCCATCTGGTCGGGAAAAAGGCGACGGTGGACGGCGCCAGCGGCGAAATCATCGCCCGCCTGGAGATGGCGGCGAAAAACGAGGAGGCGAATCTGCTCTATGTCGCCCTGACCCGCGCCAAACAGGTGCTGTATGTGTCCGGCTGTGAGCCCGGGCGCAAGCAATCGCGCGGCTGGTACGGCTTCATGGAAGAACGCCTGCGGCGGGCCGAGGCCGCGGGCCGGCTGGCCGGCGTGCGGCCCGGCATCCGGCATATCCCGGCCGCCGACGGCCGTGGCGTCTTCAACACCTGCATAAGCATCGAGCACGGGGCGCGCCCCGAGGGCCTGCCGCGCGCGCCCTCTCCGTCCGTCGCGCCGATCGCCGTGGATGCGCGGCTCACGCGGCCGCTGGCGCCGTCGTCGTCCGCCGCCGTGATACATCCGAGCGCCGCCGCCCTCGAGGACGACCGGCCCGACCACGACGGCGTCCCGATCGAGTCCCTCGAAACCGCCAAGCGGCGCGGCGTCGTCATTCATTACATGCTGGAGCGGCTGGCGGCCGGCGGGGAGCGCGCCGCGGTCCTGGCGAGCATGCGGCGCGAGTGGGGCGCGGCCCTGACGCCGGAGACACTCGATGACTGCTGGCGGGAGGCCTGTCGCGTCCTGGACCACCCGGAATTCAGCGGCTTTTATGACGCGGCGCAATACCGCGAGGCGCGCAACGAGGTCCCGATCACGTACCTGGAGGACGGGCGGCCTGTGTTCGGCGTGATTGACCGGCTGGTGTTGCGCGACGATGAAATCATCGTGATTGATTACAAGACCCACGCGCAGGCGACCGCGGGAAACGCGGCGCGGCTGGCCGAGGGGTTCGCCGACCAGATGCGGCTCTACGGCGCGGGCGCGCGCCGGCTCTGGCCGCGGAAGCGGCTGCGCATGTTTCTGTTATTTACGGCCTGTCTCATGGCCGTGGAACTTCCGCCGCCGTGAGTTGGGGGAAATCTGAAAAAGTTCTTAACAGGGTGCTGAAAAAGTCCATCCAGGACTTTTCCAGCCACGCAAAGCAAAAATGCGATTTTTGCTTTGCTTCATTTTTCAAACACTTAGGTGTTTGAAAAATGGCGGTCGGTCCCTCGACCGCGCCACAGGTTGCTGAAAAACGAGTTTTTCAGCAACCTGTTAATAAACACCTCGCCGCAAAGGCGGTCGCGCCCGGTATCCTGTCTCGCGCGACATTCGTGCGTCCCTGTACAACACAAAGAGCCAAGGGTTTTCTCGATAAAACCCGCTTTCTTTTCTTTGCGTCCTTTGCGTCTTTGCGGCGGATATTCTTATACCTTAGTTCTCGAGCGCGCTCACGACCCGGTTGCGTCCGGACTTTTTCGCCCGGTACAGCGCGGCGTCCGCCTGCTTGAGCAGCCGGGCGCCGACCTGCTTGTCCGCGGGCCCGGAGCCCTGCTCCAGGGCCGCCAGGCCGACGCTGATGGTCACGCCCAGAGGCTGGCCGGTCGGTACGGCGAGCGCCTCGGATGCGACCGCGGCGCGCATGCGCTCCGCGATCGCCGCGCCCTGGCTGATGGTTGTGCCCGGCAGGAGCAGCACGAATTCCTCGCCGCCGTAGCGCGCCAGCACGTCGGCGCCGCGCCGGTCCCGCCCGAGCAACACCGCGACCTGCTGGAGCACGCGATCGCCGACCTGATGCCCGTGGCGATCGTTGACCTGCTTGAAATGATCTATATCCACCAGCATGCAGCAGAGCGGGCCGCCCTGGCGCGCCCAGCGCACCACCTCCTCGGTCAGGCGACGCTCGAAAAAGCGCCGGTTGGCCACGCCGGTCAGCGGATCGGTCAGCCCGTCGAGCTTCAGCCGTTCGTGTATCACCGCGTTGTCGAGGCACATCGCCGTCACCGCCGCCAGATGCTCCAGCAGATCGGTGGCCTGGCCGGTGACGAAGTGACCGGCGTCGCGGCTGGCCTGATTGAGCGCGCCGACCAACTCATGGTGCAGCACCAGCGGCGCGATCGCCACCGAACGCGGGGTCCACGCGAGGCCGGGGAACAACTGCTTGCGGACGGCCTCGTCACCGGGCACCAACCGCGGCTTCCAGGACGGCGCAAACAGGGAATTGAGCCCATCGAGCGAGATCGGCACGAACGCGCTCTCGTCGAACGCCGGCTCCGTATCCGCCTCCAGCAGGCGCGTCATCTCGTACTCGGGGTCGTAATACACCAGACTGACGCCGTCCACGCCGGAAAAGGTCTGGGGGATTTCATTGACCAGGACGGCCATGACCTCGCGCGGGGTGCGCGCCCCGATCATGCCGATCTCGATGCGCCGGAAACCGGCCCAGATGCGTTCGTTATCGCGCAGCTGGTCCTGCAGCCGGGCCAGTTCCCGCTCCCGGCCGCCTTTTTCTGTTCCGTACGATGGCCAGCGCGTCGCCACGAACAAATATTAGGCGATCCGGGACGCGAATCAACGCGCGGTTACCCCTATTCCGCCGCCAGACCCAGGAGGGCGAGCAGCCGCGCCGGCGCCACATACCCGGCCAGGCGCCGGCCGTTGTCCAGGAAGATCGTCGGCGTGCCGCTGATCTCGACGCGCTGGCCGAGCCGATAGATCTGCTCCACGGGGTTGGGGCAGGTCTTCAGTTCCAGCTTCCCGCCGGCCTTGGCGATGCCGACCGCCTTGACCCGATCCGGCGCGCACCAGACGGCCACGGAGCGCCGGTAGGTTTCGGTACCCAGGCCGTTGCGCGGGTACAGGAGATAACGCACCTTGACGCCGTGCTTGTTGAGCTCCGGCACGTCGAGGTGCAGCTTCGCGCAATAGGGGCAATCCACGTCGGTGAAAACGGTGATGGTCCGCTTCGTCTTCCGGGGGGCGATGACGATCATGTTCTGCTCCCCGACCTGGTCGAACAGACCCGAGACGATTTTCCCGCGCCGCTCCTCGGTCAGGCTGGCGCGCGTGTTGAGGTCAACCAGGTCGCCGAACAGAACGAACTTGCCGTCGCCGGTGACGTAAAACACCTGCGTGTCCAGCTCGACCTCGTACAGCCCCGCCACCGGGGCCGGTGTAAGCTTCGCCGACTCGAATGAGACCCTGGGGAAGGCGCGGGCCAGCTCCGCCTTGATCCGCGTCGTGTCCGTATCGTCGGCGCCGGCGGCGGCGGTGGCGAGCGTCAACCCCAGAAACAAAGACAAAACAATTCGCAGCATGTATGGTCGCGTGGTTGTGGTCGGAGGCACGGCGTGGGCGGCGCGGACCACGCGATGATACCGGCATCTTGCGCCCGGCGCCACCGACGGCGGTCAGGCCACGTTCAGCGCCCGCTCCACATCCAGCACCACGCGCGTCATGGGGATGACGCTGTCGGGGTTGAGCGAGATGGAGCCGATGCCGTGCCGCACCAGCCACTCGGTGATCTCGGGATAGTCCGACGGCGCCTGGCCGCAGATGCCGACGTACTTGCCCTTTTTGCGGGCGGCGGCGATCGCCAGCTCCATCAGCTTCAGCACCGCCGGATTGCGCTCGTCGAAACCGGTGACGAGACCGGAATCGCGGTCCACCCCGAGCGTCAGTTGGGTAAGATCGTTGGAGCCGATGGAAAAACCGTCGAGGTCTTCGAGAAACTCCTCGGCCAGCAGGGCGTTCGCCGGTATTTCGCACATGAGATAGACCTTGAGCCCGGCGCGCCCGCGCTCGAGGCCGTGCTCGCGCATCGCCGCCAGCACGCGCCGGCTCTCCTCCACGCTGCGCACGAACGGGATCATCACCGCCGCGTTGTCGAGCCCCATCTCCTCCCGCACCTGCCTGAGCGCCGCGCATTCCATGGCGAAGCTTTCGCGGAACGATTCGTCGTAGTAGCGCGCGGCCCCGCGCAGCCCGAGCATCGGGTTTTCCTCCTTGGGCTCGAAATACGAACCGCCGAAAAGCGTTGCGTATTCGTTCGACTTGAAATCGCTCAGGCGCACGATCACGGGCTTGGGATAAAACGCCGCCGCGATGGTGCCGATACCCTCCGCCAGACGGACGATGAAATAGGCCCGGCGGTCGCCGTAGCCGGCGGTCAGCCGGTCAATGTGCCGTTGTTCATCCTTGCCCAGACGTTCGTACTCCAGCAGCGCCCGCGGGTGCACCTGGATGCTGCGGTTGATGATGAACTCGAGGCGCGCCAGCCCCACACCGTCATTCGGCAGAAATGAATGTCCGAAGGCCTGGTCGGGGTGGCCGACGTTCATCATGATGCGCGTGCGCGGGCGCCGCCCGGCGTCGAGGGATATCTTCTCGACACGATATTTCTGGACCCCGGAATAGACCCGCCCGATGTCGCCCTCGGCGCAGCTTATCGTCACCTGCGCGCCGTCCTTGATCGTCCGGGTGGCGTCGCCGCAGCCCACGACCGCGGGAATTCCCAGCTCGCGCGCGACGATCGCGGCGTGGCAGGTGCGGCCGCCGCGGTTGGTGACAATGGCGGCGGCGATCTTCATCACCGGCTCCCAGTCGGGGTCGGTCATGTCGGTCACCAGCACCTCGCCCGGCTTGAGCTGGCCCATGTCCGCGGCCTGCTGGATCAGGCGCGCGCCCCCGGCGGCGATCTTGCGCCCGACGCTCGTGCCCGTGGCCAGCACCGGGCCGCGTGTCTCCAGCTGGTATACCTCGTACGCCTGGGTCGCCTCGCGTGAACGCACGGTCTCGGGCCGCGCCTGAACCACGTACAGCTCGCCGGTCAGGCCGTCCTTGGCCCACTCGATGTCCATGGGCATGGGCCGGCCGGCCTGGGCCGAATAATGCTCCTCGATGCGCACGGCGTCGCGCGCCAGCGTCAGGATCTCGTCGTCGGTGAGGGCGAAGCGCAGGCGGTCGGCGTCGGGCACCGCGACATTGCGCGTGGAAAATCCCGCCACGGTGTCGCGCGCATAAATCATCTTCATCGCCTTGTCCCCGAGCTGGCGTCTGAGAATCGGCCGCTTGCCCGCCTTGAGCGTGGGCTTGAAGACGTGAAACTCATCGGGCGTGAGCGCGCCCTTGACCACGTTCTCGCCGAGCCCGTAGGCGGCATTTATTATCACCACGTCGCGGAAGCCGGTCTCGGTGTCGAGGGTGAACATCACGCCGGAGGCGCCGAGATCGGAACGCACCATCTTCTGGACGCCGATGGACAGCGCCACCTGTTCGTGCGCGAATCCCTGGTGCACGCGATAGGAGATGGCGCGGTCGTTGAACAGCGAGGCGTACACCCGCAGGCAGGTGGCGAGCAGGTCGCGCCCGCCGCGGATGTTGAGGAAGGTGTCCTGCTGGCCGGCGAACGAGGCGGTCGGAAGATCCTCGGCGGTGGCGGAGCTGCGCACCGCCACGTCCGGGTTCGCGCCGTATTGCTCCGTCATGTCCCTGTAGGCCGCCGCGATCTCGTCCGCGAGATCGGACGGGATCTGCGCGTGCGTGATCCAGCGGCGCACCTGCGCTCCGGCCCGCTCGAGCTCGGCGAGATCGCCGACATCCAGCTTGTCCAGCCGCTCGTGGATGCGCCGGGTGAGCTCGTTGTGCGTCAGGAAATGGCGGTAGGCCGCGGCCGTGATCGCAAAGCCGTCCGGCACCCGCACCCCTTCCGCGCGCAGATGGCGCAGCATCTCGCCGAGGGAGGCGTTCTTGCCTCCCACCTGCGGGACATCGTTCATCCCGAGCTCGGCGAATTTACGGATATAACGCATGGTTTCGCGCGCCTATGAATGCCTCTTTGCTAAAGAATCGCATACACCGCGGTTGGAGAGAACCATATCTTTCCCTTTAGAAACAGAATGTTGTAAGTCTGGACGATGCTTTCAGGTTTATCGGCATGATCTATGCTTTGTTTACCGGCGATCTTCTTACCGCAATTCGCTTTTCAGCCATGCCAAGGAAAATTCCGGATGCACAGGCGAATTACATGAAACCAACAAAGAATCCCGGCGTCCGTTTCGGATGGGGCAGCATCGGCGGCCGCTACCTTTATATCATGCTTCT
>MFSY01000014.1:30582-38116 GCA_001785175.1 Candidatus Muproteobacteria bacterium RIFCSPHIGHO2_01_FULL_65_16 | reverse complement strand
CCGTAGGTGGACACCTTGGCCGCGACCAGGTTGATCCCGCAGTGCTGCAGGGCGAGCGCCACCTGGTACAGCAGGCCCGGACGGTCCTGGGCCGTCACCTCCATGATGGTCAGCGCGCGCGTGGGCGAGGAGGCGAAGGTCACGCGCGTCTCGATCGGAAAGTGCCGGAGCGGGCGCGACAGCGGCGCCGCGCGCAGGTCGCGTCCGGGTTTGGGCTCGAGCAGATGCGCGCGCATGGCCTGGCGCAGTTGCGCGAGCTGCTGCGGCTCGCTGATCACCTGGCCGGAATGGTCCAGCACCACGAAGGTGTCGAGCGCGGATCCCCGGCGCGTGGTATGGATGCGCGCCTCCATGATCGAGAGATTCAGGCGATCGAACCCCGAAGTCAGGATGACAAACAGGCCCTCGCGGTCCGGCGCGTATATCAGGAATTCGCTGCCGCCGAGTTCCGGCGCGTAGCGCGTGGCCACGATCGGCAGGTTCGCCGGCGCGGCGCCGACGATGGCGCGCGCGTGCCAGGCGAGGGTCTCGGCGTCGTAGTGCAAAAAATAATCGGCCTCGAAATCCTCCCAGTAGCGCGTGAGCGCCTCCCCGGACAGGCCCTCGGGCCGGAGCCGGGCCTCAGCCTCCGCGCGCAGGTCGGCGATGTGGGCCTCGAGGTCGAGCGGCTCGGCCACGCCGCGCTGCAGCAGGCGCGTGGCGGCGCTGTAGAGCTGCGACAGCAGCCGGCCCTTCCAGGTGTTCCAGACCTTGGGGCTGGTGCCGCGGATGTCGGCCACGGTCAGCAGGTACAGGTTGTCGAGGTGCTCCTGGTCGCCGACGGCGCGCGCGAACCGCAGCACGACCTCGGGATCGGAGGTGTCCTCGCGCTGCGCGGTGTGCGACATGAACAGGTGCCGGCGCACGAGCCAGGAAATGAAGCGCGTGTCGTATTCGCTCAGGCTGTGGCGGCGGCAGAACGCCTCGGCCTCGGCCGCGCCGAGGAGCGAGTGGTCGCCGCCGCGCCCCTTGGCGATGTCGTGGAACAGCCCCGCGAGGTACAGCCGCTCCGGTTTGACCAGGTGCTGGATGAGCGCGCTCGCCAGCGGAAGCTCGTGGCGAAACTCGGGCACGGTGAGACGGCGCAGGTTGCGCACCACGAACAGCGAGTGCTGGTCCACGGTGTAGACGTGAAACAGGTCGTGCTGCATCTGCCCCACGATCCACCCGAAGGCCGGCAGATACGCCCCGAGCACGCCATAGGCGTTCATGCGCCGCAGCTCGTGGGTGATGCCGCGCGGCTGGCGCATGATCTCCATGAACAGACTGCGGCAGGCGAGGTCCTGGCGGAACCGGTCGTTGATGCGGCGCAGATTGGCGCGCAGCAGGCGGATGGTGCCGGCGCGCACGCCCTTGAGCTCCGGGTGCTGCTGCATGATCAGGAACAGCTCCAGCAGCGCGAACGGCGCACGCTCGAACACGCGCGGATGGGCGGCCTCGAGGAAGCCGCCGCGCGCGCGGAAGCGGCGGTTGATCGTTCTGACCCGGGCGCGCGTGGGCGCGAGGATCGCCTCGGCGAAATGCTGGAGCAGGATTTCGTTGAGCAGCGACAGCTCCTTGACCGTGCGATAGTAGTGCTTCATGAACAGCTCGACCGCCATGATTCCGCGCCGGTCCGCGTGGCCGAACAGCCGCGCCAGGGCGCGCTGGTGGTCGAACAGCAACCGGTCCTCGCGCCGCTGCGCCAGGTAATGCAGGCCGCTGCGCACGCGCCACAGGAAATTCCGCCCGCGCATGAGCGCGCGGTGTTCCGGCTCGCTCAGGAACTCGAGCCCGACCAGGTCGTGCAGGGTGGCGGCGCCGAAATGGCGCTGCGTGACCCAGCCGATCATCTGGATGTCGCGCAGCCCGCCGGGCCCGTCCTTGATGTTCGGCTCGAGGTTGTAGGCGGTGTCGTCGAAGCGCTGGTGGCGCGCGCGCTGCTCCTCGATCTTGGCGGCGAAGAAGCGCTTGCTCGGCCAGATCTTCGCGCTTCCGGTCAGCCGCCGCATGCGCGCGAACAGCTCGGCGTCGCCGTGCAGCAGGCGCGCCTCCATGAGGTTGGTGGCGACGGTGATGTCGCCGCGCGCCTCGCGCACGCAGTCCTTGACGGTGCGCACGCTGTGGCCGACCTCGAAGCCGATGTCCCACAAAAACCGCAGCAGCGACTCCACGAAGCCGCGCGCCCCGGCGGCGTCGCCTTTTTCCAGCAGCAGCATCAGGTCAATGTCGGAGTAGGGGTGCAGCTCGCCGCGGCCGTAGCCGCCGACGGCGACCAGCGCCACGCCCGCCGCCGGCGTGCGTTCCTGTTGCCGCTCCCAGACCCGGGCCAGGATGTGATCCGCCAGCCGCGCGTGCGCCGCCACCAGGCGCGGCGCGTCCCGCGGGCGCGCGAAATATTGCTGCCTGAGCGCCTCGCGTCCCGCGCGCAGCGCGGCGCGAAAGAGCGGCAGCGGATCGCCGCCCGCGCGCAGCTCCTGGTCGAGCCGGCGCAGATCGTAGACGGTTTCCCGGCCGGCGGTCATGTCAGGGCTCGGCGCCCGGGAGCAACGTCAGGATCTCGCAGCCGCCGGCCGTCACCGCGACCGTGTGCTCCCACTGCGCCGACAGGCTGTGGTCGCGGGTCACCACCGTCCAGTTGTCCGGCAGGAGCTTCACCTCTTTCTTGCCGGCGTTGATCATGGGCTCGATGGTGAAGGTCATGCCGGGGTCGAGCACGATGCCGGCCCCGGGCTCGCCGTAGTGCAGCACCTGCGGGTCCTCGTGAAACTCGCGCCCGATGCCGTGGCCGCAGTACTCGCGCACCACCGAGAAGCCGTTGGCCTCGGCGTGGCTCTGGATCGCGTGGCCGATATCGCCGAGATGCGCGCCCGGGCGGACGGCCGCGATGCCGCGCAGCAGGCACTCGTGCGTGACCTGCGCCAGGCGCCGGGCCTGGATCGAGGGCGCGCCGACGAAATACATCTTGCTCGTGTCGCCGTGCCAGCCGTCCTTGATGATGGTGACGTCAATGTTGAGGATGTCGCCCTTTTTCAGTTTTTTTTCGCCCGGGACGCCGTGACACACCTGGTGATTGACCGAGGTGCAGATGGACTTGGGAAAGCCCTTGTAATTGAGCGGCGCGGGGACGGCGTGCTGGACGTTGACAATATAGTCGTGGCAGATCCGGTCGAGCGCGCCGGTGGTGACGCCGGGGACCACATGCGGCCGGATCATTTCGAGCACCTCGGCCGCGAGCCGGCCGGCGCCCCGCATCTTGGCGATCTCCTCCTGGGTTTTGACGATAATGGACATGTAGCCTCTGCGATCAGCGTTTACCGTTTTCCTGTCGGCGCGCCCTTTCAGGGCGGCCAGCAGCGGTCCAATTCTGTTCCAGGCGGAATTGTCAGTTATCGGAGCGGTTTTAAAAAGGCTTAGGCGGCGCGGGCTTAAGTAAAAGCCATTGAAAACATTGTCATAAAATCCCCCCTGTGGTATAAACGCGCGCGAATTCACAACCCACACGCAGGCCGTCACGTGCCCCGGGTGCCCCGCGCCGGAATTTTCGGACGGGGTCAGGGCATGGGGCCTGCGGCGGAATAACCCGACGGAGAACACATGAGCACTGTCACCATGCGCCAGATGCTGGAGGCCGGCGTGCATTTCGGCCACCAGACCCGGTTCTGGCATCCCAAGATGCGCTCCTTCATTTTCGGCGAGCGCAACAAGATCCACATCATCAACCTGGAAAAGACCCTGCCGCTGTTCAACGAGGCGATGGCCTTCCTTGAAAAGCTCGCGGCGAACAAGGGCACGATCCTGTTCGTCGGCACCAAGCGTCAGGCCACCGACATCATCCGGGAGCAGGCCGTCCGCTGCGGCGCGCCGTACGTCAACCATCGTTGGCTCGGCGGCATGCTCACCAACTATCGCACGGTCAAGAAATCCATCGAGCGGTTGAAGATGATCGAGTCCACGCTCGCCGACGAATCGAGCGCGCAGAAGCTCTCCAAGAAGGAGCTGCTCACGCTCGACCGCGAGCGCGTGAAGCTCGAGCGCAGCCTCGGCGGCATCAAGGAGATGAACGCCCTGCCCGACGCCCTGTTCGTGATTGACGTCGGACACGAATACATCGCCGTCGCCGAGGCGGTCAAGCTGAACGTCCCGGTCGTGGGCGTGGTTGACTCCAACTGCCGCCCCGACGGCGTTGATTACATCATCCCCGGCAACGACGACGCGATCCGCGCCATCCACCTCTACGCCCAGGCGGCGGCGGACGCCGTGCTCGAGGGACGCAAGCGCGTGGAATTCGCGGCGCCCGCGGAAGACGAGGAGTTCGTCGAGGTGAAGGAAGAGGCGGCCAAGGTCAAGGTATCGGCCCGGCGCAAGCCGCTCACCGTGGCCGACCCCGAGATCGCCACGGAGATTGAAGCGACCGAAGCGACGGTGAACGAAGCGGACAAGCCCGCCGCCGCGCCCAAGGCCAAGAGCGGCGGCCGCGGCAAGCCCAAGGCCGGTGGCGGACGCGGCAAGAAGGCCGCGGACACCTAGAAGCTATCTCAAAAACACCCGAACCGCAGATGAACGCAGATTTAATGAAGCGATAAACGCGGATATATCGCATGAATTCCCGGTATATCTGCGTTCATCCGCGGTTAAGGTATTTTGAGTTCTAGCAGGTTGCTGAAAAAGTCCATCCAGGACTTTTTCAGCCACGCAAGGCAAAAATGTCATTTTTGCCTTGCTCCATTTTTCAAACACTTGGGTGTTTGAAAAATGGCGGTCGGTCCCTCGACCGCACCGCAGGTTGCTGAAAAACGAGTTTTTCAGCAACCTGCTATACGCCTCACGAACCGCGCAAGGGGGCATCGCCCCCTTGTTTTTGCCGTCGAAGCTGGCGCAGGAATTTTGTACGGGAGCACGTAGATGATTATTTCCGCGACAATGGTCAAGGAGCTTCGGGAGCGCACCGGGCTCGGCATGATGGAATGCAAGGCGGCGCTCGCCGAGACCAACGGCGATCTGGACGCCGCCGCCGAGCTGCTGCGCAAGAAGGCCGGCGCCAAGGTCGAGAAGAAGGCCGGGCGCCTCGCCGCCGACGGCGCCATCGGCATCCATGTCGGCGCCGACGGCCGCACCGCCGCCATGGTCGAGGTCAACAGCGAGACCGATTTCGTCGCCAAGGGTGACGACTTCATGGGCTTTGCCAACGCCGCCGCCGCGTGCGTCGCCAAAAACAACCCGCCCGACGTGGGCGCGCTCACGCAGCTCCCGCTGCGCGCCGGCGCGGCCGCGACCGTGGCCCAGGCGCGCGAAGACCTGGTGATGAAGCTCGGTGAGAACATCAATGTGCGCCGCTTTGTGCGCTATGCCCCGGGCCAAGGGCGCATCGGCAGCTACGTGCACGGGCGCAAGATCGGCGTGCTGGTGGAGGTCCAGGGCGGCGACGAGGCCCTCGCCCGGGACCTGGCCATGCACATCGCCGCCAGCCGTCCGGAATACGTGGACAAGAACGATGTTCCCGCGGCGGCCGTCGCCAAGGAAAAAGAGATCTTCGCCGAGCAGGCGCGCGCCTCCGGCAAGCCCGCTGAGATCATCGAGAAGATGGTGCTGGGGCGGGTGAATAAATATTTAAATGAAATCACGCTCCTCGGCCAGCCCTTCGTCAAGGACCCGGACACCAGCGTGGAGAAGCTGCTCAAATCGAAGGCGGCCAAGGTCGTGCGTTTCTGCCGCTATGAGGTCGGCGAGGGGCTGGAGAAGCGCGCCGGCGATTTCGCCGCCGAAGTGATGGCGCAGGTAAAGGGGGCCGAGGCTTGACGGCCACGCCCGGGAGGGCCGCATATCGCCGGGTGCTGCTCAAGCTCTCCGGCGAGGCGCTCATGGGCCAGGACGCCTACGGTGTCAACCGCGAGGCGCTCGCACGCATCGCGGAAGAACTTAAATCCGTCGTCGCCGCCGGGGCGCAACTCGCGGTCGTGATCGGCGGCGGCAACATTTTCCGCGGCGTGGCGCCCGCCGCCGCCGGCATGGACCGGGCGTCGGCCGATTACATGGGTATGCTGGCGACGGTGATCAACGCGCTCGCGCTCCAGGACGCGCTCGAGCGCGTGGGCGTGGCGGTGCGCGTGCAGTCGGCGCTCCGCGTTGATCAGGTGGTGGAGCCCTATATCCGGCGGCGCGCCATCCGCCATCTGGAACAGGGGCGGGTGGTGATCTTCGCCGCCGGCACCGGCAGTCCGTTCTTTACCACGGACACGGCCGCCAGCCTGCGCGCCCTGGAGGTCGGCGCGGATGTCGTGTTCAAGGCGACCAAGGTGGACGGCGTCTATGACCGCGACCCCGCCCGGCACGCCGACGCGAAACGCTACGATGAAATCAGTTACACCGAGGTGCTGGAAAAACGGCTGGGCGTGATGGACGCCGCCTCCATCGCCCTGTGTCGCGACCAGAACCTGCCGGTGCGGGTATTTTCCATCAACAAGCCCGGCGGCCTGCTGCGGGCCGTGCTGGGCGAGAAGGAAGGCACGCTTGTGCGAGGGGGATGATCACCATGGCCGAGTCGCTCGAAACCATCAAGAAAGAAGCGGAGGCGCGGATGGCCAAATCCGTGGAGACGCTGAAAAACGACCTGGGCAAGATCCGCACCGGCCGGGCGCATCCGGGGCTGCTCGAGGGCGTGCGCGTTGACTACTACGGCAACAAGAGTCCGCTGAGCCAGGTGGCGAACATCTCCGTCGGTGACCCGCGCACCCTGACGGTGACCCCGTGGGACAAGGCCATGGTGCCGGCGATCGAGAAGGCCATCCGCGAATCCGACCTCGGCCTCAACCCGGTCACCGCCGGCCAGGTCATCCGCGTGCCACTGCCGCAACTGACCGAGGAGCGGCGCAAGGAGCTGGGCAAGCACGTGCGCACCGAGGGCGAGAACGCCAAGATCGCGATCCGCAACATCCGCCGCGACAGCAACTCGCACCTCAAGGATGCGCTGAAAAAGAAACTCATCACCGAGGACGAGGACAAGCGCGCCGAGGAGGCGGTGCAGAAGGCCACCGATCGCCACATCGCCGAGGTGGACAAGCTCGTGGCCGCCAAGGAACACGATATCATGCAGGTTTAGTGGCGCGCGTGCGCCGCGGACCACGCCCGCATGGATGACGTCAGCATGAAAAAACCCGCATCCCCCGCCGCGATCCCGCGGCACGTCGCCGTGATCATGGACGGCAACGGCCGTTGGGCGCGCCGCCGCGGCCTGCCGCGCATCGCCGGCCACCACCGCGGCGTCGAGCGCGTGCGCGACCTGGTCGGAGCCTGCGTCGAGAAGGGCGTCGGTTATCTGACCCTGTTCGCCTTCAGCAGCGAGAACTGGCGCCGCCCGGAATCGGAGATCAAGATGCTCATGGATCTCTTTCTCGGCGCCCTGGACCGCGAGGTGCGCAAGCTGCATGAGAACAACGTCCGCTTCCGCGTCATCGGCGACACCGGCCGCTTCGACCCGGAACTCGCGCGCCGCATCCGCGAGGCCGAGACGCTGACC
>MFSY01000014.1:29433-30566 GCA_001785175.1 Candidatus Muproteobacteria bacterium RIFCSPHIGHO2_01_FULL_65_16 | reverse complement strand
CCGCGCCTGCGCCGAGCTCGCGCGCCGCGTCGCCGCCGGCGAGATCCGTCCCGAGGACATCACGCCCGAGAGTCTCGAGCCGTATCTGAGCCTGAGCGGTGTCCCCGAGCCGGACCTGTTCATCCGCAGCGGCGGCGAGCAGCGCATCAGCAATTTTCTGCTGTGGCAACTGGCCTACACGGAGCTCTACTTCACGCCGGCGCTGTGGCCGGACTTCGACAGCGCCCAGTTCGAGCAGGCGCTCGCCTCCTTCGCCGGGCGTCAGCGCCGCTTCGGCCAGACCGGCGAGCAGGTCGAGGCCGCGCGCCATGCTTAGGCAGCGCGTCCTGACGGCGCTGGTGCTGGCGGCGTCGCTGGTCGCGGCGCTGTTTTACCTGTCCACCCCGTGGCTCGCGGCGCTGTTCGGCGGCGCCATCGCCGTCGGCGCCTGGGAGTGGGCCGCGCTCATCGGTCTCGCGCGCCGCGGCGCGCGGCTGGCGTATGTCGCGGGCCTGATCCTCGTGGGCGGAGCAGTCGCGGCGGCCGCGCTCAAGGCGCCGCAGTTGATCGCACCGCTGCTCGGCGTGGCGGTCCTCTGGTGGTTGTGGGCGCTGGTTGAACTGGCGCGCGGCGGGGGGGTCCATAAGACCATGTTCACGACCCTGCCCTGGAAAGCGGTCGCTGGCTTCATGGTCCTGATCCCCGCCTGGCTCACGCCGTTGTATCTGTACACCGCGGACCCGCGCCGCCCGGCGGCGGTGCTGTTCGTGATGTTCCTGGTCTGGACCGCGGACACCGCCGCCTATTTCGCCGGCCACGCCTTCGGCAAGACCAAGCTCGCCCCCGACGTCAGTCCCGGCAAGACCGTCGAGGGCCTGCTCGGCGGCCTGGCGGCGGCGGTGCTGTTCGCCTACCTGTGCGGGGTCATCGTATGGAATCTGGATCCGGCGCCGCTCGCGCTGTGGATCGCCCTGGCCGCCGTCGTCACGCTCTTCGCGGCGCTCGGCGATCTGGTGGAGAGCAAGCTCAAGCGCCTGGCGGGCGTCAAGGACAGCGGGCGCCTGTTGCCGGGCCACGGCGGCATACTGGACCGCATTGACGCCTTCACCGCGGCCGCCCCGGTGTTCGCCCTGGGCTGGTTGCTCTGGTTCGGC
>MFSY01000014.1:22173-29418 GCA_001785175.1 Candidatus Muproteobacteria bacterium RIFCSPHIGHO2_01_FULL_65_16 | reverse complement strand
CGACGCCGCCGCGGAGGCGGGCGTGGTCATCCTCGGTTCGACCGGCTCGATCGGGGTGAGCACGCTCGACGTGCTCGAACGTCACCCGCGCCGCTACCGGGTGCTGGCCCTGACGGCGAACACGCAGGTGGAGCGCCTGTTCGAGCAGTGCCGGCGCATCGTCCCGGTGACGGCGGCCATGCTCGACCCGCGGGCGGCCGAGCGGCTGCGCGAAAAAATCCGTGACGCCGGCCTGCCGATCGAGGTGCTCGCCGGCGTTGACGGCCTCGAGCGGGCGGCGACCCTGCCGCGGGCGCAGATCGTGATGGCCGCCATCGTCGGCGCCGCCGGTCTGTTGCCGACGCTGGCGGCGGTGCGCGCCGGCAAGCGCGTGCTGTTGGCGAACAAGGAGCCGCTGGTGATGGCGGGGCGCCTGTTTCTGGAGGAGGCGCGGCGCTCCGGGGCGGAGCTGCTCCCGATAGACAGCGAGCACAACGCCATCTTTCAGTGCATGCCGTGCGGGTTTCGCGCCGGCGAGCACCGGCCCGAGGTGCGCCGCATTTTTCTCACCTGCTCCGGCGGGCCGTTCCGGAGCACGCCGCCCGAGTCCCTGGCCGCCGTGACGCCGGAGCAGGCCTGCGCCCACCCGAACTGGGTGATGGGGCGCAAGATCTCGGTGGATTCCGCGACCCTGATGAACAAGGGCCTGGAGCTGATCGAGGCCTGCCGGCTCTTCGGCGTCGCGCCGGATCAGATCGAGATCGTGATCCACCCGCAGAGCGTCATCCACTCGCTCGTGGAATACGCCGACGGCTCGGTGCTGGCGCAGCTCGGCAACCCCGACATGCGCATTCCCATCGCCCACGCGCTCGCCTGGCCGGAGCGCATCGAGTCGGGCGCGAAGAGCCTGAATCTGGTGGACCTGGCGCGGCTCGATTTCGAGGCCCCCGACCGCAAGCGCTTTCCGTGCCTGCGTCTCGCGCACGAGGCCGCGGTTGCCTCCGGCACGGCGCCGGCGGTGCTCAACGCGGCCAACGAGACCGCGGTGCAGGCCTTCCTCGACCGCCGCCTCGGCTTCACCGACATCCCGCGCGTCATCGAGCACGTGCTCGCGCACGCCGCGCACCACGCCGACGACGCGCTCGAGACGGTGCTGGCCGACGACGCCCAGGCGCGGCGCGTGGCCGAGGCGTTCATCGCCGCCGCGGGACCGCGCATCTGGCGGGGGGCGGTGTGATCAATTTTATCTACACCGTCGTCGCCTTCGTCGTGGCGCTCGGCATCCTGATCACGGTCCACGAGTTCGGACACTTCTGGGTGGCGCGGCGCCTCGGCGTGAAGGTGCTGCGCTTCTCCGTCGGTTTCGGCCGCCCGCTGTGGTCGCGCCGCATCGGCCGCGACAAGATGGAGCTGGTCATCGCCGCGATCCCGCTCGGCGGCTACGTCAAGATGCTGGACGAGACCGAGGGCAAGGTGGCGCGGCACGACCTGCGCCGCGCCTTCAACCGCCAGCCGGTGTGGAAGCGCGCCGCCATCGCCGCCTCCGGCCCGGCGGCGAATTTCCTGTTCGCGATCCTCGCCTACTGGCTGGTCTTCATGATCGGCGTCGAGGGGATCAAGCCGGTGGTGGGCAAGGTCATCGAGGGCTCGATCGCGCAGAAGGCCGGGTTCCGCGTCGGCGACGAGATGCTGCGCATTGACGGTCACGAGGTGACGAGCTGGGATCAGCGGCGCCTGTACCTGTTCCGCCGCGCCCTCGATCGGGCCACGGTGCACGTCGTCGTGCGCGATCCGGAAGGGCGGGAGCGGACGCGCGCGCTGGATCTGACGCGATTTCCCGCGGGCGAGATCAGCTCCAGCCTGGTGGAGCGCGGCATCGGCCTGTACGGCTACTTCCCAGAGGCGCTGCCGGTGATCGGGGTGCTCGACGCGGGCGGGGCGGCGGCGCGCGCCGGCCTGCGCGTCGGCGACCGCTTCGTACGCATTGACGGTCACGAGGTGCGCGACTGGGAGGGTCTGGTCGCGCTCGTCAGCCGCAGCCCCGGCCGGGCGCTCGCGCTCACCGTCGAGCGCGAAGGCGCGCGGCTGCGCGTCACGGTCGTCCCCGACGCGGTGGAGCAGGACGGGCGTAAGATCGGCCGCATCGGCATCCGCCCGCGGTTCAGCGACGTCCCCGAACACCTGCGCATCAAGGTGCGCCACGGACCGGTGGCGGCCCTGGTCGAGGGCGTTGACAACACCTGGTCCATGTCCTGGCTGACGCTGAAGATGCTGTACAAGATGCTGCAGCTCGAGATCTCGGCCAAGAACATCAGCGGTCCGATCACCATCGCGCAATACGCCGGTTATTCGGCTATGATCGGCGCCGAGCAGTTCATCATCTTTCTCGCCGTCATCAGCGTCAGCCTGGCGGTGCTGAACCTGCTGCCGATCCCGGTCCTCGACGGCGGTCATCTCCTGTATTTCGCCATCGAGGCCGTCCGCGGGCGGCCGCTGCCGGAGCGCGTCCAGGCCTGGGGCCAGCAGATCGGCGTGGCCCTGCTCGTCGCCCTGATGTTGCTCGCGTTCTACAATGACCTGACCCGGATTTTCCGTTAACCTGCCGGCCGGGATTTGCGCTAAGAAAAATTCGATTTATATGGTTATTCAACGCAGAAGCGCGGAGACGCGGAGAAAAAACAGGGACAATCAATAAAAGATTCTCTGCGTCTCCGCGCCTCTGCGTCAAAAACTCATCAAATGAAAAAATTCATCGTGGCGCTGCTCCTGGCCATTGCACCCGCCCCCGCGCTCCACGCCCTCGAGCCGTTCGTGGTGAAGGACATCCGGGTCGAGGGGTTGCAGCGCATAGCGGCGGGCACGGTCTTCAACTACCTGCCGATCAAGGTCGGGGACACCGTGACGCCGAAGAGCTCCCAGGAGGCGATCCAGGCGCTGTTCAAGACCGGGTTCTTCAAGGACGTGCGCCTCGAGCGCCAGGGCAACGTCCTGCTCGTGTCCGTGGTCGAACGGCCCTCGATCGCCGGCGTCAAGATCACCGGCACCAGCGAGTTCTCCGAGGACGATCTGAAAAAGGGTCTGAAGGGGATCGGCCTCGCGGAAGGCAGGGTGTTCAACAAATCGCTGCTGGACAACATCGAGCAGGAGCTGCGGCAGCAGTACTACAGCCGCGGCTATTACGCCCTCATCGTGCGGCCGACGCTCACGCCGCTCGAGCGCAACCGGGTGAACATAGACATTGACGTGTCGGAGGGCAACCCGGCCCGGATCCACGTGGTCAACATCGTCGGCAACCGGCTGTTCTCCGACGCCGAGCTGCTCGATCTGTTCACCAGCGGCCCGGCGTCGTGGTGGGCGATCTTCTCGATCCGCGACAAGTACGCCAAGCAGAAGCTCGCGGGGGACCTCGAACGCCTGCGCAATTTCTACCAGGATCGCGGCTTCCTCGAGTTCAGCATTGATTCGACCCAGGTCGCGCTGACGCCGGACAAGGAGCGGATCTACATCACCGTCAACATCACGGAGGGGAACAAATACACCATCACCGGGTTCAAGCTCGCCGGGAAATTCGTCGTTCCCGAGAAGGAGCTCGCGGCGCTCGTCACCGTCACGCCCGGCATGGTCTTCTCGCGCAAGGAGGTCACCGAGAGCACCAAGCGCATGGCCGACCGGCTGGCCAACGACGGCTACGCCTTCGCCAACGTCAACGCCATACCCGAGATCGTCAAGGAGAAATCCGAGGTGGCGTTCACCTTCTTCGTTGACCCCGGCAAGCGCGTCTACGTGCGCCGCGTCGGCTTCTCCGGCAACGTCGCCACGCGCGACGAGGTGCTGCGGCGCGAGATGCGCCAGCTCGAGGGCGCCTGGTACTCGGCGGAGAAGGTCCAGCGCTCGCGCCTGCGGCTGCAGCGCCTGGGATTCTTCGAGGACGTGAACGTGGAGACCCCGTCCGTCCCCGGCAGCGCCGACCAGGTGGACGTGAACGTGTCGGTGAAGGAGCGCAACACCGGGACGCTGCTGGCGGGCGTCGGCTACTCCGACTCGGACGGCGTCATGGTCAACGCCAGCATCACCCAGAGCAACCTGTTCGGCTCCGGCAAGGAGCTGAGCGCGAGCTTCGACAACAGCCGGGCCGTGACCAATTACAACATCCGCTACGTGAATCCATACTACACGGCGGACGGCGTGAGTCGCGGATTCAACGTGTTTTCGAGCACGGTGGACTCGACGCAGCTGGACACCGCGGCGTACAACACCAAGACCAACGGCGTGGGCGTGTTCTACGGCATCCCGCTGAGCGAGGAGAACCGGCTGCACGTCGGCGCGGATTACGAGAACATCGTCATCGAGGCCACGACGAGCAGCTCCCAGGTGGCGCAGGACTTCATCGCCGAACACGGGACCGAGAACGACTTGGTCAAGACCACCCTGGCCTGGTCCTACGACTCGCTCGACAGCGCGCTCCTGCCGACGAAGGGCGCGCTGCAACGCGTCTCCGCCGAGATCGCCGTGCCCGGGAGCGACATCGAGTATTACAGGCTCACCTATATCGCCGGGCGCTACTGGCCGCTGACCGAGGACCTGAGCTTCAAGCTCAAGGGCGAGGCCGGCTTCGGCGCCGGCTTCGGCGACACCAGCCGCCTGCCGTTCTTCAAGAACTACTTCGCCGGCGGCAGCACCACGGTGCGCGGCTACCAGTCGCGCTCGCTCGGCCCGCGCGACGCCAACCCGCCGAACAACCCGGTGGGCGGCGACAAGCGGTTTCTCGGCAACGCCGAGCTGCTGTTCCCGATGCCGGGCGCGTCCGTGGACAACAAATCCATGCGCCTGAGCCTGTTCGCCGACGCCGGCATGGTGTACGGCAAGGGCGAATCCATGGACCTGGGAGAGTTGCGCTACGCCGCGGGTTTGGCGTTTAATTGGTTCTCGCCGATCGGGCCGCTGAGCTTCAGCTACGCGTTCCCGTTGAACAAGAAGCCCGACGACCGGACCGAGGCGTTCCAGTTCACGCTGGGCGTGCCGTTCCGCTGATTCGGAGCGAGCCCCACAGCGCACCGCAGAGACGCAGAGGCGCGGAGAAAAACATGCTGATCGGCTGTCGGCCAGTAGCCATCAGCAATCAGCTATCTGCTATCAGCTTAAAAAGGAGTCAGGCTTGAAGAATAGCGTCGTCCCGCGTGTTTTCCCGCCGCTTCTTGCGGCGTTGTGCCTGCTGCTGGCGCCCGCCGCCGGCGCCGCCGAGCTCAAGATCGGCTATGTCAACGCCGTCAAGGTCATCGAGGAGGCGCCCCAGGGCGAGGCGGCGCTGAAGAAGCTCGAGGCCGAATTCGCGCCGCGCGACAAGAAGCTGGTGGAGACGCAGAACAAGATCAAGGAGCTCGAGCAGGAGCTGGAGAAGAACGCGTTGACGCTGAAGGACGCCGAGCGCCGCGCCAAGGAGTACGAGATCGGCGCGCTCAAGCGCGACCTGCGCCGCACGACCCAGGAATTCCGCGAGGACTACAACCTGCGCCGTAACGAGGAGCTGGCCGCTCTGCAGAAGATCGTCTACAAGGCCATTGTCGAGTTCGCGCGGCAGGAGGGTTACGACCTCATCCTCCACGAGGGCGTGGTCTACGCCAACGGCAAGGTGGACATCACGGACAAGATCCTCAAGAAGCTCGGCAAGAAACAGCAATAGCAAATGGCCGTCACCCTCGCAGAGCTGGCCGAGCGCTTCCAGTGCCGGGTCCGGGGCAGGCCCGAGACCGTGATCACCGGCGTCGCCGCGCTGGAGACGGCCGGGCCGCGCGAGATCACCTATGTCTCGGACAAGCGGCATCTCGGGCTCCTGCCGGGCAGCGCCGCGGGCGCCGTGATTCTGACCGCGGCCGACGCGGCGCATTATTCCGGGACGGCGCTGATTTCGGACAACCCGCGCCTGTGCTTCGCGCGCGTCGCCGCGTTGCTGCACCCGGGCGCGCCGGCCGCGCCCGGCGTCCATCCGAGCGCGGTCGTCGCCGCCGGGGCCGTGATTGATCCGAGCGCCGCGATCGGACCGCTCGCGGTGATCGGCGCGGGGGCGCGGATCGGAGCGGGGTGCGTCGTCGGCGCGGGGTGCGTCGTCGGCGCGGGCGTCGGGATCGGCGCCCGCAGCCGGCTCGTGTCCCGGGTGGTCGTCAATGACGATTGCGTCATCGGCGCCGACTGCGTCGTCCACCCCGGGGCGGTGATCGGCAGCGACGGCTTCGGCTACGCCCGCGACGGCGAGCGCTGGGTGAAGGTCCCGCAGCTCGGCCGCGTGGTCATCGGCGACGCCGTCGAGATCGGCGCGAACACGACGATAGACCGCGGCGCGCTGGGCGACACGGTGATCGGCGACGGGGTGAAACTGGACAACCAGATCCAGATCGCGCACAACGTCCGCATCGGAGAGCACACCGCCATGGCCGGCTGTGTCGGCGTGGCCGGCAGCGCCGTCATCGGCCGGCGCTGCACCGTCGGCGGCCAGGCCGGCATCCTCGGCCATCTGGAGATCGCGGATGACGTGCACGTCACGGCCGCGTCCCTCGTCGCCGACTCGATCACCGAGCCGGGCGAATATTCCTCCACGCTCAAGGCGGAGCCGGCGGAGGCCTGGCGCCGCAAGGTCGTGCGCCTGTCCCAGCTGGACGATCTGGCCCGACGGCTCAAGCGGCTGGAGAAAGAAATCAGCGAGCTCTCGAAGGAGAACAAAACTTGAATCCGATTGATATCCACGGCGTGCTCAAGCACCTCCCGCATCGCTACCCGATGCTGCTCATTGATCGCGTGCTGGACTACACCAAGGACGTGTCGCTCACCGCGATCAAAAACGTGACCATGAACGAGCCGTTCTTTCCGGGCCACTTTCCACACCATCCGGTGATGCCGGGGGTGCTGATCCTGGAGGCGTTGGCGCAGGCGTGCGCGATCCTCTCGTTCCGGACCATGGAGCGGCTCCCGACCGAGAAGTCGGTGTACTACTTCGTCGGCATAGACAAGGCGCGCTTCCGGCGGCCGGTGGAGCCGGGCGATCAGCTGCGGCTGGAGGTCGCCGTGAAGCGCAAGATGAAGGGCGTGTGGCTGTTCGAGACCAGCGCCTCGGTCGGTGGCGAGCTCTGCGCGAGCGCGGAGCTCATGTGCACCTATAAAGAGACGGCTTAGAGGCACTTAAGGAACCGCATGATCCATCCGCAAGCGATCGTCCACCCCGAGGCGCGGATCGGGGCCGGCGTGTCCGTCGGGCCGTACTCCGTGATCGGGCCG
>MFSY01000014.1:4935-22157 GCA_001785175.1 Candidatus Muproteobacteria bacterium RIFCSPHIGHO2_01_FULL_65_16 | reverse complement strand
GTCCACGTCGGCGACCACGCCGTGCTCGGCGGTTTCACCCTGGTGCACCAGTACTGCCGCCTCGGCGCCCACTGCATGACGGCCGTGAACACGGTCATCTTCAAGGACGTGCCGCCGTTCCTGATCTGCTCCGGCTACAGCGCCGAGCCGCACGGCATCAACGTCCGCGGCCTCAAGCGCCGGAATTTTTCGGATGACGCCATCGAGTCCCTGCGCCGCGCCTATAAGATACTGTACCGATCCGGACACACGCTGGACGAGGCCCTGAAACAGCTGGACGCGCAGGCGCGGGCGGGCAGCGAGGTCGCCGAGCTCGTGGCCTTCATAAAAGGCTCGGAACGCGGGATCATCCGCTAGCGTGTCGGCGCCGACATCTCCGATCCGAATCGGCATCGTGGCCGGGGAGACCTCCGGCGATCTGCTCGGCGCCGGACTGATGCGCGCGCTCAAGGCGCGCCTGCCGCGCCTCGAGTTCGAGGGCATCGGCGGTCCGGCGATGCAGGCCGAGGGTTGCGTGAGCCTGTTCCCGATGGAGCCGTTGTCGCTGATCGGCTTCGAGGCCCTCGGGGAATATCCGGCCCTCGTGCGCCTGCGCCGCCGGCTCGCGCGCCATTTTCTCTCCCGCCCGCCGGACATCTACATCGGCGTGGATGTGCCGGACTTCAATCTGACGCTGGAGCAGAGGCTCAGGTCCGCCGGCGTCAGAACGGTCCACTACGTCAGCCCCACGGTCTGGGCCTGGCGCCGCTGGCGCATACGCAAGATTCGCCGCGCCGTGGACCACATGCTGGTGTTGTTTCCGTTCGAGGCCGAGTTCTACCGCCGCCAGGGCATACCGGTGACATTCGTCGGGCACCCATTGGCCGACCTGATCGAGGAAAACTACGATCCCGCGGCGGCGCGCGCCCGGCTCGGACTGCCGCGCGACCGCACCGTCGTGGCGCTGCTGCCGGGCAGCCGCAGCCGCGAGCTCATGCGCCACGCGGATTTATTCGTCGCCACCGCGCTCTGGCTGCGCCGCCGCCGTCCCGGCCTGCATTTCGTGGCGCCCTTCGTCAACGGCGAGACCATGGCCGTCTTCCAGGCGGCCCTGAATCGTCAGGGGGCGGGCGACCTGCCGGTGACGCTGCTGCGCGGGCGGTCGCGCGAGGCCATGGCGGCGGCGGATGTCGTGCTGCTGGCCTCCGGCACCGCCACGCTCGAGGCGGCGCTGCTGAAAAAGCCGATGGTCGTGACCTACAAGGTCTCGCTGTTTTCCTATCTGCTGATCCGGCTGTTTTCGCACGTGAGTCGCTATTCCCTGCCGAACAACCTGGCCGGGCGGGAGATCGTCCCCGAATTCCTGCAATACAACGCCACGCCGGAGAAGCTCGGCGCGGCGGTCGAGCATTACCTGGGTCACCCGGAGGAAACGACGCGTCTGCGCGAGCTGCTTTCGACGCTGCACCGCGATCTGCGCCAAAACGCCAGTGACACGGCGGCCGACGCCGTGCTCGGGTTGCTGCCAAAAACGACGACGGCCGGGAGCGCGGCCGCGAATGGATGACCGCCCACAACTGATCGCCGGCGTGGACGAGGCCGGGCGCGGGCCGCTCGCCGGTCCGGTGCTGGCGAGTGCGGTGATCTTCGTCCCCGGGCGGGCGGTGGCGGGCGTCGCCGATTCCAAGACCCTGAGCCCAAGCCGACGCGAGGCCCTGGCGGAACGCATCAGGGAACACGCCCTTTGCTGGGCCATCGGCCGGGCGGAGGTGGAGGAGATTGACCGCCTGAACATCCTGCGGGCGAGCCTGCTCGCCATGTCCCGCGCCGTGGCCGCCCTGGCGCAAGCCCCCGATATGGTGCTGGTGGACGGGCCGCATTCGCCGGCCGTGGACTATCAGGTGCGCGCCGTCATTGCCGGCGACGCCACCGTGCCGGCGATCTCCGCCGCGTCCATTCTGGCCAAGGTCGAACGTGACGCGCTTATGCGCGAGCTGGACCGGCTCTATCCGGTGTACGGCTTCGCCCGCCATAAGGGTTATCCGACCGCTGAGCACCTGCGCGCACTGGCGGAGCACGGCGTCAGCCCGGTGCACCGCCGGACGTTTGCCCCGGTCCGCCAGATACTTTACGCTGGGTAAACTTATTTCTGCAAATACAGGTAGTTATATACATTTATTCAGCCGTTACCTCAGGGTCAAACACGGCCCGGCCACATCTTTCACAGCGTCGGTTTTTGCGATCAAATTAAAAAATGAATTCCGTATTCGTGCATCTGCGGGTCCACTCCGAATATTCCCTGGCCGACGGCATCGTCCGCATCCCCGAGCTGATCGCCGGCGCGCGCGCGCAGGGCCTGCCGGCCGTGGCGCTGACCGATCGCGCCAACCTTTTCGGGGCGGTGAAGTTCTACCGCGAGGCCGTCGCCGCGGGCGTCAAGCCCCTGATCGGGGCGGACGTCTGGCTGGAAAACCCCGAAGACGCGCACAAGCCCTATCTCCTGTCGCTGCTGTGCCAGAACCTCGATGGCTACCATCATCTTTGCCGCCTGCTCACGCGGGCCTATACCGAAGGCCAGCATTCCGGCCGGCCCTGCATCGCCAGACGCTGGCTGGATGACTCAACCACGGGACTGATCGCGCTTTCCGGCGCCCAGGAGGGCGACATCGGTCAGGCCTTGCTCGCGGCGAACACGACGCACGCCGAGGAGCTGCTGGCCTCGTATCAAGCCCTGTTTCCGGGGCGCTTTTATCTTGAATTGCAGCGCACCGGCCAGCCGCTCCAGGAGGAATATAATCACGCCGCCGTCGCGCTCGCCGCGCGCCGCGGCGCGCCCGTGGTGGCCACCAATCCCGTGCTGTTCCTGCGGCCCGCGGATTTCGAGGCGCACGAGGTCAGGGTCTGCATCCAGGACGGCCGGGTGTTGACCGACGCCCGGCGCCCGAAGCGCCACACGCCGCAGCAGTATTTCCGCAGCGGCGCGGAGATGGCCGCCCTGTTCGAGGACATCCCCGAGGCGCTGGAAAACACGCGCGCGATCGCGCGCCGGTGCAATCTCAGGCTTGAGTTCGGGCGCTATTTCCTTCCGGATTATCCGGTGCCCGCGGGCGTGACGATAGACGAGCTGCTGCGCCGGCAGGCCGCCGAGGGCCTGGAGCGAAGGCTCTTGGTCGTTCCCGAGATCGAGCGCGCGGCGCGGCGCGCGGTCTACCGGCAGCGCCTGGAGCATGAGCTGGCGGTCATCATCAAGATGGGGTTCGCGGGGTATTTCCTGATCGTGGCCGATTTCATTCAATGGGCCAAGAACCACGGCATACCCGTGGGGCCGGGCCGCGGTTCCGGCGCCGGTTCGCTCGTGGCCTATTGCCTCGGGATCACCGAGCTCGATCCGATCAAATACGATCTGCTGTTCGAGCGTTTCCTCAACCCCGAGCGCGTGTCGCTGCCGGACTTCGACGTTGATTTCTGCATGGAGCGGCGCGACGAGGTGATCGAGTACGTCATCCGGCGCTACGGCCAGGACCGGGTGGCGCAGATCATCACTCACGGCACCATGGCGGCCAAGGCGGTGGTGCGCGACGTCGGGCGCGTCATGAACCACCCCTACGGCTATGTGGACAAGCTCGCCAAGCTGATCCCGTTCGAGCTGGGCATGACGCTCACGCGCGCGATCGAGATCGAGCCCATGCTGCGCGAGCGTTACGAGCAGGAGGAGGACGTGCGCGCGTTGTTCGATACCGCGCGCGCGCTCGAGGGCCTGGCGCGCAACGCCGGCAAGCACGCCGGCGGCGTGGTGATCGCGCCCACGGCCCTGACCGATTTCATGCCGCTCTACTGCGAGCAGGGCAGCGCGCAGACCGTGACCCAATTCGACATGGAGGACCTCGAGAAGCTCGGCCTGGTCAAATTCGATTTCCTGGGCCTGCGGACGCTGACCGTCATAGACAAGGCGGTCAAGATCATCAACGCCGAGCGGCGGCGGACGGGCGAACCGCCGCTGGCGATCGAGCTGATTCCCATTGACGATCCGGCCACCTTCGCGCTGCTGAAGACCTGCCGCACCACGGCGCTGTTCCAACTGGAATCACGCGGCATGAAGGATCTGATCCAGCGCCTGCAGCCGGACAAGTTCGAGGAGATCGTGGCGCTCGTGGCCCTGTTCCGGCCCGGACCGCTGCAGTCGGGCATGGTTGACGATTTCATCAACCGCAAGCACGGGCGCAGCCCGAGCAAGTACCTGCATCCAAGCATCGAGTCCATTCTCAAGCCGACCTACGGCGTGATCCTGTACCAGGAGCAGGTGATGCAGATCGCCCAGGTGCTCGCCGGCTATTCGCTCGGAAGCGCGGACCTGCTGCGCCGCGCCATGGGCAAGAAGAAGCCGGAGGAGATGGCGCTGCAGCGCGAAGGCTTTGTGCGCGGCGCGCGCGCACACGGCGTGAGCGAGAGCCTGGCGACGCATATCTTCGACATGATCGAGAAATTCGCCGGTTACGGCTTCAACCGCTCGCACTCGGCGGCGTACGCGCTGATCGCCTATCAGACCGCGTGGCTCAAGGCCCATCATCCCGCGGCGTTCATGGCGGCGGTGCTGTCCGCGGACATGGACAAGACCGACAAGGTGGTGACCATGATCGCCGAGTGCCGCGACATGCGGCTCGCGATCCTGCCGCCGGACATCAACCGCTGCGATTACGAATTCGTTCCGGTGGACGACGCCGCGCCGGGAGGCGCGCGCGCCGCCGGCGCCGCGGAACCGGAAGCGGCCAAGGTCATACTTTACGGCCTCGGGGCGATCAAGGGGCTGGGCCAGGCCGCGATCGAGGCCATCTTGCAGGCGCGCCGCGAGGCCGGACCGTTCCGGGACCTGTTCGACTTCTGCCGCCGCATAGACGCACGCAAGGTGAACCGGCGGGTGCTGGAATCGCTGATCAAGGCCGGCGCGCTGGACAATCTGGGCGCGCACCGCGCCACCCTCATGGCCTCGCTCGGCGCCGCGCTCGCGGCCGCGGAGCGGCACACACGCGACACGGCCGCGGGCCAGGTGGACCTTTTCGGCGCGACCGAGCGCCTGGCCGAGGCGCAGGTTTATACCGAGGCGCCGCTGTGGAGCGAGGAACAGCGGCTCGAGGGCGAGAAGGAAACGCTCGGGCTGTACCTGACGGGACATCCGATCGCGCGCCACGCCGAGGAGCTCGCGCGCATCACGGACACCACGATCGCCGAGCTCAAGCCGACGCAGAACCGCACCGTGGTCGTGGCCGGGCTGGTCGTGGCCCTGCGCGCCATGCAGACGCGCCGCGGCGACCGCATGGCCTTCGTCACGCTCGACGACCGCACCGGGCGCCTCGAGCTGGCGGTATTCTCCGATCTTTTCGCGAGCAGCCGGGAGCTGCTCGTGAAGGACAACCTGCTGGTGGTGGAGGGGCAGGTGAGCGTGGACGACTACACCGGCGGGTTCAAAATGGCGGCCGAAAAAGTCTATAATATGGAACAGGCGCGCGCCGCGTTCAGCACCCGTCTCGTTATTGACGTGAGCGCCGAACAGACGGGCAACGGTTTTGTGGATGAACTGAAACGGATCCTCGCGCCGGCGGCGCGGGGATCGTGCCCGGTCTATCTCCATTACGTCAACGGCGACGCGGAGGCGGAGATCGCGCTCGGCGAGGAGTGGAAGATCAGCCCGTCGCACGCGCTGCTGGAACACCTGTCACGCCTCGCCGGCGAGCGTAACGTCCATCTTGTTTATAGATGAAGAGAGGAACCACAGATGCACACAGATGGACACAGATCAAGGACACACATGAATTTATTTAATCCGCGCTCATCTGTGTTCATCCGTGGTTTCATTTCGTCTTTCTCATGAACCAAAACTATCTGGACTTCGAGCAGTCCATCGCCGATCTCGAGGCCAAGATCGAGGCGCTGCGCCACGCCGGCAAGGGCAACGATCTCAACATCAGCGACGAGATCAACCGCCTCCAGGCGAAGAGCCGCAAGCTGACCGAGACGATCTTCACCTCGCTCAGCGCCTGGCAGATCTCGCAGCTGGCGCGCCACCCGCAGCGCCCGTACACCCTGGATTACCTGACGCGCGTCTTCACCGATTTTCAGGAGTTGTGCGGCGACCGCGCGTTCGCCGACGACCCGGCTATCGTCGGCGGCCTCGCGCGCCTCGAGGGGCGCGCGGTCGTTGTGATCGGCCATCAGAAGGGCCGGGACACGCGCGAGAAGCTCAAGCGCAATTTCGGCATGCCGCGCCCCGAGGGCTATCGCAAGGCGTTGCGGCTGATGCGGCTCGCCGAGCGTTTCCGCCTTCCGGTCATCACCCTGATTGACACCCCCGGCGCCTATCCCGGCGTCGGCGCCGAGGAGCGCGGCCAGAGCGAGGCGATCGCGCGCAATCTGTACGTCATGGCGCGGCTGCACGCGCCCGTCGTCAGCGTCGTGATCGGCGAGGGCGGATCGGGCGGGGCGCTCGCGATCGGCGTCTGCGACCGGCTGCTCATGCTGCAATACGCCACCTACTCGGTCATCTCCCCCGAGGGCTGCGCCTCGATCCTGTGGCGCTCGGCGGACAAGGCCGCCGACGCCGCCGAGGCCATGGGCATCACCGCCGACCGGCTGAGCCGCATGGGGCTGGTGGACGAGATCGTGCCGGAGCCGCTGGGCGGCGCGCATCGCGACACCGACGCCACGGCCAGGGCGCTCAAGTTCTTCCTGGTCGCGGCCGTCAACGACATCTGCGGCACGCCCATCGAGCGCCTGCTCGAGCGCCGCTATGAGCGCCTGATGCAATACGGCGAGCTTGAAGAACACTGACGCCGCGCGGCCGGGAGCGGCGCCGGCCTTTTCTTCCGAGGCGCTGGCGGCGGTTCTGCGGCGCCTCGATCTTACCCCCGCGACGCCGCTGAAAATCGCCTACAGCGGCGGTCTCGACTCACATGTGTTGCTGCACGCCCTGTCCCGCCTGCGGGATGACGGCTGGCGCCTGTCCGCGCTGCATGTGGACCACGGCCTGCAGCCGGCCGCGGGCGCGTGGGCGCGGCACTGCGAGCAGGTGTGCCGGGAGCTCGCGCTCCCGATCACGATCGAGCGCATCGAGGTCCGTGGCATCCGCGAGCACGGCCTGGAGGCGGCGGCGCGGCGCGCGCGTTACGCCTGTCTCGCGCGCCATGTCGGACCGGGCGAGGTATTGTTGACGGCGCACCATCAGGACGACCAGGCGGAGACGCTGCTGTTGCAGCTGCTGCGCGGCTCCGGGGTGCACGGGCTCGCGGCCATGCCCGCCATCGCCGCCTTCACCGCCGGCCGGCACGCCCGGCCGCTGCTGGAGTTCCCGCGCCGCGCGCTGCTGGCCTACGCGACCGCGGCGGGATTGAAGTGGATCGAGGACGACAGCAACCGCGACGATCGGCTGGCGCGCAATTTCATCCGCAACCGCCTCACGCCGGTCATCGAGGAGCGCTGGCCCGGCGCCGCGCGCCGGCTCGGGCGCTCCGCCCGGCACGCGGCCGAGGCGGCGGCGCTGCTGGACGAGATCGCGCGCGCCGACCTCCGCGACTGCGCGGCCGGCGCCGGCGCCGTGTCGCTGCCGGCGCTGCTGCGGCTGGCGCCCGCGCGCCAGCGCAATCTCATCCGTCTCTGGATCCGCGCGCGCGGGCTGCGGCCGCCGGCGGAGATCGTACTGGAGCAGATCCTGGAGCAGGCGCGCCGGACGCCGCGCACGCGGCATGCGGCGGTCCGCTGGCCGGAGGCGGAGATCAGGCGTTATCGCGACACGCTGGTGCTGCTCGCCCCGCCCGCGGGCCCGGAATCGCCGCTGGCCCTGCCCTGGGACCCGGCGGCGCCGCTCGATATTCCCGCGCTCGGCGCGCGCCTGCGCGCGGTGCCGGCCGTGGGCGCGGGCCTGGCGCGCGCGCGCATTGGGCCGACGCTGACGGTGCGCCTGCGCCGCGGCGGCGAGAGCTGCCGCCTGCCGGGACGCGAACACCATCACAAGCTGAAAAAATTGTTCCAGGAGGCGGGCGTTCCTCCCTGGGAGCGGCGGCGCCTGCCGCTGATCTACGTGAACGACGATCTGGCCGCGATCGGCGATCGCTGGGTATGCGAGCCGTACGCCGCGCGCGCCGATGAGCCCGGGCTGGTGCTGATACTGGAAACCGCGGCGCGCGGCGCGTGAAATGTATGAGTTTTTGACGCTGAGGCGCGAAGACGCAGAGATTTGTCTGCTGATTATCCATTGGGTTTTCTCCGCGTCTCTGCGCCTCTGCGTTGAATAATCATATAAATCAGACCTTCCTTAGGTTGTGCAAAGCGCCGCCATCTGGTAGTTTGTGCCTCCGTTCCGGGCCGATGACCGGCCCCGGCGGAACGGGCTGAAATGACCAAATTTGTTTTCGTGACCGGCGGCGTGGTGTCTTCCCTGGGCAAGGGAATCGCCTCCGCCTCCCTCGGCGCCATCCTCGAAGCCCGCGGTCTCAAGGTCACCCTGCTCAAGCTCGACCCCTACATAAACGTGGATCCCGGCACCATGAGCCCGTATCAGCACGGCGAGGTGTACGTGACCCAGGACGGGGCCGAGACCGACCTCGATCTCGGACACTACGAGCGCTTCGTGCGCACGACCACGTCCAAGCGCAACAACTTCACCACCGGCAACATCTACGAAAGCGTCATCCGCAAGGAACGCCGCGGCGATTATCTCGGCGCCACGGTGCAGGTGATCCCGCACATCACCGACGAGATCAAGCGCCGCGTCATCCAGGGCGCCAACGACGCCGACGTGGCGCTGGTCGAGATCGGCGGCACCGTGGGCGACATCGAATCCCAGCCGTTCCTCGAGGCCATCCGCCAGATGGGCGTGGAGCACGGCCCGAGCAACGTCATCTACATCCACCTCACCCTGGTGCCGTACATCGCCGCCGCCGGCGAGCTCAAGACCAAGCCGACCCAGCACTCGGTCAAGGAGCTGCTGTCGCTCGGGATCCAGCCGGACATCCTGCTGTGTCGCGCCGACCGGCCGCTGCCGGACGACGAGCGCCGCAAGATCGCGCTGTTCACCAACGTGCCCACGCGCGCCGTCATCTCCGCCGTGGACGTGGACAACATCTACAAGATCCCGCGCCTGCTGCACGAGCAGGGGCTGGACGAGATCGTGGTCGAGAAGCTGCACCTGAACGCGCGCCGCGCCAACCTCGCGGAGTGGGACAAGGTGGTGTACGCCATGGAGCATCCGACCGCCGAGGTCACGGTGGCCATGGTCGGCAAATACGTCCATCTCACGGAGTCCTACAAGTCGCTGTCCGAGGCGCTCAAGCACGCCGGCATCCACGCACGCGCGCGCGTCAACATCCGCTACATAGACGCCGAGGCGGTGGACGCCCAGGGGACGGCGCAGCTGGAGGACGCGGACGCGATCCTGGTCCCGGGCGGTTTCGGCGAGCGTGGCATCGAGGGCATGATCAAGACCGCGGCCTACGCGCGCGCCAAGGGTGTGCCCTATCTCGGCATCTGCCTCGGCATGCAGGTCGCGACCATCGAATTCGCGCGCAACGTCGCCGGGCTCAAGGGCGCGCACAGCACCGAGTTCAATCCCAAGACGCCGCACCCGGTGATCGCCATGATCACGGAGTGGACCACGCCCGAGGGCGGCAAGGAGAAGCGCGCCGCCGGCGGCGATCTCGGCGGGACCATGCGCCTCGGCGGCCAGGAGTGCCGGCTGGTGGCGGGAACGCACGCGCACGAATACTACGGCAAGGATGCGGTCGTCGAGCGCCACCGGCACCGCTACGAGTTCAACAACGCCTACCGCGAGCCGCTGCAGGACAAGGGGCTGGCGATCGCCGGCACCTCCCCCGACGGCATGCTGGTCGAGATCGTCGAGTTCGCCGGCCATCCCTGGTTCATCGGCGTGCAGTTCCATCCGGAATTCACCTCGACCCCGCGCGACGGCCATCCGCTCTTCACGAGCTATATCCAGGCGGCGCTCGCGCGCCGCGCCGGCGCCGCCGCGAGGCCGCAGGTCGCGGTGCAATGAAGCTGTGCGGCTTTGACGTCGGCCTGGAGCGGCCGTTTTTCCTGATCGCCGGTCCGTGCGTGATCGAATCCGAGGCGCTCGCGCTCGACACCGCCGGCCGGCTCAAGGAGATCGCCGCCGGCCTCGGCATCCCCTTCATCTATAAATCGTCCTTCGACAAGGCCAATCGCAGCTCGCACGAATCTTTCCGCGGCCTCGGGATGGAACAGGGCCTGGAGATTCTGGCCAAGGTCAAGCGCGAGATCCGCGTGCCGGTGTTGACGGATGTGCACGACACATCCGAGATCGAGCCGGTCGCGGCCGTGGCCGATGTGCTGCAGACGCCGGCGTTTCTCTGCCGCCAGACCGACTTCATCCAGGCGGTGGTCGCGGCCGGCAAGCCGGTGAACATCAAGAAGGGCCAGTTCCTCGCGCCGGGGGACATGAAAAACGTGGTCGAGAAGGCCGCCGTCGCCGGCGGCCGCGGCCGCATCCTCGTGTGCGAACGCGGCGCGAGCTTCGGTTACAACAACCTGGTGTCGGACATGCGCGCGCTCGCGATCCTGCGCGCGACCGGCTGCCCGGTGGTGTTCGACGCCACGCATTCGGTGCAGCTTCCGGGCGGGGAGGGGACGCGGAGCGGCGGCCAGCGCGAATTCGTCCCGGTGCTGGCGCGCGCGGCGATCGCCGCCGGCGTTTCCGGGCTGTTCATGGAGACCCACCCGGACCCGGACCGGGCGCTGTCCGACGGCCCCAACGCCTGGCCGCTCGGGCGCATGCAGGAGCTGCTCGAGACCCTCAAGGAACTCGACGCCACCGTCAAGCGCCGCGGCTTCGCGGAAGCGGCGCTGGCGCCGAATTGAACGGGTATGAATTTCTGACGCAAAGACGCAAAGACGCAAAGAAATCAAGAAATGACGAACCAGCAAGGGTCACATAAAATCCGTCCCCTCTCTTCTTTGCGTCTTTGCGCCTTCGCGACAAAAACTCATAAAACAATATGCCTATCATTGCCGACATCCATGCGCGCGAAATCCTCGATTCGCGCGGCAACCCCACCGTCGAGGCCGACGTCGTCCTGAAGTCCGGCGCCCTGGGGCGCGCGGCCGTGCCCTCGGGCGCCTCGACCGGCAGCCGCGAGGCGCTGGAGTTGCGCGACGGCGATCGAAAACGCTACGGCGGCAAGGGCGTGGCCAAGGCGGTCGCCAACGTGAACGGCGCGCTGCGCGAACGGCTGCTCGGCCAGGACGCGCGCGACCAGTCCGGCGTGGACCGGATGATGATCGAGCTCGACGGCACGGACAACAAATCCAACCTCGGCGCCAACGCCATCCTCGCGGTGTCGCTCGCCTGCGCCCGCGCCGCCGCGGCCAACGACGGCGTGCCGCTGTACCGCCATCTGCACACCGGCGATCCGTTCCTGCTGCCGGTGCCGATGATGAACATCATCAACGGCGGCGCGCACGCCGACAACAACATTGATCTGCAGGAGTTCATGATCATCCCGGTGGGCGCGCCGAGCTTCTCCGAGGCCCTGCGCTGCGGGGCCGAGGTGTTCCACGCGCTGAAAAAGGTGTTGCAGGGCATGAAGCTCAACACCGCCGTGGGCGACGAGGGCGGCTTCGCCCCGGACCTCAAATCGAACGAGGAGGCCCTGCAAGTGATCATGCGGGGGATCGAGCAGGCCGGTTACAAGGCCGGGACGGACGTCGCGCTGGGGCTGGATGTCGCGAGTACCGAGTTCAACAAGAACGGCCGCTACGAGCTCGAATCGGAGCGCGCGAGCCTCACCGCCGCGCAGTTCGTCGAAAAGCTCGCCGGCTGGGTCGCGAAGTATCCGATCATCACCATCGAGGACGGCTGCGGCGAAAACGACTGGGACGGCTGGGCCCTGCTTACGAAAAAGCTGGGCAAACAGATCCAGCTCGTGGGCGACGACCTGTTCGTGACCAATACCAAAATCCTGCAACAGGGCATAAGCCGCGGCGTCGCCAATTCCATTCTCATCAAGGTCAACCAGATCGGCACGCTGACGGAGACGCTCGCGGCCATCGCGCTGGCGAAGCAGGCCGGTTACACCGCCGTCATCTCGCACCGCTCGGGCGAAACCGAAGACGCCTTCATCGCCGACCTCGCGGTCGCGACCGGCGCCGGCCAGATCAAGACCGGGTCGCTGTCACGCTCCGACCGGGTGGCGAAATACAATCAGCTGCTGCGCATCGAGGAGGAGCTCGGCCCCGAGGCGCGTTATCCCGGACGCGCGGCGTTCCCGATGTTGAAATGATGTCAAAAGACAAGGCAATGAATTTGAACCGCCAAGACGCCAAGATCGCCAAGAAAGGAAAAAAACAATAGCTTAAGCCTCAAAGGTTTTATAGATTCTTGGTTTCCTTGGCGCTCTTGGCGTCCTGGCGGTTCAATAGTTGTTTTTCCGAATCTGCGTCAATCTGCGAAATCTGCGGATAAGAGAGTTCATCCGCGTTCATCCGTGTTTATCTGTGGTTCCCAATTTATATCTTCTAAATCCGCGTTCATCTGCGGTTGCTTTTGTTTCCTGCTTCTGTCGTAATCTGTCGCTACCTGCGGTTTCTGGTATATTCCGGCCACGATGAGAATCGCCAAGATCGTCGCCTACGTCCTCCTCGGTCTGCTGCTCCTGCTGCAGTATCCGCTGTGGTTCGGCGACGGCGGCGTGGCCAGCGTGTGGCGGCTCAAGGACGAGGTCGGCGCGCAGAAGGCGGAGAACGCGCGCCTGCGGGAAAGAAACCGGGCGCTCGAGGCCGAGGTCGTGGACCTGAAACAAGGCCTGGCGGCGATCGAGGAGCGCGCCCGCAACGAGCTCGGGATGGTGAAAAAGGGCGAGACGTTCTATCAGGTTATAGATGCCCCGGCGAAGCCGCAGGCGGCAAAGCCCTGATTGTCAGGCGGTCAGCTAAATTAGCTATCAGCTATCAGCTATCAGCTATCAGCTATCAGCCATCAGCTAATAGCCAAGGAAGCTCTGAACAAGTAGTAAAGCCGTCATGCCAGCGAAAGCTGGCATCCAGAATCGGCCTTACGGCCGATGCTTTTTCAGAGCCTGGATTCCGGCCCCGGCTTCAATCATGCCGGGGCAGGCCCTCGCCGGAATGACGACTTAATCAGAGCTTCCCTAGCTGATTGCTGATCGCTGATAGCTGACTGCTATTTATTCTGCTCGATGACGTAGATCAGCAGCACGAACAGAAAAAAGAAAAACTCCGCCACCGTGATGAGATAGATCCACCACACGATCCGCCGCGCCGATGGCTTCATCGGGACCCACACGCGGCGCAGGTACCAGCGCCAGCCCGGCAGCCACGACCAGCGCTGGAGCCGCAGGAAATACGTCCGCAGCGCCTCGCCCCAGGCGCTCAGGCTCTTGTCCACTTCGGCGACGCGCTGGGCGCGCTCGGCCTCGGACAGCCGGTCATAATCGTCGGTGATGGTGAGCCGGCTGCCCTGGGGCGCGGGCTCGATGGTGAGCACCGTACGCTGCTTGAGGCCGCGCGAGTAGTGGACGGTCAGCCCCGGTCCGGGGCCGGCGATGACCCGAAGCTCGAGCGCCTGGCGGGTCCCGTTGCTCTGGTTCTCGATCTCGATTGCATACGCATCCGGCCCGTTCCGCCGCCAGCTCCCGAAGACGTAGTAGGGGTTAACGCGAAACAGCGCCTCGACGTCCCGGCACAGCCGCGCCAACACATCGGGCGGGAAGGGGGCCGGCAGGCTCACCCACGCGGCGTCGCCCGATGGAACCGGGGGGCCGGCGCGCGCCTCGGGGTTCATTTCGGATACGGCGCCACGATCACGGGCGCCCGCAGCGCGCGGAATAGCCGCTCATCGAGCATGCGCGAGCGCAGCCCGGTGCGGCCTTTCGGGCGCGGCGATCCCAGCACGATGAGGTCCACCGGGCCGTCGGCGGCGCGCGCGATCAGGCATTCGGTCGGTTTGCCCTGCACCAGCTCGTAGCGGTAGCGGATCCGGCGCTTCGCGGTCTCGCGCCGCATGCGCTTCACGTGCGCGCGGATCTCCCGCTCGAGCTCCGACTCGACGTAGCGGCCGAAGGTCGCGCGCGTCGAGGCATTGTTGAGCCAGTCGTCGCCCAGCATGCCCTTCCACAGGTCCGGGACCACGATCAGGTGGTGCAGCGCGGTGCCGTGGCGGCAGAAGGCGTAGGCGAGCTTCTCGGCCGCGCGCGCGCCGTCGGTGCCGTGGCTGGCGAGCAGGATGTGCTTGGGTTTCCACATGGTCTCGTTCCGCGATCCAAAAAAAGAAGCCCCGGTGGCCGTCGTGCAGGCCACCGGGGCTGCTGTTATACCGCTCACTCAGGCAAAGGTATAGACCAGGAAGGCAATGGCCAGCGACAGTACGAGTGCCGCGATGTCCTCCACCCGATCGTTGCGGAAGATGGTTAACGCCGTACCGCGATCGAATCTTTCTTTCATGGTATGCCTCGCTCGAGTTAGATGATTTCCTTGACAAACAGCCACACCACGATCAGCGCGCCGACCGCCTTGACCGTGCCCACGACCGAGCCGATGACGAGCGGCTGACCGCCGGCCTGCTTGATCGAAGCCATGGTGATCTGCATGCCGAGACCGACGAGACCGAAGGTGAAGAACCAGGCGATGAGATCGCGGAACTTCGAGATGCGCGGCGCGGGCTTATAGACCGCCTCGTGCATCTTCTTCAGGATCTTGTTGCCTTTCTTGTCCAGCACGCGCGAGTTGAGCAGCGCGCGCAGGTCGGCGTCATGCTCGAACGAAGCGGCCTTCTTGTCCTTGATCAGGCCGGCGAGCGCCGTCTTGTGAGCCGCGTCCGTGACCTGGTCCAGCTGGGCCTTGAGCACGTCGGCGTCCTTGTCCGCGAGCATCTTGCTTTCCTTGATGTTGCCCTCGGCGTCCTTCTTCACCAGGTGCTTCTCGCTGTTGTCGAAGTACTTGCCGGGTAGTTGTGCGCCCGGGGCGAACACGCCGGTCGAGCCGAGCACGAACATCAAGATGAAGCCGAGCACGAACAGCGGGAACTTGCCGAAGACCACCTGGCCCAGGTTCGTCCGCCCCCCGTTGCCCTCGCGCTTGACGTACCACACCGCGAGCCAGAGCACGATGATCGGCAGGAACAGGACGCGCGTGATGTTGAAGATCTCCGCCACCTTCAGGGTCTCGATCCCGTCCGGCTCGAAGGCGAGCGCCGCGCCCGCGACCTGCGCCGAATTGAGGATGCCGGTGCCGGCCCAGGCGCCGAACTGGGTCGGGTTCATGTCCATCGCCTTGCCCACGATCGGGAAGATGAACATCATCAGCACGCCCCAGAGCAGGATGGTGCCGATGGTGTAAGCGATCTCGGTGGACTTGGCGTTCACCACCGGCGCCGCCGCCACCGCGGCCGAAACGCCGCACACGCCCATGCCGGCCGAGAGCACGCCGCCCATGGAGTTCGGGATGTTGCGCTGCGCCCCCATCCACAACACGAGCCCCACCGAGCCCAGCACGAATATGGCGATCAGCACGATCGAGAGCCCGGCCAGGTTGGCGAGCTCCTGCCAACTGTAGAGCACGCCGAGCAGCACCACGCCGGTCTTCAGCCCCAGGCGCGACAGGCGCACGCCGTTCTCCGCCCAATCCGGAATGCGGAACACGTTCACCACGATGATGCCCGCGAGAATACCCATCACCACGTAGTTGAGGTTCATCACCTTGGCGAAGTCGAACGCCCAGTTGAGCTTCGCGTCCTTCATCGCGGCCTCGGCGGCCTTGCCCCAGACATGCATCAGCGGATCGAGGCCCCATTTGACGACGAAGGCCACCAGCAGAATGAACATCACGCCGCCGACAGCGGAGAGGTAGTAGTCGAGATGGCCTTCCTTCGGCCTCACGGCGTATTGCCACAGGCCCACCACGACTGTGATTAGGCCGCCGACAAACGGCAGGACGATTATCTCACCCGGCTGCCCGGGCTTACCGACGAACTTGCTGATCTTCAGGAATTCGATGAGGGGATCCAGGACGCCGGCCTGCACCAGGTAGCCGAAGGCCACCATGATGATGCCGATGATCAGCGTCCATGGAGTCTTTTTGGTATAGATCATGCTGACTCCTCCTAGGGTTGGTTGCCGTCGGAACCGTTGTCCGCCCTCCGGAGAAGGGCGCACATCTTCCAGGTGCGGCTTTATTGTTTGCGACGGGCCATTCAATCACAGCGGTTCAGTGGCTGACAAGGGCCGCGACCCGTCCGGCGCAGATGGCGCGCCATAACGGCGGCTTATTCCGCAGCCTATAAAAATTACTTCGCCAGCGATAAGAACTTTCGAGGTCAGGCGGCGGGGAGAGCAACCTGGTACGGGAGGCTACGAAACACAAGGAGCGGACCGTTGAGGCTGCCCAAGCGCACTCCGCCGCCATCCGCGCTAATGATCTGAATCACCGCGAGCAGGTCGTAACCGCCCTCGGGCGCAGACTGCGCATCAACGATGAGCCCCACGGACTGTTCGGAAAGAGCGGGGGCGTATAACGGGTCGCCGGGACGCGGAAGCGCAGGCGCTTGGACCTGCGCGCGGTACATGCGCTGCTTCAGTCGCCCGAGGTATTGCATGCGCGCGACAATCTCCTGCCCCGGGTAGCAACCCTTCTTGAAGTCTACGCCGCCGAGCAGCTCCAGGTTCGCCATCTGCGGGACGAATTCCTCGACCGTTCCGGGGAACACATTCGGGACGCCCGCCTGGATGTCGAGCCAGCGCCAGACGGGCGATCCCGTGCGCCGCACCTGTGACGCGAGGCGCTTCCACAGCGTCATCGCATCCGGCGTCGGCGCAATGAGCTCGAAGCGCGGCAAAGGCCCAGGCAGCCGCAGTGCCGTGACCTCGGACCGGGCGATACAGCCATCGCTGTCCGCGGGCGCCGCGCCGATGGCTTCGCGCACCAACTGTTCGGCGCGCGGGCCGGAGATCCCGATGCGTTGCAGCTCGTGATCCGCAATCTCGAGCGTCACCTTGGAGCGCATGACGTACATGCGCAGCCGCTTAAGAATCTCCTCGGCGAGCGCGGCCGGAAGTTGCAGCAGATAATCTTCGCCGCGGCGAAAAACCCGGAAGACCGCGAGCATGCGGCCCTTGGGGCCGTTATAAGAACTGAGCTGGCTGCGGCTATGGTCCAACAGCCGCAGGTCGTTGCTCAACTGCCCGTTCAGAAAACCCAGGGCGTCCGCG
>MFSY01000014.1:0-4843 GCA_001785175.1 Candidatus Muproteobacteria bacterium RIFCSPHIGHO2_01_FULL_65_16 | reverse complement strand
GCCTCGGGATCACCGAAATGCAGCACGCGTCCGCCTTCCAGCACCGCGCCCTGGTCCTGCAAAAACGCCTGCCACTGAGGATTCACGCCGGAAACTCCCGTAATATTCGCAAGATGCGCATCATACGGGATTCCCGGTTTCCAGAAAAAGCCGGTGGACGGATTTTCCGGGAGGTTTAAACTTACCTTGGCGAGCGGAGTAGCTGTCAGCGTTATTGGAGCCTGCCGCCACATAAGCAGTTTGCGCCCTGATTAAGGAAGCAGCACGCGGCGATGGAAAAGAAAAACAAACGACCGGTCTATCTCAATCTGCTCCAAATCCGCCTGCCGATCAGTGGCGTGGTTTCGATTGTCCATCGAATCACCGGCGTATTATTGGTGCTGCTGATTGCTCCGGCGCTCTATGTCTTGCAGCGCGCGCTGGAAAGTCCCGCGGTGTATGGGGGATTGGTCGCGGGGATCGGGACATTCCCCGGACGGCTCGGCGTTCTGCTTGCGGTATGGCTGCTGGCGCAGCATTTCTTTTCCGGGCTGCGCCACCTGCTGCTCGATATTGATATCGGCGTGGAGCGCACGACCGCCCGGACCAGCGCCTGGCTCAGCTTCATCCTGTCGGTGTTGACCGCGGTTGTCGCGGGGTTACTATGATGCGAGCGAAAGCGGGCGCGGCCGCGCACCGCGGCACCACGGAATGGGTGGTGCAGCGGATCTCCTCGCTGTACCTCGCCGGATTTACCGTCGCGCTGGCGTTGTATTTCAGCCTCAACCCGGCGCCGGACTACGCCGCCTGGCGCGCCTGGTTCGGTTCCGGACCGGTACGCATCGCCTGGGCGCTCTTTTTCGCCAGCCTGCTCGCGCACGCCTGGGTCGGCCTGCGCAGCATCTATATGGATTATCTCCACCCCCTGTGGCTGCGCTTCACCGTGACCGCGGCGACGGCGCTCGCGCTGCTTGCGCTCGGCCTGTGGGCGGCGGAGATTCTGTGGTGGGTCGGGATATGAGCACGATCGCGCGCCGCCGCTTCGATTGCCTGGTGATCGGCGCCGGCGGCGCCGGGCTGCGCGCGGCGCTGCAACTCGCCGAGGCCGAGGCGCACGTGGCCGTGGTCTCGAAGGTGTTTCCCACGCGCTCGCACACGGTCGCCGCCCAGGGCGGCATCAACGCCGCGCTCGGCAACGTGACGCCGGACAACTGGCACTGGCACATGTACGACACGGTGAAGGGCGGCGATTACCTCGGCGACCAGGACGCGATCGAGTACATGTGCCGCGCGGCGGCGCGGCTGGTGATCGAGCTCGAACACTACGGCGTGCCGTTCACGCGCCTCGAGAACGGCCGCATCTACCAGCGTCCCTTCGGCGGCCAGAGCCAGAACTTCGGCGGCGCGCAGGCGGCGCGCACCTGTCCCGCGGCCGACCGCACCGGCCACGCGATGCTGCATGCGCTCTACCAGCAGAACTTGAAGGCGCGCACGCACTTCTTCGACGAGTTCTTCGTCGTGGACCTGCTCATGGACGCAGACGGCTATTGCCTCGGGGCGCTGGCGATCGAGATCGAAACCGGCGCGCCGCTCGTTATCGAGGCCAAGGCGACGCTGATCGCCACCGGCGGCGCCTCGCGCATCTACCGCACCACCACCAACGCCCTCATCAACACCGGCGACGGCATGGCCATCGCGCTGCGCGCCGGCACCCCGCTGCAAGACATGGAGTTCGTGCAGTTCCACCCCACGGGCATCGCCGGCATCGGGATATTGATCTCCGAGGGCGTGCGCGGGGAGGGCGGCTACCTGATCAACTGCAACGGCGAACGCTTCATGGAGCGCTACGCGCCGCAGGCCGGGGATCTCGCCTCGCGCGACGTGGTGAGCCGCGCGATCTACACCGAGGTGCACGAGGGCCGCGGCTGCGGGCCCGCGAAGGACTACGTGTTGCTCAAGGTGGATCACCTGGGCGCGGAGATCATAAAAAAACGCCTGCCCGGCATCCGCGAGCTGGCCATGCGTTTCGCCCATGTGGACCCGATCGAGCAACCGATCCCGGTATATCCGACGGCGCACTACAGCATGGGCGGCATCCCGACCAACCGCTTCGGCCAGGTGGTGGTGCCGGTGCACACCGGCCCCGAGGAGCCGGTACCAGGATTGTATGCGGTGGGCGAGTGCGCCTGCGTCTCGGTGCACGGCGCGAATCGCCTGGGCGGCAACTCGCTGCTCGACATCATCGTCTTCGGGCGCGCCGCCGGCAACCACATACTCGACTATCTCAAGGAGAACCGCTACCACCGTCCCGCGCCGCCGGAGGCGGCGGACCCGGCGCTGGCGCGGCTGGCGCGCTGGGACCGCCGGGGCGAGGGTGAGTCCGTGGACGTGCTGCGCGAGGAATTGCGGCTCGTGATGGAAGAGCACTGCGGTGTGTTTCGCACGCAGAAATTGCTGGACGAAGGCGTGCGCAAGATCGAAGCGCTGACGCAAAGACTGGCGCGCGCCGTGTTGCGCGATCACAGCAAGGTCTTCAACACCGCCCGCGTCGAGGCCCTGGAGCTCGAGAACATGCTGGAGGTCGCGCGCGCCACGATCCATTCGGCCGCCGCGCGCCAGGAGTCGCGCGGCGCGCATTCGCGCCTGGATTACCCCGACCGCGACGACATCCGCTGGCTCAAGCACACGCTCTACAGCCGCGACGGCCACAGACTCGATTACAAGCCGGTGCGCATGAAGCCGCTCACGGTCGAGGCGTTCCCGCTGAAGGAGCGGGTTTATTAAATATCGCTGAAACCGCAGATGAACGCGGATAAACGCAGATCAAAAAGCGTTAATTTTGCTGAGTTGACAATGGTAACCGATACGTTACTATAGGCTATGTCGACACGGAAAGTTGTCGAATATATCGAACCAAATGGTTCCTCGCCCTTCGCTAAATGGTTCGCGCGACTCGACTCTACTGCCGGGGCGAAGGTAACCACCGCGCTGTACCGAATGGAGCAGGGCAATCTTTCCAATGTAAAGCCGGTCGGCCAGGGCGTAGCGGAATATCGAATTGATTTCGGGCCGGGTTACCGGATTTATCTCGGGCAGGATGGCGACGTGGTCATCATTCTGCTCGGCGGTGGCACCAAGAAGGGTCAGAACGCGGACATTCAACTCGCCCGGCGACGTTGGCGCGACTACAAGGCGCGCAAAAGGAGATAGACATCATGCCGATCACACGCAAATTCCGTGAAACCGTCTGGACGCGCGCTCAAGGCGATACGCGCTTCCGCGCCGCGATGTTGACTGAGGCGATCAACGCGCTGCTCGCCGGCGATCTCGACACCGGCAAGGCCATGCTGCGCGATTACGTCAATGCCACCATCACCTTCGACAGCCTGGCGAAAGAAACGGGCAAACCCAGCAAGAGCCTGCAACGCATGCTTGGCCCCCGTGGTAACCCGACGGCGGAAAGCCTGTTCGCAATCATCAAAGTATTGCAGGAATCCGAACGCATCAAGCTTGCGGTAACGACAAAGCGAGCCGCCTGATGTTCGATATCGGGGGGAGGTGTGAGTGGCTCCCACGGGGTTGGGCCATGCCGCGCGGAGCGGGAACGACTGTTATGGTTGCGGAATGCAACCATAGTCGGCTAGAGTGGATACCTCTGCAATGAGGAAACCGGTATGGCCACCCTGCATGTACGCAATGTTCCCGAAAAACTTTACAAGCGCATCCAAAAGCTCGCGGAAGAAGAGAATCGCTCGGTAACGGCCGAAGTCATCCAGCTCTTGAGCCAGGGGCTTCAGGCGCGCGAGTCGCGCCGGGGCGCGGCGGGCGTCATCGAGCGCATCCGGCAGCGGGCGCGGAAAGTCGAGCTGCCTCGCGGCTGGAGGGATTCGGCCGAGCTGATCCGCGAGGATCGGTCCCGGTGAGCCCGGCCCCACTGCGGGCGGTGGTCGACGCCAGCGTTGCAGTCAAGATATTCGTTCCGGAAGCGCTTTCCGCCCAGGCGCAGGAGATTTTCGCGCGCTTCGCTCAAGAAGACGGCGCCGAACTGATCGTGCCCGACCTCTTCTTTATCGAGTGCGCGAATGTTTTTTGGAAGTGGGTGCAGCGGTCGGCCTACCCGTCGAAGGATGCCCGGCAGCACCTGCAAGATCTGACGGGCCTCGGCCTTACGGTGATCCCCGCCCAAGTTGTATCCGAGGAGGCCTTGGGGATCGCGCTGAAGCACCGGATCGCGGCTTACGATGCGTGCTATGTCGCCGCCGCCGCTCAACTGAAGCTTCCGTTGATCACGGCCGACGAGAAACTGGTGCGACAGGTGGCGAAAGGCTCTTACGATGTGCGGTGGTTAGGCGATATGAAGCTGGTGTCACGGTAGGGGCTGAAATCAGGTAACACGGGAGGGGAGGCTGTGGTGCCAAAAAATGAAAAAAGGAAATCCGAAACAAAGACCAGCACCAGGGGCGCCAACCTCGGCTTCGAGGCCAAGCTCTGGGCCGCCGCCGACGCGCTGCGCAACAGCATGGACGCGGCCGAGTACCTGCCTGCGCCGCGGTTACAAGAGCCCATCAAAGACCCGGCACGTTTCCCGTGGTACGAGGTCACGAAGGTTCAGCACTATTGACTGGAAGTGGACGCGATGACCCAGCCCATGAAGGTGAGCGACCAAGACCCACCGCCGTATGGAGGCAAGAAGACATGAGGTCGTTCGAGCACGGCTACTATCTGGAGACGCCGCTTTCCCATGAGTTGCTCATGGCGGTCCGCGCCGTGGGCGAATTTTGCGGGCGCCAGAGGCTTTATGCCGAACAATCGCCCGAGGTTCTGGCGACACTGAAACGCGCGGCGATGGTGCAAAGCGTGGAAT
>MFSY01000013.1:16094-17747 GCA_001785175.1 Candidatus Muproteobacteria bacterium RIFCSPHIGHO2_01_FULL_65_16 | reverse complement strand
TTTTTCAAACACTTGCGTGTCTGAAAAATGGCGGTCGGTCCCTCGACCGCACCGCAGGCTGCTGAAAAACGAGTTTTTCAGCAGCCTGCTAAGTCTTGCATACACTTGGCGTTCTTGGCGTCTTGGCGGTTAGACTGCTTTTTCTAGGATAATTGAAGCCGCTCATGGGCAGAAACCGCTTGCCGCCAACCCCCGCTTCCAGATACATAACGCCGGAAGGCGCGCAGCGCCTGCGCGCGGAGCTCGACTATCTGTGGAAGGTCAAGCGCCCGCAGGTGACGCAGGCGGTGGCGGAGGCCGCGGCGCTCGGCGACCGTTCGGAAAACGCGGAGTACATCTACGGCAAGAAACAGTTGCGCGAGATAGACCGGCGCGTGCGCTATCTCCAGAAGCGGCTGGGCGATATCCTGATCGTGGACCGCGCACCGGATGATCCCGCGCGCATCTTCTTCGGCGCCTGGGTGCGGCTTGAGGAAGATACGGGCAAGGTTCAGGAATACCGCATCGTCGGCGCGGATGAATCGGATCCCGCCAAGGGCCTGATCAGCATTGACACGCCCCTGGCGCGCGCGCTGCTCAAGAAGGCGGAAGGCGACGAAGTAACGATCAAGCTCCCGCGTGGCGGCGCCAGCTACGCCGTCCTGGCGGTGCAATACCGCCCCTTCGACGGCGACAGTCGCGAGCGCTGACCGGGCCCGCATGCCGCAAAAACAAAAACGGCAACCGGCGGCGCTGTTCGCGCTCCTCGCCGTACTCGCCTTCACGGTGGTGACGGCCGGATCCGGCGCGACGCCCACGGCCTGGCAGGCGCACGCCGTGCTCGCCATCGGCGTCTTTCCGCTGATCCTCGCGGCCATGAGCTATTTCACTCCGGTGCTCACGCGCAGCGGCGCGCCGCACGCGTTCGTCACCATGATGCCGCCGCTGGCCCTGGCGGCCGGCGTCCTGGCGATCCTGGGCCTGACGCACCGGCCGGTCCTGCTGGCAATCGCGGCGCCGCTCGGCCTGTTCGCAAGCCTCGCGTTGCTGCTGTGGATGCACCGACGCGGCCGCAAGGCCATCGGCGGAGCGCACCCAGGGCTCATCTGGTATGAAGCCGCGCTCGGCTGCCTCGCCCTCGGCCTGCTCGCCGTCGCCGGCGCGCTCGCGTTCCCCGAGCACGGAACCGCGCTGAAACGGCTGCATCTGCACCTGAATCTGCTTGGCTTCGTCGGGCTGACCGCCATCGGCACCCTGCAAGTGCTGCTGCCCACCGCCGGCGGCTACCAGGACCCGGCGGCGGCGGGTCGGTTGCGCGCCGACATCAAGTTCGCCGCCTCCGGCACGGTGCTGACCGCGCTCGGCGCCGCCTGGTCGCCGGCGCTGGCATGGGCCGGACTCGGGTTGTGGTTGCTTCCAGTGGCGCGCCTGATACGAGCGGCACTGAAACAGCGGCGAAGGATCATCGGCTGGCACGGCGCGGCGGTGGCGCTCGCCGGCGCGCTCATCGGCTTCGCCCTGGCGCTGCTATCGGGTGCGTTGCATACGGCGGGGGTGTCGGCTCCGCGGCAGAGCATCGCGCTTTTTTTCATCGCCTTCCTGTTTCCGCTCGTGACCGGCGCCGCGAGTTATTTGTTGCCGCTGTGGCTCCTGCCCGGGGCGGGGCCGGACGAA
>MFSY01000013.1:586-16071 GCA_001785175.1 Candidatus Muproteobacteria bacterium RIFCSPHIGHO2_01_FULL_65_16 | reverse complement strand
AAGTACACGCCGCCCGCAGGGCGGCTCGACACGAGGCGGCGTGGTGGTCAGGATCCGCTCAAATTTAACGAGGGGCTAAAAACGGATATGCGTCGAGGCGTTCAGGCCCTGGCGCGCCCAGCGCCAGTTGTCCACGTGGTAGCGCGTGAACGGCAGCTCGGTGAGCTCGAAGAACCGCGGCCAGCCGATGCGCTCGATCCAGTCGGCCATGCGCTCCCAGTCCTTGGCGTCCTCTTTGTAGACGCGCAGGATCTTCTTCACGATCGCCGCCGCCTCCGGCCAGCGTGGCGGGTTGTTCGGGATGCCGGCGGCCACGAGCTTGTGCAGGGTGGGCTTGCTGCGGGCGTTGGAATTCTTGCCGCCGACCCAGATCGCGATCTTCGAATGTTCCGGATCGTTGATCTGCATCGGCGGGCACGGCGGATAGCACGCGCCGCAGCAGATGCATTTCTTTTCGTCTATTTCGAGCGAGGGCTTGCCGTTCACCAGCGCCGGCCGGATCGCCGCCACCGGGCAGCGCGCCACCACCGACGGGCGCTCGCAAATGTTGGCGACGAGATCGTGATTGATCCGCGGCGGCTTGGTGTGCTGGATGTTGATGGCGATGTCCGCCTGGCCGCCGCAGTTGATCTGGCAACACGAGGTCGAGATCCGCACGCGGTTCGGCATGTCCTCGTTGACGAATTCCTGGTACAGCTCGTCCATCAGCGATTTGACCACGCCCGAGGCGTCGGAGGCCGGGATGTCGCAGTGCAGCCAGCCCTGGGTGTGCGCGATCATCGAGACCGAGTTGCCGGTGCCGCCGACGGGGAAACCTTCCTGTTGCAGCTTGTCAATCAGCGGCTTGACCTTCTTTGCGTCGCCCACCATGAACTCGATGTTGGAGCGGATGGTGAAGCGCACATGGCCCTCGGCGTATTTGTCGGCGATGTCGCACAGCTTGCGGATCGTGTGCACGTCCAACTGGCGCGGCGTGCCGGCGCGCACGGTCCATACCTGGTCGCCGTTGTGCGCGACATGGTGCAACACGCCCGGGCGCGGGCGCTCGTGCCAGGCCCACTGCCCGTAGTTCTTCTTGAGCACCGGGTGCAGGTACTGGAAATGGTCCGGCACGCCGGACTCGATGGGCATACGCGGTTGTGTGGACATCGGTATCTCCTCTATATGAATTTCCGACGCAAAGGCGCGAAGACGCAAAGGACGGCAAGAAAAAGTTGAGCATCCATCGAGGCTGTCCCAAAATGGCATCGGGGTGCCGGGTTTCTGAGACGGCGTCTCATCTTTTGTACCCTTTGTCCCCTTTGCGCCTTTGCGTCAAAAAATTATTATCCAATCCTGGCCTGCTTCAGCCGCTCGACCTCCGCCTCCCAGCCGTCGGTGCGGACGTAGGAGTTGGTGCGCGGATGCGCCAGCATGGCGGGGTCGGCCTCGAGGCCGAGGCCTTCGAGGAAGTTGGCGAGCCCGATGCGCTCGATCATCTCGCCGCAGCGCTCGTGTTCCAGGCCGTTCTCGGCCCAGAAATCAATGATGCGCTTGGCCAGCTCCACGAGCTTTTCGCGGTCGTCGTCGGTCTCGAGCTTCATGAACGGTATGATCACCGTGCCCAGCAGGTCGCCGATCTTCAGGGTGCGCTTGCCGCCGACGAGGACCGTCACGCCGCGGTCCTTGCCCGGCGCCAGGGCCTTGGTCATGACGTTGATGCAGTGCATGCAGCGCACGCAGTTGCGGTTGTCTATGGTGAGCGTGTCGTCCCCGTTGAGCTTGATGCAGCGCGTCGGGCAACGCGTCACGACGTTGTCAATCACGTAGTCGCGCCCCTTGGCCTTGACGAACTGCTTCACCTCGTCCTGCTGCACCTGGATGTCGTCGCGCCAGGTGCCGATGACGGCCATGTCGGAGCGCTGGATCGAATTCATGCAGTCGTTCGCGCAGCCGGAGAACTTGAACTTGAATTTGTACGGCAGCGCCGGGCGATGCAGCTCGTCGGTGAAGTTGTTCATGACCGTGCGATGCGCCCGCCCTTCGTCGTAGCACGAATGCTCGCAGCGCGCGTGCCCGACGCAGGACATGGAGGTGCGCACCGAGGGGCCCGCGCCGCCCATGTCGAAGCCGAGCTCGTTCACGGCGTCGAAGGCGGGCTGGATGTTTTCCGTGGTGCAGCCCTGGAGCATGATGTCGCCGCTCTGGCCGTGCAGCGCGATCAGGCCGGAGCCGTGTTGCTCCCAGATGTCGCAGAACTTGCGCAGGATGTCGGTCGTGTAATGCATCCCCGGGGCCGGCATGATCCGCAGCGTGTGAAACTCCGCGGACTTGGGAAACTTGTCGGCGATCTCGGAGAAGCGCGGGATCACGCCGCCGCCGTAGCCGATGACGCTCGCGGTGCCGCCCTTCCAATAGCCGGTGCGAGTCTTGTAGGAGAACTCGAGCTGCCCGAGCAGGTCCACCATCATGTCCTTGTCGGCGGCCAGGCGCTTGAGGCCTTTCACGAAGCTGGGCCAGGGACCGCTTTCGAGCTGATCCAGCATGGGGGTGGCGTGCATTTTCTTCGTCACAACGCGTCTCCTCGAATCTAGTAGATTGCTGAAAAAACCCATCCAGGACTTTTTCAGAATGCATACGATCGTCCGCCCGCGGCACGACGTTCCGGAGTTAGATTAACCAGCGCGACCGGAGGCGATATGTACAAGTATATCGCCGGCGCGCGGCATGATCTGAGAGGTCAGGAGGGATAGAGCACCTATCCCGTTGGAGGGGGAATCGTATATTATTACGTCGCTCCATCCACAGCGCGCCGGCACGGGCGCGAAATGATAAAGGGGGGATCATGGAAATCGTGTATTACACCTTGGTGGCCGCCGGCCTCTATTTTATGTCGGACTGGGTGCTCCAGCGCCTGGAGGCGCGCCGCGGCGCGCCGTTCAAACACCGGCACCTGGTCTATTTCGCCATCATCCTGACGCTGGCTATGCTGACCTTCGGTGTGATCCGCGTCCTGATGGTGCCGTCGGATGAATACACCCCGCCTCCGGTAGCGCCACAGAATAACCGCAGTCCCTAGCCGCGCGGCGTCGCGGAGCCGGTTTCGGATCCGACGCGACGCCGCGGCAGGCGCCGGAGGTGCTCGCGGAACTCCGCGAATTCACGGTGCGCCGTAACGCGGCCGCCGGGAATATCGGTGACCGAACAATGGTGCACGCGCTCGCGCGACACCCGACCCCGCAGCCGTGGATCGCGCTCCCCCGCCAGACGCTGCTTGAGCCACTGATCGCCGCGGCGATAGCGGCAATCCGCGCAGCCGATGATGAAGACGCCGTCCACCGCGCTGCCGCGCAGGGCGTAGTCAATGAACGACGGCGGCAGCATGCCGATGCAGCGCAACCCGACATACGCCACGCCCGGCGCCTTTACGATCTTGGGGGCGTGATCGCACCCGAAGACCATGACGCGCACCTCCCCCGCAAGGGCGGCGACGGCCTTGTCGGTCGTCGCGCGCAGGGCGCGCACCGGAACGTCGGGTAGATCAACCCCGCTCACCAGCTCGCCCACGCTGCGAAACGGCATGGCGTACGGGCACGAGCCGACACACACGCCGCAGCTCGCGCACAGGTCGGGTCGCAGTACCGCCTCGTGCACGAACCGCCTGCCGTCCGTGCGCGGCTCCAGGCTAAGAGCAGCGTAGGGACAATCGGCGACACAGTTGCCGCAGCCGTTACAATTGTCCAGATGGACTTCCACTATCGGCTCCTGGTGCATCCGCGGCGGCAGCCACGGCAGCAGAAAGAGCAGCAGGGTAAAGCCGCCGGTCAGCGCCCAGACCGCCCCCGGCGACCAGATATACAGCAGGGGATAGACCGCCAGGTAAAACCAGTCGAATTTGAGATTGTTCGGTACCGCGCCCAGATCGGCCGCGGCGTGGCTCAGGATCGGCTTTATCAGCGAAAGCGCCACCAGTGCCAGCAATATGCCCAGCGCCACGGGCGCCGGCGGGGCGGCCACGGCGCGGGTGATGCGTTGCGTGTGCACCCAGAGGAACACCATAAGCAGCAACGGAATGCCGATGTGCGCGAACGCCAGCAGGGAGAAGAAGCGGTCGCTCACCCCGCCGTCCTCGAGGAAATTGCGCACCAGAGGCTCGCCGAAGATCGGGAAGTAGTCGAACCATTCGGCGGTGCCGATGGCGATGAACTGCGCCAGGCGGTCCCACACCTGCCAGTAGCCGCCGATGCCGGAGGCATAGACCAGCCACAGCAACGGCACGCCGGTGACCCAGGAGAACCAGCGGAAATTGCGGTAGCGGTCCATGAAGAACTCGCGCAGCAGGTGCAGGGTCATGGCCAGGACCATGCCGTCGGCGGCGTAGTGGTGCAGGCTGCGCAGGACGCCGCCGAGATACGGCTGCTTGCGCGTGAGATCTTCGAGCGACTGATAGCCCAGAACTACGCCGGTGTCGAAAAAAAAGTAAACGTAGAAGCCGCTGGCGACCAGCACCCACAGCAGAAAATACGCGATGCCGCCGAGGAAATAGAAGGGATTCAGCGCCGGTCCGAACACGGCGCTGAGCGCGCCCTCCATGCGCAACCATGCGCGCTGTCCGGCCAGCTGAAAACGCCTGATCATCTGAGCATGATCGCGTCCGTCACGACCGTGGTCCAGCCTGCTTCAGCGCCCGGCCGGGCGGCGCATGGCGCGGAACACCACCACCAGGAACATCAGTCCGCCGATGACGGCGATGAGTCCGCCCAGGCCCATCAGCCCCATGCCGGCCTTCTGACCGATGGTGTGCAGCTCCTGGGCGGCGCCGGCGACCTTGCGCTGCACCCCATAGCCGCCGGACCAGAGCAGGCCGATGATATGCAACAGTTGCCCGGCGCCGTAGACATAGGGCTGAATGCGCGCCCATTTCAGGTCGGCCGCGCGATAACCAAGCACCGGCAGAAGATAATAGGTCAATCCCATGAAGGCCAGGCTCACGGCGCCGCCGGTGCCGTGGTAGTGGGCGGTGATGATGGTGTTGCTGCCCTGGATCATGAGGCTGATCCCGCCGCCGACGGCAAATAAAATCAGCGAGGAAATCAGCGCCGCGCGCAGCGGCTGCAAAGGCGGCTCCGCCCTCCTGCCACGCAGCAGGCCGTAGGCGACGGCCAGGCCCAGAGGCGCGGCCGCCAGGCTGCCGCCGACCTTCATCAGCAAGGTGAACTGCTCCACATGCCTGCTTGAAATAATGTCATGCGCCAGATAAATGAACGGCGTGAGGAAGACCGGGAGCAGGCCGAGCGCTAACAGCAGCGTCGCCAGCCTCGGGCTTACGCTGAGCCGCATGCCGGAGGCGGAGGCGGAGGCGAGCCAGAGCCAGGCCGTCAACATCAACAGGGTGTAGCTGAACTGCATCACGTGGCCGCCGCCCCAGAACAACAGCTCGAAGTACGGCGTGCCGGTCAATTCATCCGGGACCTGCGCGTAGGACCAGGCATAAGCGATCAAGGCGAAGGCCGCCGCCACCAGCGAGGCGACGATGCCGAAGCGCAACGCGCCCGCGCCCGTCGTGCCCCGCCCAGCCGGCAGGGCCGCAACCAAGCTCCGCAGCACCAGAAACGCGATGCCGCCGGCGAACAGCACCAGCCCGGAGAGGAACACCGGCCCCTGCAACACCGGGATATAGTTGCTCATGATCGGCTTGCCGGAATCCACGAACGGCGCGGCGGCGACGATCAGCGCGCCGGCGGTGGCCAGCGCCAAGGCCGGCCAGCCCAGATAGATCCAACGCGCGGAGGCGTTGAAGCTCCAGATCACGCCGGCGAAGGCCAGGAACCAAAAGAGCACCGATAAATCCACGTGCACCACCAGCGCCGAGTGGAAGAAATCAACCCAGGGGAAGATGTCCTGCACGTACGGCGTGCGGGACAGCACCAACAGCACCGCGAACAGGCCGGCGCCCACCAGCGACGCCATGCCCAGCCAGAGCCAGCCGGAGGCCAGCCGCAGACTGGCCGCCGGCGGTGACGGCGGAATGAACGCGCCGGCGCGCGGATGGGCGGCGCCGGCAGCGGCGGCCTTGGAGGACGTTCTATTCATGTAGCGCGCCGCTTGCTCGATGACTAGCTCTTGAAAAGAAACCCGCCCGCCCCGGCCTTGAAGTCAATCACCATTACGCGCCCGGGGGCGAGGGTGACGTCGGCCGCGCCGGTGTAATTGAACTCGGCCGACTCCCAGTCCTTCAGACGCGCCGTGAAATGATGGCGGCCGGCGGGCAGCTGGAAGCGCCGATAGACCGCCGAGGAGCCGTCGCGCGTGACGCCGGATGGCGGCAGCACCACGTGATACAACGGCTTGCCGTCCACGTCGAGCTCCACCACCACATCGGAACGCTCGCGCGGGCAGACCTTGCGCACGCGCATGTTGGGCGCGAGCTTCGCCAGCTCCTCGTCCGTGCGCTCCCGGCACGCCCCCTTGCGCTGCGCGGTGTGGATGAAGGAGAGCTTGACCAGGCCCTGGTCCGGCGGCAGATGGGTATAGACCGGGTAGGTCGAGAAATACCCGATCACACTCACGAACAGGATATAGAAGATCGCCTGGCCCAGATAACGTAAAAGCTTAGCCATGGGTCACCGCCTTGGATGTTTCGTCGGTTGAGTACGAGCACTGCAAGAAGGCGTCCGCGAAGTAGGCGGCCTCCGGCAACCCGCGCTGAATAAAGGTCTCGCGTCCGGCCGCCACCATGGGCGGCGGCCCGCAGGCGTAGACTTCATGGCCCTTGAGGGTCTCGTGGTCCTTGAGCACGGCCTCGTGCACGAATCCGGTTTTGCCGTCCCAGTTATCGGCGGGCGCGGCCTCCGACAGCACCGGGATAAAGGTGATGAATTCGTGCTCCCTCTGCCAGGTCTGGGCCAGGTCCATCATGTAGAGATCCTTGCGCGCCCTGCCGCCCCAGTAAAACAGCATGCGCCGTTTGCCGCCCGTGTGCAGAACATGTTCGACAATGCTCTTGATCGGAGAAAAGCCGGTGCCGCCGGCCATGAGGATAATCGGCTTGTGCGACTCCTCGCGCAGGAAGAACGACCCCAGGGGACCATCGAACTGCACGACGTCGCCGGCCTTCATCTTTGTAAAGACGTGGCCGGTGAAGCGTCCGCCTTCCACCCTGCGGATATGCAGATCCACACGATCATTGACGTGCGGAGGATTGGCGATCGAAAAGCTCCGGCGCTTGCCGTCTTCGAGCAGGACGCTGATGTGCTGGCCGGGCAGGAAGGACAGCGCTTCGCCGTCCGCAAGCTTGAGCGACACGACCATGACATCGGGGGCGACCATTTCGATCCGTTGCACGCTGGATGTATACCGCTTGACCGGCACGTTCTTCAGGGCATAGACCTCGTGGCATTCGATGTCTACGTCGGAAAGCGGCCTGGCGCAGCAGAAGAGCGCCTTGCCCGCCTGCTTCTCCGCTTCGCTCAGGGCGCTCTGCTGGTAGGTGCCGTAATCCACACTGCCTTGCAGGACGGTGCCCTTGCACGTGCCGCAGGCGCCGTCGCGGCATAAGTAGGGCAGCATCAGCCCCTGACGCAGGGCCGCGTCCAATATGGTCTCCCCGGGCCGGGCCGTGACGATGTGGTTGCACGGCTTGGAGGTGATCTGAAACTCACCCTCCGGCAGGCGCTTCGGCCGCGACAGCCACGGCTGCACGACAACAGCAAGGGTCACGCCGCCGATAAGCGCCCAGAGCTTGCCCGGCGACCAATTGTAAATGAGCGGATAGACCGCCAGGAAAAACCAGTCGAAGTTCAGGGTAGTGGGGGCGGCCCCGAGATCCGCGGGGCCCTGGCTGACGGCGGGCTTGATCAGGGCCAGCGCCAGCAGGGAAAGCAGCAGCGCGACCGCCGTCTGGCGCGGCGGGTAAATCCGGGCATGCGGCACGCGCTGGGTGTGGATCCAGATGAAGAACAGCAGGATCAGCGGAATGCCTATGTGCGCGAACGCCAGCAGCGAGAAGAAGCGGTCGTTGACGGATCCCTGATACATGAAATTGCGCACCAGCACGCCGTTGAAGATCGGGAACCAGTCGAGCCACTCGGCCGTGGCCACGGCCACGAACTGCGCCATCTTGTCCCACACCAGCCAGTAGCCGTTGACGCCGGAGATGTACGTCAACCACAACAACACCATGCCGGTGATCCAGGACATGGCGCGGAAGCCGTGGTAGCGGTCGAACATGAAATTGCGCGTCAGATGCAGCAGTATGGTTATGACCATGCCGTCGGCGGCGTAGCGGTGCAGGCTGCGCATGACGCCGCCGAGATACCACTGCGTATGGGTTATGTATTCAACCGAGTTGTAGGCCTCGTCCACCCCGGTCTTGAAAAAGGCGTAGATGAAAAACCCGCTTCCCACCACCACCCAATACAGCATGAAGGTGATGCCGCCGAGGTAATAAAGGGGATTTTGCGCCTCGCCGAACAGGGCGTTGCCGCCGTTCTCCAAACGCAGCAACACCCACTGCCCGGCGCGTTGTATCAGCTTGATCACAATACTTCTCCTTCGGGAAACCGATCAGAAATCACGCGCTGAATTTATCAGACCCAGGGGAAGGACGACTTGATCTAGGTCTACTGCCGGCCGGCGCGGCCGCGCGGCCGCGGGCTGCGCCGCGCCTCGCGAATAATGATTGTCGTCATCAGGATGATGAAGGCGACGCTGACGAACAGGCCGACGAAAAATGAATAGTCCTTCATGTAGCGCTCGTTCGCCGGGTCGTAGACGGTACAGAACAGGCGGATACGATTGCTCAGGCCCTCGAGCCCCGGATAGCTGGACTGGACGCCGTTGACAAGCCCCTTCAAAGGCTCGGTCAATAGCGGCAGCTTGAAATCCTCGCCGTAGATCTGGAGATAGACCTTGCCCTGCGGATCTACCAGGCTGGCCTGCGTCAGGTGATCGAATCCCTTGGGCGAGGGGAAATAGAGAAAACCGAGATCCCGGCTCAGGCGCTCGATCGTGGCGGCGTCCGCGCTCAGAAATTCCCAGCCGGGCAGATCCACGCCCTGCGCGCGCGCGAAATGGGCCATGGCCGGAGGATTATCGCGCGCGGTGTCGAAACCGATCGTGATCACGTTGAAGCTGTCGGCCTCGAGCGCCTCCTGCGCCACTTTTACCACTTTCTTCAGGTGTTGCGTCGTCACGGGACACACGTGCGAGCAACTGGTATAGACCATGCTCACGATCAGCGGCTTGCCGCGGTAATCGGCCAGACGCACGTCCCGCCCCGCCCGGTCGCGCAGGACGTAGTCGCCCAATGCGCGGCCGATGGCCCCCTGGCTGATCTTCATGGCGGCGGTCTCGTCAAAGCCGCGGGCGGGGTTGTAGACCTGCCGGCGCGCCTGGTCCTCCGTGCGCGCAGCGACATGTTTTTGCGCCGGCGCCGCACGCTCCTTGCCGCTTTGAGCATTTGCGGCATGGTCCTGCGCCCGGGACGGCGCACTCGTCATAAGGGCAAGGACTGCGAGCAGGCACGCCAGCGGCGCAGGATGCCCAGGGCGCGCAACGCGCGCCGGTGCGTAAAGCGCAACGCGCGCCGTCCCGAATTCACCGTCGTCTTTTGCTTTCATGACCGACTCTACACAGAAACCAAAAAAGCCCTTCCGGGCTTTTCTGGTCAAGCGCGGAAACGCCGCATTATACCCTCACGGCATTTCTTTTTCTTGGGGGGATTCCGTGTGCCGCTGAATCATGCCGTCCTCTCCGCCGGCCGGGCGCACTTCACGCGGCCAGGCCCGCCTCCAGCAGCACCGCCCCAAGCAGCAGGCTGAGCTGCACCAGGGAGGCGAAGAAATTGGTCATCGCGGTCTGGGTCGTCGTGTGGCGCACGAGCTGCACGTTGCGCGCCAGAAAATACACCCCACCCGCGAGGGCGCCGGCGAAGTATATCCAGCCCGCGCCGTAGAACACCGGCAGCAGCGAGACCGCGACCAGCAGCACCGTGTTGACCAGAATCGCCCAGGCGGCGACGTGATCGCCCTTCACCACCGGCAGCATGGGCACGCCGGCGGCGGCGTAATCCTTGCGCAGCGCGATCGCCAGGCTCCAGAAATGCGACGGCGTCCAGAGGAACAGCACCAGCGCCAGGATCACCGGCAGCGGCCCGAGCGCCGGATCCACCGCCGCGGCCCCGGCCAGCACGGCGAAACTGCCCGCCAGCCCGCCGACGATGATGTTGATCCACGTGCGCCGCTTCAGCCACACGGTGTACACCACGGCGTACGTGAACGCGCCGAGGAATACGTACAGCGCCGATGCGGCGTTCAGCACCAACGCCGCCAGCAGCACCGCCGCGAGCAGCAGCACGCCGATCCCCAGCAGCCAGTAACGATTGTGCGCGAACGCCCCGGTGACGAACGGCCGCTTGCGCGTGCGCGCCATGCGCGCGTCTATGTCGGTTTCCAGATATTGATTGAACGCACCGGCGGCGGCCGAGGCCATGAGCACCGCCACCGCCAGGACCATGATTTTCCAGGCCGGCAACGCCGGGCCCGGAGCGATGGCCAAGCCGCCGAGAGCCGCCAGGGCGATGAGCGTGCCGATACGCAGCTTAAATACATTAACGAGTTGCGCGACCATGATTATGCGCCTGCCTCCATCGCTGTACTTTTCCTCGCCTCGCTACGACGCACGCGGAGGCGGGTTCGTTTTTTTATGGCGTTAACCGAAAGAAGCCCCTAAATCTAAAGCAGCCTGCCGCTCCTTGCCTTAGATTTAGAGGCCTCTTCCGGAAAACCGTGATTGCCACGACCGGGATCGGAGAGTGGGCACACGGGCCCGCTCTCCTACCCTTTCAGCCTCTTATGTCAGCGGCCACACGGTCGCCAGATACTTCCAGTTGATGAAGTAGTACAGAACGAGGGTCGCGAAGAATATCATGGCGAAGATGAAGGTGCCGGGCGCCTCGAAACCACCGAGCCCGATCTCCTTGTGCCCGCCGACCGTGTCGGCATCCGGGACGCGCGGCCACGGCCTGGCGTTTTCCGGGATCTTCTTGCCGAACAGGATCGAACCGACGGTGACCAGGATATAGATCACGCCGCCGACCACCATCACCATCGCCGAGATTTCCGTGATGGTCATCAACAGATACGCCAGACCGGGCCAGTCATGGGCCAGGGGCTGGCCGGCGAAGGACATATCCCAGTGCCGGCGCGGCACGCCCAGGGTGCCGGCGCCCATCATGGCGAGACCGAAACCCGCGAGACCGCCGCCGAACAGGTACGGCTGGATCGCCGCCAGCGGCTTCATGATCACCTCGCGCTGGAACAGCGTCGGGATCAGCCAGTAGGTGATCGCCATGAAGGCCAGCGTGGTGCCGCCGACGACGGTGCCGTGGAAGTGCCCGGGCAGATAAACCGTGTTGTGAATGATCAGGTTGATCTGCTCCACGCTCATGACCACGCCGGTGACGCCGCCGATGAAACCGAACAGGACCAACGAAAGGATCGTGCCGGAGAACACCGGGTTGCCCCAGGGGGCCTTGCGGAACCACTCGAACAGGCCCTTGTTCAGACCCTGGCGGCGCTGCGCCACCTCGATCGAGCCCGGAACGGTCAGGCCGTGGATCATGCTCGCCAGCACCGCCAGATACATGGCGTAGCTGGTGTTGAAGATCTTCCACGCCGAACTCAGACCCGGGTCAACCAGTTCGTGGTGCACCGAACCCAACTGCAGGAACAGGATGTACAGCAGGAACGCCACGCGGCTCACTTTCTCCGACATCGGCTTGGCGCCGAACAGCAGGGCGGCGACGAAGTACCAGAGCGAGATGTGGGTCACGACGTTGATCTGCTGCGACGAGTGGCCCATGGCCCACCACATGATGCGGTACATCAGGGGGTCTATGTGACTGATGAGGCCGACAGACCACAGGTAGGTGGGCAACAGGATGATGGCGCCCGACACGATGGTGAAGATCGCGATGACGCAGGCCGTCAGCGCGCCGAACACCACCAGCGGGATCGAGCCCTCATAGGTCTTCTCTTCCTTGGCGACCACCAGCGTGCCCATGAAGATGAAGCACGCGATGAGCGCACCCACGGCGAAGATGATCAGCCCCAGATAGAACCACGGGGACGCCGTCATGGGCGGATAGGAGGTCATCATCACGGTCGCCTTGCCCTGCAGCACGACCACATTGGCCATCACCGCGCCGATGATCATGAGCCAGAACGCAAACCAGCCCATCTTCGGCGTCGCGATACGGCTGCCGAGCAGGGTCGAGGCACAGAAATACATCACCGCGACTTCGAAGAAGATGATCCAGACCAGCAGCGCGTCCACGCCGTGCGCCGTCAGCGCCAGATAAAACTGGTCCGCCGGGAGCAGGTGTACGGCCGGCCAGCGGGTGAGCGCCACCAGCAGGCCGAAGAAGCCGCCGATCAACAGGAAGACGACCGCCGCTACCGCGTTCGCCTTCGTCAGGGCCGCGGCCGGCTTGTGGAAGCGCATGCCGGACACGGGGTCGGTACGAAAATATTGAGCATCGGATAGTATTGTCATGGTCTTATCTGCTTTTTGCTTTATTTGACGTAGATTTTGCCCAACATGGTGTGGTGGCCGATACCGCAGTACTCGTTACACATGACGGTATTGGTACCGGTCTTGTTGGGAGTGACGGTTATGACCATTTCATAGCCGGGCAACACCTGGAGGTTGATGTTCTCCGGTTGCAGCGAGAACCCGTGCATCCAGTCGAGGGACGACACGTGCAGGCGGTACGACTTGCCCTTCTCCAGCTCCAGCAGCGGGCGCCACTGCCACAGGCTTCCGGCCAGGTAGACGTCGCTGCCCGCCGGCGGACGGACCACCGGGATATTCTGCTCGGTCTCCTTGCGCACGGTGTATTGCTCGACCATGGCCTGGACCTTCTTGCCGTAGGCCTCGGGGGTGATCTTGTAGGCCTCGTTGGCCAGGTTCTGCTTGCCCGTCCAGTGCCAGGCGATCATGTAGTAGAACATGAACAGACACCATGCGAACGCGATGACGATCCAGAGGATCTCGGTGCGCTCTATGGGCTCATTCCACCAGAGGCGCTCTGAGGGGGGAGTATATGATGTTGGCATTGTAGCGATTCTCCTTCTTATAACTTATTTATTTGTGCCGAATTTGTGCCGAGGTGAAGGTGCGGCACGTTTTATTTATTTGGCCAGTGGGATGGTGATGATTTCCATGATGCCCCAGATGGTGAACAGGATGATCGGGGCCGACACGCATATAAATAACAGCAGGAACGGATCGTCAAGCACCTTCTGCATGACGGGCAAGCGCTCATTCTTGTCTGACATTATTAATTCCTCCGTCTATTTCGATGGCGGGCGCCACCGGTTGCTCGTTGATTTTCGGGGTCAAAAATTTATTTTTAAAAACGGGCTAACTATAGCGCGCGCGCTTTTTCTTTTGCAAGTAATCGGGCCGCGAGAAATCAAAATTTTGGTTACTTAGATTATCTTAATATTCTAATAAGCCCCACGGTGAATATTAATATTGAGGCGACGATCATGGTATAAAACAGCAATTTCGGCCCGTTGTCCGACAGCCGCTGTATGAAGGACCCTTTAGCGATCTCGGTTTTTCCTTCCGCCATCTGAAATTCCTCCAGCTAATCAAGTGTTTGAAAAATGAGGTAAAGCAAGACGTTAATCCGATTAACCCAGCGTAATCCTTCGCGTCTTCGACAGGCTTCTTGCGGCGTCGGATTATATGGCCGGCACCTGGGAAACGCCAGACCCGGCAGGTTGCTGAAAAACTCGTTTTTCAGCAACCTGCTAGATCAAATCTAAACATCGGAGAAAGCCCATGGCTGTTGACCCGGCACGATTGTTCTTGAACGATGGCAGGCCGGGTGGGCGTTTCATCCTAAAAACGGCACTTGAACCGCCAAGACGCCAAGGTCGCCAAGAGAATCAAAACGCTAAGAATGAAATGCGACTCACCGGTTGGGTGACGCAGTCTTGGGGCGTAAGTCGCACATTCACTTGGCGTTCTTGGCGTCTTGGCGGTTAGACTGCTTTTTCTAGGATCATACTTCCGCAGAGCCTGAAGTTAACGCGGCTTGAACACCTCCCGGTGTTTCCGTGATAATGCCGCGCCTTCGAATCTCACACAAAAGACAAACTTTCCCATGAATATTCGTTCCAGCACATTCAGCGCCCGCTTGAAGCCGGCCGGCGCCGCCGTGACATTGCTCGGTCTGCTGCTCGCCGGCTGCAACTCACCCAAGCCGCCGGTGTTCGACTTCACGCGTCTCAACGCGGATGGCAGCGTCTACAGAGGTACGGGCGATTACGCGAAACAGCCGTGGGCCTGCGTGCGCGACAACCAGACCACCCTGGTCTGGGAAGTCAAAACCGCCAAGCCGGGCCTGCGGTACGAAAAAAGTACCTACACCTGGTACAACCCGGATGAGAACACCAACGGCGGCGACGCGGGCAAGCGCGACGGCGGCTCCTGCACCAGCGGCCGCTGCGACACCGAGTCCTACAAGTCCGCGGTGAACGCCAAGCGCCTGTGCGGCTTCAGCGACTGGCGCCTGCCGCAACGCATGGAGGTGGCCACGATCATTGACGGCAGCATCTTCTATCCCGGGCCCACGATCGAGATCAAATATTTCCCCAACACCCCGGCCGGCAGCTACTGGGCGGAGACGCCCTTCGGCTCGCACGAGAGCGGCGCCTGGACCTGGCGCTTCGATTACGGCTACGACTACGTCGCGCAAAAAATCGAGCCGCTGCACGTGCGCCTCGTGCGCGGCACCGCGAACATAAAAAAATAATCCGCGGCGCCGCGCCCAACCCCAAAAATGAACGCCCGGACATCACCCGTCTTTACTTTCCTGGTGACGACGGCGGTCGCATTGATGGCGGGGGCGATTGTTTTCAGTTCCGCCCTGCGCCTGTCGCACGCGGGGCTGGGTTGCGCCGATTGGCCGGCGTGTTACGGCCGGATCACCGGGCCCGACAGGGTGACTGAACCCGGCGGCCGGGATGCGCCGGCGGGCTCATGGAAGGCGGTGGCCCATCGGCTCGCGGGCGGCGTCATGGGGATGGTCATTCTCGCCATCGTATTTCTCTCCTGGCGCGGCCGGTCCGCCGCGCGCCACCGGCTGCTTTCGCTCGTGCTGCTCGGGCTCACGGCATTCCTTGCCATACTGGGCCGATGGACCCCGACCCTGACCCTGCCGGTAATAACGCTCGCCAACATCCTGACCGGGTTCGCCATGCTGGCCGTGCTCTGGTGGCTATGGCTGGACATAAGGCCGGCCCCGGCGCCGGCGGCGCCGCGCGGCCTAAAAATCGCGGCGTACATCGGCCTCGCCTTGCTCGGCGCGCAGATCACGCTCGGCGGACTGGTAAGCGCCAACTTCGCGGCCCTGAGCTGCGCCACGTTGCCTGACTGTAACGGCTCGTGGTGGCCCGTCGCGGCCGGTCCCGCGGACGACCTTAATCCATTTC
>MFSY01000013.1:124-570 GCA_001785175.1 Candidatus Muproteobacteria bacterium RIFCSPHIGHO2_01_FULL_65_16 | reverse complement strand
GGCGGACGGCAGAATCACGCCGCCCGCCGCGGCGCCGCTCCTGCACATGATCCACCGCTTCTGGGCCTTGTTCACCGTTATTTATCTTGCCTGGCTGGGCCTGTGGACGGCCGGGCTCGAGGGGCTGCGAAGAACCGGCGTCGTGCTGCTGATGCTTCCGGCGCTACAGGTTCTGCTCGGCGCGCTCGCCGTGGCCTTGAGCCTGCCGCTCGCCGTGGTCGTGGCGCATAACGGCGTGGCCGCCCTGCTGCTGCTCGGCCTGGTGACGCTGATTCACCGCCTGCGTCCAGGCGCGGCTTCCATGACCGCAAGCTGACACGGGAGACGTCGTGCGCGCCGGATCAGGCATAAGAAAAAGCTCGGTTACCGCGTTGCTGCTGGCGCTCGCGGCGCTCGGCGGGTGTGAAAAACCGAAACTGGTGCCACACACCGAGAGCCGCCCGCTG
>MFSY01000013.1:0-111 GCA_001785175.1 Candidatus Muproteobacteria bacterium RIFCSPHIGHO2_01_FULL_65_16 | reverse complement strand
TGGAAATCACGACCGAGGGGCAGGATCGCAAGCGGCTGCAACACGCCACCAACGCCGCTTATCGGGAGATGGCGCGCCTGTGGGACATCATGGATCAGGACCGCCCGGAGA
>MFSY01000012.1:19416-19496 GCA_001785175.1 Candidatus Muproteobacteria bacterium RIFCSPHIGHO2_01_FULL_65_16 | reverse complement strand
GATCTTCTACGGCCTGTTCCGCTTCGCGGTCGAGCTCGTGCGCGAGCCGGACGCGCAGCTCGGCTATCTCGCCTTCGGCT
>MFSY01000012.1:17425-19364 GCA_001785175.1 Candidatus Muproteobacteria bacterium RIFCSPHIGHO2_01_FULL_65_16 | reverse complement strand
GATGCTGTGGTGGGCCTATAGAAAAAGAGAAAGCTCCTTTGGGAAATGAGCAAGCACACCGTCCTGGTGTTGGGAGGATATGGTAATTTCGGGCAGCCTATCTGTCTGGCGCTTGCGCGCGTACCCTCCATCAAGCTACTTGTCGGTGGTCGCGATCTGGCGAAGTCCCGCCAGTTTGCGCAGGAGGTCGCCGCCGGCTCCGCGGGTATTCGGATAGATCATACCTCGCCCGATTTCCCCGACGTTCTGGCGCGTCACGGTGTGAACACGGTTGTTCACACGGCCGGTCCGTTCCAAGGTCAGGAGTACAACGTTGCGCGCGCCTGCTTACGCGCAGGTTGTCATTATATTGACCTTGCCGATGCCCGTGATTTTGTCGCCGGAATTACCAGCCTCGATTCGGAGGCCCGCGCAAAAAATCTGCTCGTCGTAAGCGGAGCCAGTTCGGTACCCGGCTTGTCCTCGGCGGTGGTGAATCACTTTCTTCCCGAGTTCGGGCGACTCCAGACCATAAGGCACGGCATCAGCACGGGCGCGAAGACACCCGGTATCGCAACCATGCGCGCGGTTTTGAGCTATTGCGGCAGGCCGTTTCGCCGGTTGGAGAATGGCAAGTGGGTGGTGGCGTACGGCTGGCAAGACCTGCACCGAAGGCGCTTCCCGGAGCCGGTCGGCGCACGGTGGTTCGGAAGCTGCGACGTGCCCGACCTGGAGCTGTTTCCGAAATACTATCCAGCAGTCAGCACGGTGACATTTCACGCCGGTCTCGGGATCACCGCGTCGCATTTTGCAACGTGGCTGCTTTCGTGGTTTGTCCGTGGAGGGATTATTCGCAATCTTGTTGCGCTGGCTCCGGCGCTGCACGCCGCCAGTCGAAAAGCAGAGCCGCTTGGTACCGTTTACAGCGGGATGCGCGTCGAGCTCACCGGCATGGACCCGGCGGGCAAACCGATGAAACGGCTGTGGTTCCTTATCGCCGGGAGCAATCATGGGCCCCAGATTCCGTGCGGCGCTTCAATCGTGCTCGCGACAAAACTTGCAACCGGGCAGCTCGCCTTGCGAGGCGCGACTCCCTGTGTGGGCCTCGTCAGTCTTGAGGAATACATGACCGCGCTTGCCGGCCTGGATATCCATCAGCAAACCGTCAGCGATGACACCGGATTATCTCTGGCTTAAGTGGCTGCACATCATCAGCGCCACCGTTCTATTCGGAACGGGTTTTGGCACGGCGTTTTACAAGTGGACGGTGGACCGCCGGGGCGATGTGCGCGCGATCGCCGTCGTTATGGAGCGAGTAGTGCTGGCCGACTGGATCTTCACCACTCCCGCGGCGGTCATTCAGCCGGTGACCGGTATTTGGCTTGCGTCTATCGCAGGCTACTCGCTTACGGAAGGATGGGTACCGTGGTCGCTCATTCTCTATGCAATAGCGGCGATGTGCTGGTTGCCGGTTGTCTATCTGCAAATTCGTATGCGTGACATGGCGCGCGTGTGCATCGCGCGGGGATCGCCTCTACCTCCTCGCTACCACGAGTACGCGCGAATCTGGTTCTGGCTCGGGATGCCGGCCTTCAGCGCTCTGATCGTCGTTTACTATCTTATGGTCTTTCGACCGACCTTATGACTCTCGTGATTCTCGCGCCGGAAATTGTCATCCGGGCTTGCCGGCGGGTCGGACCGCCCGCGCCACGTCCGATGCCTTCGCGGCGGCGCGCGTAAAGGAAGTTCTGATTAAGTCGTCATTCCGGCGAAGGCCGGAATCCAGGCTTTGAAAAGCATCGGCCGTAAGGCCGATTCTGGATGCCAGCTTTCGCTGGCATGACAGCTTTACTACTTATTCAGAGCTTCCTAAAGGGACGCGGCTACACGCGCGGAAACGCGCGTCCGAAACAGCGCCGGCGCTACTTGTCCTCGAGCTTGACGCGCTCCACCCGCAACC
>MFSY01000012.1:16603-17384 GCA_001785175.1 Candidatus Muproteobacteria bacterium RIFCSPHIGHO2_01_FULL_65_16 | reverse complement strand
AACAACTCGCCCACCGGTATGGTCGCATCGGCTCTCGGATCGAGAGTGATCCGGATTCCTTCATTGCATTTTCTGGTCAGGAGCAACATAGGTCCACCTGGCTTGAATGTTGCAAGAATCCTGCCAGGGCCCATGCGGGCTCGCGGGTATGCCGTCGCGGCAGCGGTGGATCCGGCGCCGCCGGGCCGCGCGATTCGCTGCGCCTGGAAAAGGGCGACACGTTTCGCGGAGCGCGAGTCGGCGATGTCGTTGTGCCGATCCCCCAGCGGATGGAGTTTGAGAAGCCGCGCAAGGATATCCAGCGGCTGATGAAACAGCGCAGCGTCGCCGCCCGCGAACTGCTCAGGGATTTGGGCGCGCCTATCGCCGGCGTTCCGGTAGCCGCGCGAGGATCGCCACCGGCGCGTCCGGCCCGCGCCCGATTCCCTCGCACCGGCGCGCCTCGCGCCGCCACACAAGGCGGTCGGCAAGCTCCGGCCAGAACGGATAGGTGCGGCATTGTCTCGGGCGCACACGATAGATCCGGCAGCGGTGGTCCGGGCCCAGAAAGACGCAGCGCCCACCGCGTCCCATGCGCAGGCTTTCGATGCCCGCGTCGTATCTGAAGACGTAGCGTTTCATGAGCCAGCGGCGCGAGATGTCGAGAAAGCGCCGGATGCGTTCTTGCTCCGCGGGGCTCACCTCGATGTAGTAGTCCCCCGGGCCGGTGCAGCACTTGCCACAGCCGGTGCATTCAAAGCGAAGGGACGGCCGCCGCATGTGCTTGACCCTCATGTATTTC
>MFSY01000012.1:3087-16577 GCA_001785175.1 Candidatus Muproteobacteria bacterium RIFCSPHIGHO2_01_FULL_65_16 | reverse complement strand
TGGCATGATGCTGAAAAAGTCCGTCCTGGATTTTTTCAGCTCGCTTCGGCCCGGCGCATGTCCGGGCCTCGCTCCATTTTTCAAGCACTCGCGTGCTCGAAAAATGGCGGTCGGTCCCTCGACCGCGCCGCAGGTTGCTGAAAAACAAGTTTTTCAGCAACCTGCTGGAGCTGGAGGCGGTAGCCGCAAAACGTCCAGCCGGAGTTGGCCTTGTCGCGGATGATCCCCAGGGTCGTGGCGCCGTGCGACAGATGCCGGCACACGAGCGAGTGCGGACCGGCGAGCCGGAGCTCGACGAACAAAGAGAAGTTCAGGTGCGTCCCGATGTCGCTGTCGGTGTCCCGGACGTAGGCGAGACCGGCGCCGAGCACGAAGCTCCCGGGCCGCCACACGTGCTCGACGCCCGCCGCCGCGTTCCCGATCTTGGCCGGGAAGCCGTGATTGCCGGTCAGCGCCAGATAGGGCTGCCAGCGCGCGCCGGTGTAGTCCACCATCACGGCGCGGTCGTCTTCCGCCAGCTTGACGTTGCCCGCGATCGTCACGGACGTTTCCGCTTCGGACGCGGCCGCCGCCAGCGTCAGAATCAGCCCGATGACCCTCGTCCCTCTTCGTCGTGGCCGCACGGTCGCGGCCGTGTTCGACATGATAAGAAGTTTTCGCCGCAAAGACGCAAAGAATCTTCTGTTGATTATCCGATGCTTTTCTTTGCGCCCTTCGCGTCTTTGCGGCAAATAATCATACTTAATCGGAGCTTCCCTAAGGAACGCGCTGGCACTACTTGATCCACATGGTTTTGACATTGACGAACTCGCGGATGCCGTGGATCGAGAGCTCGCGCCCGTAACCGGACGCCTTGACGCCGCCGAATGGCAGGCGCGGGTCGCTCTTGACCATGCCGTTGACGAAGCTCGCGCCCGACTGGACGCGGCGCGCGAAGCGTTCGCCGCGCTTGCTGTCCCGGGTCCACACGCTCGCGCCCAGGCCGTAGCGGTTGTCGTTGGCGAGACGCAGCGCGTCGTCCTCGTTGCGCGCGCGGAGCACGATCGCCACCGGCCCGAACAACTCCTCGTCGTAGGCGCGCATGCCGGGCCCGACCTGATCGAGGATCGTGGCCTTGTAAAAAAATCCCGGTCCCGGGTGCGGCTCGCCGCCGAGCACGAGCCCGGCGCCGGCGGCGACGGAATCCCGGACCTGCGCGTGCAGCTGGTCGCGCAGGTCGGCGCGCGCCATCGGTCCGAGCTGCGTGCCCTCCAGCGCCGGGTCGCCCAGCTTGAGCGCCTGCAGCTTCTGCTTGAGCAGCGCCAGATATTCGTCCGCGATCTTGCCCACTACGATGAAACGCTTGGCGGCGATGCAGCTCTGACCGCAGTTGAGCAGGCGCGCGGCGGCGCCGGTGGCGGCCGCCTGTTCCAGGTCGGCGTCCTCCAGCACCACGAAGGCGTCCGACCCGCCCAGCTCGAGCACGGTCTTTTTGAGCTGCGCGCCGGCCGCGGCCGCGACCCCGCGGCCGGCGGCCTCGCTGCCGGTGAGCGTCACGGCCTGGATGCGGGGATCGGCGATCGCCTGCTCCGCCTGCGCGGCGGAGATCATGAGGGCGCTAAACACCCCCCGGGGGAAGCCGGCGTCGCGGAAGATCTCATCGAGCGCCTGCGCGCACTGCGGCACGCTCGATGCGTGCTTGAGCACCATGGTGTTGCCGGCCATCAGCGCCGGCGCGGCCGCGCGGAAGACCTGCCAGAAAGGGAAGTTCCACGGCATGATGGCGAGCACCGTGCCGAGCGGGAGATACGCGATATAACTCAACGAGGCGTCCGTTTCGACGACCTCGTCCCGGAGAAAGCGCTCGCCGTTTTCGGCGTAGTATTCGCAACCCCAGGCGCACTTTTCCACCTCCGCGCGCGCCTCCTTGATCAGCTTTCCCATCTCCTGGGAGATCAACCCGGCGTAGTGCGCCGTGCGCTTGCGCAGTGCGGCGGCGATTGTCCGGAACAGCCGCGCGCGCTCGCCGAACGGCGTCGCCTGCCACTCGGCGCGCGCGTCGGCCGCCGCGCGCAGCGCCGCCTCGAGCTGCGCCGCGTCCCAGGTGTCGAAGGTTTTTAACAGCTGCCCCGTCGCGGGATTTATTGATTCCATAGTTTTCCTCGCGCCCCGCGGGTTATTCTCCAACAGGATGCGGAAAAAGTCGCTCTCGGATTTTCTTCCGCTCGCAGCGCAAAAGGCGTGGTTTTTGCCTCGGCATGAAAAATGGCGCCATGTCCCTGCTGAAAACCGGTTTTTTCAGCAGCCTCTCGGGCCCGGCTGGGCTAAGATTAGTGACATGATTCCGCGCATCAAACCGTGGTTGCTCATCGCGCTGTGCGTCGCGGCCGGAGCGGTATCCACGCCGGCCGTGGGGTTTCTGGTTGATGACGAGCAGCAGCGCCGCGATTACCTCGCGGCCCAGGAGGCGCTGCGCGCCGGCAACCACACCCGCTTTCGCGCGCTCGCCGACCGCTTGAGCGGCTACGTCCTTTACGGGTATCTGGAATACGAAATCCTCAAGGACTGGCTCGCGACGGCGCCGACGCCGGTGGTGCGGAAGTTCCTCGAGGAAAACAGCCAGGCGCCGGTGAGCGACGTGTTGCGCAAGAAGTGGCTGCGCCTGCTGGCCGCGCGCGGCGACTGGGAGACGTTCATTCGAGAGTACAAGGATATCGAGAACGATCACGATTTGCAGTGCCAGCGCCTTTCGTATCTGCTGCGCGCGAGCGAGCAGCAGGCGGCGCTCATGGACGAGATCGAACAACTCTGGCTGACCGGCCGGCGCCTGCCGGCCGTCTGCGAACCGGTGTTCGCCGCGTGGAAGGCGGCCGGGCACATGACGGGCGAGAAGGTCTGGGAGCGCATCCGCCTGGCTATGGAGAACCGCAGCCTCAGTCTGGCCGGCGAGCTCGCGAAATATCTCGAGCCGCAGGAGCGGGTGTGGGTCGGCCGCTGGCAGGCGATGCACCGCCAGCCGGTGACGGAGCTGGAGAACATCCGCTATCCCGTGGAGACGCCGGTGGCGCGCATGATCGTCAAGCACGGCATCGTGCGCCTGGCGTTCCGCGACCCCGAGGAGGCCATGCGCCAGTGGGAGCGGATCAAGGATAAATACCAGTTCTTCGGCGAGGACGAAAACTACGTGCTGCGCTACATCGGCATCCTCGCGGCCCAGTACCAACTCCCCCAGGCGCTGAAATGGCTGGCCTCGGTGTCCGCGGACCCGAGCGACGAGGCGCTGCACCTGTGGCGCGTGCGCGCGGCGATCCGCGCCGGCGAGTGGGAGACGGCGAAACGCTTCATCGCCGGGCTGTCCGAGGAGCAGCAGCAACACAGCCAGTGGCGCTACTGGCAGGCGCGCATCCTGCAGCAGACGGGGGACAGGTGGGGCGCGGAAAAGATGTTCGCGAAGCTCGCCAAGGAGCGCGGTTATTACGGATTTCTCGCGGCCGACCGGATCGCCGCGGATTATTCCATGCAGCACGCCGCGATCGAGGCCGGCCCGGAGGAGATCAGCGTCATGCTGGCGCGCCCCGGCATCCAGATGGCGCAGGAGCTGTATCTCATGGGGCTGGTAACGGACGCGCGCCGTCAGTGGCACTGGACCACGCGCCACATGAACAACCGCGAGCTTCAGGTGGCGGCGGTGCTCGCGCTCCAGTGGGGCTGGCATGACCGCGCCATTTTCACGGTCAGCCGGAGCGACCACCAGGACGACCTCGAGCTGCGCTTCCCGGTGCTGTACCGCGACGCGGTCGAATCCAACGCCGCCGCGCACGGCGTTGATCCGGGATGGGTCTACGGCGTCATGCGCCAGGAGAGCGCGTTCGTCGCGGACGCGCGCTCGCCGGCCGGCGCGCTCGGGCTGATGCAGCTGATGCCGGCCACGGGCATGCTCGCCGGCCGCAAGCTGAAACTCAACATCCGCAGCCGCCAGGCGCTGCTCGATGTCCAGAACAACCTGCGCCTGGGCGTGAGTTATCTGAAGGACGTGCTCGACCGCAACCGCGGCCACCAGGTGCTGGCGACCGCGGCCTACAACGCCGGACCGAACCGCATCAGCACCTGGATCCCGCAGGCGGAGGCGCTCGCGGCCGACGTCTGGGTCGAGAACATCCCGTACAACGAGACGCGCGATTACGTGAAAAACGTGATGGCCTACACCGCGGTCTACGACTACCGGCTCGGCCAGCGGCCGACGCGCCTGAAGGATCGCATGCCCCCGATCACGCCCGCCGGGGAGTAGCAAGCAGCAAGCAGCAAGTGGCAAGTGGGGCGGAGTGCGTTATAGTATCGAGCCGTTGTCCGACTGCTCATCGCTCGTAATCAGGAGGATAATATTTCTGAAACCGCAGGTGAACGCGGAACGGCCGTGTTTATCCGCAGCTAGGCGCAGATCTTTCTTGCCGCTAAGTACATCTGCGGAAATCTGCGCAATCTGCGGATTGTTCAAGTCATCCAGCTACTGCCTATGAAGATATGCATTCTGGGGGGAACCGGATTTGTCGGCAGCCGCATCGCGGCGCGCCTGGCCGCGGAGCGGCGTGAGGTATTGATACCCACACGCCACGCCGACCGCCACCGCGAGCTGCTGTTATTGCCGACGGTGCGGATCGTCGAGGGCGACGTGCACAATCCGGTTTTCCTGCGTCAGCAGTTTCAGGGGATGGACGCCGTCATCAATCTCGTCGGCATCCTGAACGAGAAGGGTCACCGCGGCCGCGGCTTCGCCCGGGCGCACGCGGAGCTGCCGGCCAAGGTCGTCGAGGCCTGCCGCCAGGCGGGCGTCCGGCGCCTGCTGCACATGAGCGCGCTCAACGCGTCGCTCCAGGCGCCGAGCCATTACCTGCGCACCAAGGCGATGGGCGAGGACACCGTCCACCGCGCCCACGGCCCGGACCTCGCCGTCACGAGCTTCCGCCCGTCCGTGATCTTCGGCCCGCACGACGGCTTCATCGTCCGCTTCGCCGGACTGCTCAAGCTTTCGCCGTTCGTGTTTCCGCTCGCCTGCCCGAACGCGCGCCTGCAGCCGGTGTACGTCGAGGACGTGGCGCAGGCGTATGCGCTCGCGCTCGACGACCACGGGACCTTCGGCAAGCGCTACGACCTCTGCGGCCCCAAGGTCTACACGCTCAGGGAGATCGTGGAATACACCGCGCGCCTGCTCCACCTGCGCACCCGCATCGTGGGCCTGCCCGACACGTTGTCGCGCTTGCAAGCCGCGGTGATGGAATTCGTCCCGGGCAAGCCGTTCTCGCGCGACAACTACAACTCGCTCAAGCTCGACAGCGTGTGCGCGAAAGGCTTCCCGGAGGTCTTCGGCATCGCGCCGGTGGGCATGGAGCAGATCGTCCCGGGCTATCTCGGCGGCGGCGCGCAGGCGCGCTACACCGAGCTGCGCGGCCACGCGGGGCGTTAGGGAAACTCTGGTGTAAGTATGATTATTTGCCGCAAAGACGCGAAGGGCGCAAAGAAAATCTAAATGGTTGATTGAAAATTCCCTACGTTCTTGATGTTGTACCGGGACTACGAATGTCGCGCGCGACAGGATGTCGGGAGCGACCGTCTTTGCGGTGAAAACTATTATTCAGAATTCCCTTCTATATTCGCGCTTGCATTGACCAGCGCCGACAACGCCGCGGTGCGCTCGGGCTTGGGCCGCCGCGCAAGCTCCGCGGCTGCGGCGTAGAAGGCTTCGAGATCGCCCTGCTTGTGCGTGAGCAGCGTCCGGAACGCCGCGACGTGCGCGTGATAGAGCCCGACCGAGATCAGGTGGGCGTTGTTGAGGTCCTGCGCGAACCACGCGTCATATCCGACGTAGCCGTTCCAGCCTTGCTTGAGCTTTTCGTAGTCGCGGCGCAGGGCGCGGAAGGCCTCCGCCTTGGCCGCACGTTTCCCGGCGTCCGTCAAGTCCGATGCGTACAGCCTTTCCAGCCGCGCGCGGTGCTTGAGCACGAGCGCCGTGAACTCCGCGCGCCGTTTCCGATTCTGCTCGTAGGCGCTAAACGCCTCCGGCGCCCCGCCCGCGCGCGCATACCAGCGCTTCACGCCCTCGAACTCAACGGCGGTGGCGAAGGACTCGTTGAAGGCGGTGTCGTCGCGCACGTACAGCTTCTGGTGCGCCAGCTCGTGGAACATCACGCCGATGACCTCGGCCTCGGGGCGACGCAGGATGGTGTTGAGCATGGGGTCGTGGAACCAGCCGAGGGTGGAGTAGGCGGCCACGCCGGCGACGTAGACGTCGTACCGCTCGGCGCGCAGCTCGGCCGCGAGCTCGTCCGCGCGGGCACGGGAGAAATAGCCGCGGTAGGACACGCAGCCGGCGAAGACGAAGCACCACTCCCTGGGCGCGAGCGCGAGCTCCGGCGCCGCGAACACGTTCCAGACGACGAACGGGCGTTCGAGATCGGCGTAGCGGCGATAGCTCTCGTTGTCCGGCAGGAACAGCTCGCGGCTGGCGTATTCGCGCGCACGCCGCACGAGCCCGAGCCGCGCGCGCGTCTCCGGCGCGAGCGCGGGGTCTTTCAGCGCCTCCTCGATCGGGCGGGTGCGCGCCTGGATGTCCGCGTGGCCGCCGGCGACCTGAAGGTAATAGCCGAGGTTGGCGCAGCCGCCCAGGAGCAGGATCAGCGGCGGGATTGCGAGGCGCATCGAACCGGCGGCCATGGGCCAATGCTACTTGGCGCGGAGGCGAAGTACCAATAGGATGGAGATATGAAAACCTATCTCGTCGGCGGCGCGGTGCGTGACAAGCTCCTCGGCCTCCCGGTCCGGGACCGCGACTATGTGGTCGTGGGCGCGACGCCGGAGGAGATGACGGCCAAGGGCTTCAAGCCCGTGGGCGCGGATTTCCCCGTGTTTCTCCATCCCGTGACCAAGGAGGAGTACGCGCTCGCGCGCACCGAGCGCAAGAGCGGGCGCGGCTACAAGGGCTTCACCGTGCACGCCGCCCCGGACGTGACGCTCGAGGACGACCTCAGGCGGCGCGACCTCACCATCAACGCCATGGCCGAGGACGAGGACGGCGTGCTCATTGATCCCTTCGGCGGCGCGCGCGACCTCGAGGCCGGGATCCTGCGCCATGTCTCGCCCGCGTTCGCCGAGGACCCGGTGCGCATCCTGCGCGTCGCGCGGCTGGCGGCGCGCTACGCCGGGCGCGGGTTCCGCATCGCGCCCGAGACGAACCGGCTCATGCACGCCATGGTCGAGTCGGGCGAGGTGGACAGCCTCGTGCCCGAGCGGGTGTGGGCCGAGCTCGAGCGCGCGCTGACCGAGGAGCGCCCGGCGCGCTTCTTCGAGGTGCTGCGCGACTGCGGCGCGCTCGCGCGCCTCTTCCCCGAGATCAACGCGCTCTTCGGCGTGCCCCAGCCCGAACAGCACCACCCGGAGAACGACACCGGCGCGCACACCATGCTGGTGCTGGACACGGCGGCGCGGCTCTCGCCCGACGCGCGCGTGCGCTTCGCGGCGCTCATGCACGATCTGGGGAAGGGGACGACCCCAAAAGAAGAATGGCCGCAGCACATCGGCCACGAGGAACGCGGAGGGGAGCTGGTGCGGGATTTCTGCCGGCGGTTCCGCGTGCCCAACGAATACCGCGACCTGGCCGTGCTCGCGGCGCGTTACCACGCACACGCCCACCGGGCGCTGGAACTTCGCCCCGGAACGCTGCTCGAACTGTTCGGGTCCCTGGACGCCTTCCGCAAGCCCGAGCGCCTGGAGCTGTTCCTGCGCGCGTGCGAGGCCGACGCGCGCGGGCGCGCCGGCCGCGAGCACGAGCCCTATCCGCAGGCGGACCTCCTGCGGCGCGCCTTCGCCGCCGCGCGCGCGGTGGATACGGCCGCGATCGCCGCCGGCGCGCAGGGCGCGGACATCGGCGCGAAGATCCGCGACCAACGGATCAGGGCGATCAAACAAGTGGTATCATTAGAATGAGAGCATCGGGAAGCCTCGAAAAATTGCTGAAGGCATTATTTTCCCCGCCGGGAACGCAGAAAAAAGCAACGGCGAAACCACAGATAAACACAGATGAACGCAGATAATAAATCGAAAGACAAAAGAGGGGTGTTCTCGATCTGCGTTTATCCGTGTGCATCTGTGGTTCCAATAATAAAATGCTTAACGAAACCACGGATGAACACAGATGGACACAGATAGGAAATCCAGAAGCATGAGAAGTTTTCCTGATCTGCGTTTATCCGCGTTAATCTGCGGTTCCAACAAGGTTTCAATCTGTGTTTATCTGTGTGAATCTGTGGTTCCAGCATTTTTTAATCTGCGTTAATCTGCGGATAAAGTAGTTTCTCCGCGTGAGCGGCTCAATGGAGTTTGGATTATGAAGAAACTTAAGATTGATCCTGTCAGCGCCGCCGTGCTCGGAATGGCGGCGCTCGCGCTTTTGCTCAGCGCCGCGGCTTATTGGCGCGCGCCGGCCGGCGCCAAATCCGCCGCCCAGAAGGAGGCCGCAGGCGGCCCGGCGCAGGTGGTGTACCACGCCGACTTCGCCGATCCGCGCCGCTTCAGCGCCATGCTCACCAACATCAACAACATGGTCACGACCTACCAGAACGACCTCCGGGACTACGACGTGCGCATCGTGTTCGTTTCGCACGGCATCCGCTTCGTCACCGAAGACCGGCTGCTGGGTACGCCGTTCGCCGAGGATCCCGAGTACCGCAAGCGCCGCGGCGACCTGCAGGCGCGGCTTTTCAGCCTGCGCGACGTGCAGGGCGTGAAGCTCGAACTGTGCGGCATCACGAAGCAGGCGGCGCGGCTCGCCGACGATAAGCTCGTGCCCGGCGTCACCGTGGTGCCCTCGGGCGTGGTGCGCCTGGTCGAGTTGCAGCAGCAGGGGTTCGCCTACATAAAGGTTGAATAAGCCAGCTATCAGCTAAACGAGCTGTCAGCTATCAGCACTCAGCTATCAGCGATCGGCTGGAATCCGTTTTTTGCTGAAGGCTGACAAGCTGACCGCTGACAGCTTCTCTTTATGAAATCCGTCACCGCCAAAAAACACGCGCCGCGCGTCGGCTTCGTGAGCCTCGGCTGCCCCAAGGCGCTGGTTGATTCCGAGCACATCCTCACGCGCCTGCGCGCCGAGGGCTACGACATCGCCCCGACCTATGAGGGCGCCGATCTGGTCGTGGTCAACACCTGCGGTTTCATTGACGCGGCGGTCGCGGAATCGCTCGACGCCATCGGCGAGGCGCTCGCCAAGAACGGGCGCGTGATCGTCACCGGCTGCCTGGGCGTCAAGGACGGTCTCATCCGGAAGGCCCATCCGCGGGTGCTGGCCGTCACCGGCCCCGGCGCGCTCGCCGAGGTCATGCTGGCGGTGCACGCGCATCTGCCGCGCCCGCACGATCCGTACGCCGACCTCGTCCCGCCGCAGGGCGTGAAGCTCACGCCGCGACACTACGCCTATCTCAAGATCTCCGAGGGCTGCAACCACCGCTGCGCGTTCTGCGTCATTCCTGCGCTGCGCGGGCCGCTGGTTAGCCGCCCGATCGGCGCGGTGCTGCAAGAGGCGGAGGAGCTGGTGCGGGCCGGGGTCAAGGAGTTGATCGTGGTGTCGCAGGACACGAGCGCCTACGGCGCGGACGTGAAGTACCGCACCGGCTTCTGGCGCGGACGGCCGGTGAAGACGCGCCTGACCGAGCTGGCGCGCGCCCTGGGGGACCTGGGTGTGTGGGTGCGGCTGCTTTACGTTTACCCCTATCCGCATGTGGATGAAGTGATCCCGCTCATGGCACAGGGAAAAATCCTGCCGTATCTCGACGTGCCGTTGCAGCATGCGAGCCCGCGGATCCTGAAACTGATGAAACGGCCCGCGGCGGCCGAGGATAATCTGGCGCGGATAAACACGTGGCGCTCGATCTGTCCCGACATCACCATCCGCAGCACCTTCGTCGTCGGTTTTCCGGGCGAGACCGAGGGAGACTTCGAGACGCTGCTTGAGTTCCTCGAGGCCGCCCGGCTCGACCGCGTCGGCGGCTTCACCTACTCGCCCGTGGACGGCGCGGCCGCGAACGTCCTGCCCGATCCGGTGCCCGAGGCGGTGAAGCAGGAACGGCTGGCGCGCTTCATGGAAGTGCAGGCGGAAATCTCCGCAGAGAAGTTGCGGCGGAAAATCGGCCGGACGATTCCGGTATTGGTGGACGAGATAACGCCGGAAGGCGCGGCCGTCGCGCGCTCGATGGCCGACGCCCCCGAGATTGACGGCGTCGTCAGGATCGCCGACGCCGCCGGGCTTGCGCCCGGGGATCTGCGCCGGGTCACGATCACCGGCGCCGATACCCACGATCTCCTAGCAGGTTGCTGAAAAACGAGTTTTTCAGCAACCTGCGGCGCGGTGGAAGACCCGGGGCGTCGGTAGGCACGCTCGCCGCGCCGCCGGAGTTTTATGGCGGCGGATTTTCCGGCCCGAGGTCGGGCTCGCCGCAGTAGCGCAGGATGTACGCGCGCGCCGCGTCGCGCAGCTTAAGCCCCGTGTTCCAGACGTTTGCTTCCGCCTCGCGCAGCGCCGCTGGCTCGATGGGCGCGCCGACGCTGACGCTGATGACGCCGCGGTGCGGCAGCCACGAGCCCGCGCGCAGCACCGAGCGCGCGCCGCGGATGGCGACGGGCACGAGCGGCGCGCCGGTCTCGGCGGCGGCGATGAAGGCGCCCATGCGGAACGGCCGCAGGCCCGGTATGCGCGTGAACGTGCCCTCGGGAAAGACCAGCAGCGACCGTCCGGCGCGCAGCGCCCGCGCCAGGCCGCGCGCGTCCGCCACGCCTTTCTGCCGATCGAAGCGCTCGACGAACTCGGCGTGGGCGCGGCGCAGGAACGGGCCGATGATCGGATTGCGCAGAAATTCCGCCTTGGCGACGAAGCTTCCCTCCCGCGGCAGCGCCGCCACCAGAATCAGGCCGTCGAGATAACTCCCATGGTTCGCCACCAGCACGCCGGGGCGGTCGCGCGGCGGCAGGTGTTTCAGCCCGTGCACGCGCAGGTGGACGCCGGCGGCCCGGAGCAGGGCGCGCATCGCCGCGCGCATCAGTGCCCAGCGCCAGGACAGGCGCGGCAACAGCAGGACCAGAACCCAGACGGGAACGCCAATGACCCAGAACAGCGCCAAGGCGTACACCGCATACAGCAGGGCGACGGCGCTGCGCCACAAGCGCCGCAGCTCCGGCATGGCCGCGGACAGCGCCAGGCGCGCCACCTGCCACCACACCGCCCGCGGCGTCTCCCGGATGGCGCCGCGCTCCAGCAGCTCGCGGCTCGCCGCGCGCCGGATCTTGCCGCTCGAGGTCTTGGGAATCGCGTGCGGCGGCGCGAGCACGACGTCGTCGGGCGGCGCGCCGGCGAGATCCGCGACGACCGCGTTGACACGCGCGCCCAGCGCCGCGCGCGCGGCGCCGTCCTGCTCGCGCGTCTCCGCCAGCACCGTCAGGCGCTCGGTCCCGGATTGGGGGTCGGCGACGCCGAACACCGCGACGCAGCCCTTGCGTATGCCGGGGATGTTGCCGACCGCCTCCTCGATCTCGTGCGGGTAGATGTTGCGTCCGGCGTGGATGATCACGTCCTTGATGCGCCCGGTGATGTAGACCTCGCCGCCGGCGGTGTAGGCCAGGTCGCCGGAGTCGAGCCAGTCGCCGTCGAACAGCTTCTGCGTCTCCTGCGGATTGCGGAAATAGCCGCTCGTGGCCGAGGGGCCGCGGAATTCCAGCCGCCCCTCCCGGCGCTCGGGCAGCTCGCGCCCGGCGGCGTCCACGACGCGGAGCTCGTGGTCCGGGAGCGGCAGCCCGCAGGAGACGAAGCGCAGCGCGTGCGCGCCGCGCGCGGGGACGGCCGCGCCGGTGCGCGTGAAGGTGTCGCGTTCGATGGTGTCAACGAGCGGGCCGCGGGCGAGCGGCGGGAACGCCAGTCCGACGGCGCACTCCGCGAGCCCGTACACCGGCGTGAGCGCCTCGCAGCGGAAGCCGTAATCGCGGAAGCGCCGGCAGAAGCGTTCGAGCGTCGCCGGACTCACGGGCTCGGCGCCGTTGAAGGCGATGCGCCAGGAGCTCAGGTCCAGCCCCTCGATGTCGCCGTCCTCGATGCGCTTGAGGCACAGCTCGTAGGCGAAGTTCGGCCCGGCCGAGAGCGTCGCGCGGTGGCGATGAATCTCCCACAGCCAGCGCTGCGGGCGCGTCAGAAACGCCAGCGGCGACATGAGCACCAGCTGCGCCGCGTAATACAGGGTCCCGAGCCAGGCGCCGATCAGCCCCATGTCGTGGTACAGCGGCAGCCAGCTCACGAACACGTCCGTGGAATCGGCGCGCACGGCCGCGCCCATGGCGCGGATGTTGGCCAGCAGGTTGGCGTGCGTGAGCACGACCCCCTTGGGGTTGCCGGTGCTGCCGGAGGTGTATTGCAGGAAGGCGATGTCCTGCGCGCCGATCGGCACCGCGGTGAAATCGGCGGCGCCGGCCGCGAGCTCTTCCACCGTGACCACGTGCGCGAGCGTCTCGACCTGGGATTTGAGCAGTTGCGCGATGCGCCTGGCCTCGGGGACCGTGATCAGGATGGCGGCCAGGCAGTTGGCGATGATGCCGCGATGACGGCGCAGGTGGTCTTCGAGCTGCGTCGGCCGCGCCGGGGGATAGATCGGCACCGGGACGCCGCCGGCGAGCACGATGCCGTAGAAGCTCAGAAAATATTCGCGCCCGGTGGGCAGCATGAGCGCGACCGTCTGGCCGGGGAGCAGGCCGCGCCGCTGCAGCCCGGCGGCGACCGCCGCCGCGCCCCGGCTGAGGTCGCGGTAGGTTATGGTTTCGGTCTTGTCTGCTTCGCCGCGGAGCTGAATATGCGCCCGCTCGGGATGGGCGCGCACGTGCCAGTCGAGAACCTCCACCAGCGTGTGCGCGCCATGCGGCGCGGCCTCGGCCGCGCCCGGCGCGCGGCGCGCGATCTCGGCCAGCTCAAGCTCGCTCTTCTGCGCCCCCGCGCTCAGGACGGCGCGCAGCAGATCGCGCGCCGTCTCCGCGGCGGCGAACGCCGTTTCCGGCAGCGTCACGTGGAAGCGTTTTTCGATGCGCGCCAGCAGCTCCACGCGCGCCAGGCTGTCCAGGCCGAGCTCGCGTTCGAGCGAGCTGTCGAGCGTCAGGCGGCGCGGCGGCGGGCGGCGCGGGTGCAGCTCCGCCGCCAGCTCGCGCACGGCCGCGAGCAGCGCGCCGGCGGTGTCTTCGCCGGCCGCTTTGTCCTCCGCGCGGCTGATACCTGGCGTCATGGCGCTCGCCCTCCGTGGGTTGGCAACAGCTTAAACAAAAACGCCGGCGCCAGAAAGCACGATTTTCACCGCAGAGAACGCGTAAGCAATAAGCCATCAGCTATCAGCGATCGGCTTAAAAAAGCAACGCCGATCTCACCGCGGAGACGCAGAGGCGCGGAGTTATTGAAGCAAAACTGTTTTTCTCTGCGTTCTCTGCGGTGAAAGTCATTC
>MFSY01000012.1:2328-3036 GCA_001785175.1 Candidatus Muproteobacteria bacterium RIFCSPHIGHO2_01_FULL_65_16 | reverse complement strand
GTAACCCAACGATTTGTTGGGTTTCGCTTCGCTCAACCCAACCTACCTGGGCTGAATAGCGATCAGCGGTCAGCTATCAGCGATCAGCTTAAAACTGTCTCACCGCGGAGGCGCAGAGACGCGGAGTTATTGAACCAGAAACAGATTTTTTCTCTGCGTGCTCTGCGTTCTCTGCGGCGAAAGTCATTCCTTCAGCAATTTTATAGGGTGCCTTGGCGAAAGCGCGCGAGCGTGAGGCCGGCGAGATCGAGCGCCGGGTGGCGGCGCGCGACCAGATCGGCGAGCAGCTTCCCCGAGCCGCACGCCATGGTCCAGCCGAGCGTGCCGTGGCCGGTGTTGAGATACAGATTCGGATAAGGCGTGTCCCCAAGCACGGGCAGGTTGTCCGGCGTCATCGGCCGCAGCCCGGTCCAGCATTCCGCCCGCGCGACGTCGCCGGCGCCCGGAAACAGGTCGCGCAACACATGCGCGACGGCGGCGCAGCGCCGCGGCGGCAGCGTGAGGTCGTAGCCGGCGAGCTCCGCCATCCCGGCCGCGCGCAGGTTGTTTCCCAGGCGTGTGATCACCACCTTGTGGGATTCGTCGGTGAGCGTGCCCTGGGGCGCGCCGGCGTCGTTCGTAACCGCGAGCGTGAGCGAATAGCCCTTCACCGGATAGACCGGCAGCCGAATGCGAAGCGGAGCCAGCAGCTGCGGCGAGTAGCTGCCG
>MFSY01000012.1:0-2299 GCA_001785175.1 Candidatus Muproteobacteria bacterium RIFCSPHIGHO2_01_FULL_65_16 | reverse complement strand
CGCTCCGCGATCGGTTTCGACGCGCGCGATGCGGCCGCCTTCCGCGACCAGGCGCTCGACCGTCGTGGCGAACTCGAAGCGCACGCCGCTCTGCCGGGCGCGTTCCGCCAACGCCTCGGTGAACCGGTGGCAGTCGCCGGACTCGTCGCCCGGGAAGTGCACGCCGCCCGCAATCTCGGCGCGCGCCGCGGCGAGCGCCGGTTCGAGCGCCACGCAGCCGGCGCGGTCGAGCATCCGGTGTGGAATGTTCAGGTCCGCGAGCAGCGCCAGGTCGCGCGCGGCGTTGGCGAGTCCTTTCCGGTCGCGGAATATCTGCAGCACGCCGCGCGCGCGCTCGTCGTAGCGGATGCCGGTCTCCTCCCGGAGCCGCACCAGACACTCGTGACTGAAGCGCCCGAGGCGCAGCATCCGCTCCTTGTTGGCGCGGTAGCGCGCCGGAGCGCACTGGGCGAATGTCCGGAACAACCACGACCACAGCGCCGGATCGAGGCGCGGCCGCAGGACAAAAGGCGAGCGCCGCCGCCACATCCACTTGAGCGCGGTCAGCGGCATCCCGGGCGCGGCCCAGGGGCTGGCCGCGCTCCAGGAGATCTGGCCGCCGTTGGCGAAGCTCGTCTCGAGCGCGACCTCGGCCCGGCGCTCGGCGAGCGTGACCTCGTGCCCGGCCTGTCGCAGATAATAGGCGGTGGTCACCCCGATCACGCCGCCGCCGAGGACGAGCGTCTTCATGCCATGACGCCCACCGATACGGACGGCGGGAGCGGCGCGGCTGTGCGTGGCTGTCGCATGCCCGCGGGAATATAGCAGACGCGCGCGCGCCGGGGCACTGCGGCGCGGCCCGCTGTTCAGGGACGGAAGAAAATGCTGAAATGCGACCACGCCCGGCCGTGCGGTCGGGCGCAAGGTCAGGCGGGCATATGAAACGTGCGTGGCTCATCCTGTTGCTCGTGCTGCTGCCCGGTTGCAGCGGCACCAAGATGTTCTACGACCAGCTCGACCGGCTGGCGCCGCAGTATCTGGAAAAATATGTCCCGCTCACCACCGAGCAGGAGATACTGCTCACGCGCGAGATCGCCGAGTTGCGTCGCTGGCACTGCGGCACGCAGCTCGCCGCCTACGCCGGCTGGCTGCGTGCGGTCAGCGCCGACGTGCAGGCGGGCGACGTCACTTATGCCGGGGTCGAGCGCCACTACGCCGGCCTGCAGGGTTTCTGGAAGGAGCTCATGCGGCAGATGAGTCCCGGCGCCGCCGAACTCCTGCTGACGATGTCGGATGCGCAGGTGGACCAGTTGTTCCGCCGGCTGGAGCAGGACAACGACAAACTCGAGGCCGAGCGCCGCAAACCGTCCGTGGCCGGGCAGCGGCGCAAGAGCGCCGAGATGATGGAGCGGCAGCTCACGCGCTGGGTCGGCGTGCTGTCACCGTCGCAGCGCGAGGCCGTGGCCGCGTGGAGCGCGCGGCTGGCGCCGGACCAAGGGGAGAGCGGCGCCGCGCGCCGGTCCTGGCAGGCGCAGTTGCGCCGGTTGCTGCAACAGCGCGCGGACACCAGGGCGTTTCGCGCCGGGGTGCGTACGCTGCTCGCGCAGCCGGAACAGTACTGGCCGCCGGGTTACCGGCGCGTGTCCGCGGCCAACCGCGAACAGACGCTGCGGCTGTTCGCCGACATCGGCGCGTCCCTGACCCCGGAGCAGCGCGAGTATTTCGCGCGCCGCGCCGCTTCCTGGGCGCGTGACTTCGATCAGATCGCGTGCGGCGGTTATGCGCCCAGGCCGGCGCATGAACCGGGGGCTCCTTCACAGCGTCCGGCGGTTGCGCCATAATGGTGTCGGTCAACTTTAGATTCGGAGTAGTTGCATGGTCTCTGCGTGCAAACTGAGAGTTGGACTTGTGATCGCCGCGCTCGCCGCGGCGCCCTCGTTCCTGGCGGCGTCGGCGCCGGCCCTGGTCACGGTGTACAAGAGCCCGACCTGCGGCTGTTGCAAGGCGTGGGTCAGGCACATGCAGGAAAACGGATTCGCCGTGGAGGCGCACGACGTCAACGATGTGACGCCGTACAAGAAGCGTTACGGCGTGCGCTCGGAGCTGGCCTCCTGCCACACCGCGGTCATCGGCGGTTATGTGTTCGAGGGCCATGTCCCGGCCGAAGACATCAAGCGCTTCCTGAACGAGCGCCCCGCGTCCCGGGGCCTGGCGGTGCCGGGCATGCCGCAGGGTTCGCCGGGCATGGAGGGCCCGCGGGCGGAGCCGTACAACGTACTCAGCCTCGACGCGGACGGCATCGTCCAGGTCTACGCCAATC
>MFSY01000011.1:20058-21102 GCA_001785175.1 Candidatus Muproteobacteria bacterium RIFCSPHIGHO2_01_FULL_65_16 | reverse complement strand
GCCGGCTCCCTAAAAATCGCGTTAAGGCGCCGAGTGGGGTTTAAGGGCTCTGACCCCTTAAATGCTCTTCGATAAACAAGAATGAGGTCGCCTTTTCGGGTTTCTGGTTCACAACTCCAAAAGGACTCGGTTGGAAGATCACGTATTCCGCTCTCGCACAGGTAATTCTCCGGTCCAGCATAGAACAGCCAATATCGCTTGTAGGTTCTTGAGGATTTTATCCCCGTGATTGCCTTGAGTAATTGAAGAAGCCTCATACGCGATATGGAATGGTCTTCTGAACTCTAACGCCCCGCGTGAGCGGCGCGGGCCACAACTGTTACAGGAAACGCGCCGCTGTCACACCGCGTCCGCTCGACGCGGATGTTATGCGCTCTCACTGTTGCCCGTCTGGAACGATTTGGGTGCGGACGATTAGTTTTTGTAGTTCCTCGTCAAACACGGATACCGTTGACTCTGCTAGTGAATTCACAGCAGACCCGCGAGCAAGCGCTGTACCCCAACCTGAATTAGTTGCGCTCGCGGATAAAACAGGAATACCTTGGCGCCACAAGCCAGCAGAAACCCTGAGATTAAAAGGATTTGAATTGAACTCAAATACTAAATCCAGTGCCTTTGGATCATCTGTCTTTCCAACAGCGAACCCTTTTGCTTGAAGTAGCTCAACAAATCTTGGTACGTACGGGACAATCTCGGGAGGAATACTGGCCGGTGCCCTAATGGTTTTTGGAGCTACAAGATTGGTTTTCATGCTGTAGCCGGTTGACGAGCAACCGACAAGACTAAGCAGAAGAAGTGGAAGCAACAAAACGATGCGGCAGCGCCTTAACAGCATAACGATAACCCCCTCATTTCCATTGTGAACGCATAACGTACCGGGTGTGCGGCAACGGCCACAAAAGTATCAGGAAACATGGCGCGTTGTCCCCGGTGTCCGCACGAGCGACTTGTTATGCCTCGGAGTGTAGCCGAGGCACGAGAAGACGGGAAACCCGGAACCTGAACGCTTTTGCTTTTTTGTAACGCTACCGGAAGACGCGCAGT
>MFSY01000011.1:14647-20047 GCA_001785175.1 Candidatus Muproteobacteria bacterium RIFCSPHIGHO2_01_FULL_65_16 | reverse complement strand
CCGCGCCTCACACGAACCTTTAACGAAGCCGATTCACGATAACAATGGGTCATCATTCACTTGACCGAAGGCACGGACACCACACAAGAATCTTTTGAGGCATAACAGTGTATTAGACAGAGTTCTGTATTTTCAGGTAAAAGACGGAATTCTGTCTATTCCGGTTTGCCAGCTTCTGCGTCTTGCCACATACTACCCCGCACAATAAAAAGACCGCCCCCCCGCATACCACGCTAAGGATAGCACCATGCCGCACGACCCCGTCTCCCGGTTCTGGGAAAACTTCATCGAAAAGACAAAGGCTTATAGCCTGAAACCGGCCACCGTCCGGTGGCACGTCAGGCACGCCGAGGCATATATCAAGGCGCATTCCGGACGGCGCCTGGCCGAGCATACAGCCGAGGATATCGCGGCCTACCTTCAGGAAAAAGGCAGAAACGGCCGGCTGGCCGAACGGGACGGCGGAGCGTCCCGCACTCACGCGTGCGCGGCCGTAGGCCGCTCGATTGATTTACTTCCTGGACCCCGGCTTTCGCCGGGGTGACGACATGACTGGATTAGGCTTCCGCCGGAATGACAGCGGTTTCGAAAGAGGAATTCACGCCAGCATCTCCTCTATCGCCCGATTGGCCAGCTGATCGGCGCGCTCGTTTTCCGTATGCCCGGCGTGGCCCTTGATCCATTTCCAGTGAATCTTGTGGCGATGCGTCGCCTGCTCCAGGCGCTGCCATAAATCCTGATTCTTCACCGGCTTCTTGTCCGCCGTTTTCCAGCCGCGGCGCTTCCAGTTATCGAGCCATTCGGTGATGCCTTTCTTCACGTACTGCGAGTCCGTGGTGAGCGTCACGTCGCACGGGCGCTTGAGCGCCTCGAGCGCCTGGATCGCGGCCATCAGCTCCATGCGGTTGTTCGTGGTCTCGCGTTCCGCGCCGTAGAGTTCTTTCTCGTGCTCGTCCTTAAGCAGGATCGCGCCCCAGCCGCCGGGGCCGGGGTTGCCGCGGCAGGCGCCGTCGGTGTAGATAGCAACCTTGTCCAATGTCTTAGAGAACCGCTGATTTATGAGTTCTTGACGCGGAGGCGCAAAGGCGCGGAGATTTTTCTGTTTGACTATCCATTTGGTGTTCTCTGCGTCTCCGCGCCTTTGCGTCGAATAATCATACAAATCAGAATTTCCTTAGGAAATCCGGCGCTTGAACGGCAGCACCATGCCGCGCGCCGCGGGCTCGGTGACGGCCGGCACGACCAGGCGTCTCTTCTTCCATTTCAGCGGCAGCGGCGTGACGCCGACGACGCGCTTCTTCGCCACCACCGCATACACCGCCGCCATCAGCGGCCACCAGCGGTCGCCCATCTTGTCGAGAAAATACAGCCGGTCCAGGACCGATTCGCGCTGAACCGGCGGGCGATAGTAAAACATCGCGCCCTGGGTGACCTCGAAGTCGAGCAGCGCCAGCCAGTCCTTGAGGCGCGCGAGCCGGAAGAATTTCCCGCACCACGGCGCCGTCAGCGGGCGGCGCGCGAACAGCCGCCGGAATCCCCACAGGCTCACGGGATTGAAGCCCAGGATCACCACGTGCCCCTCCGGCCGCAGCACGCGGCTGACCTCGCGCAACACCTGATGCGGATCGGCGCTGAAATCGAGGGTGTGCGGCAGCAACATGACATCCACGCTCCTGGCGTCGAACGGCAGCGCCTCGGGAACGCCGTGCACCATGACGCCGTTGGGCTCACCCGGCAGATCGAGCAGGATGCGCGTGGGCGCGGCGCTGGCGTCGAGCATGTCGTGCCGGCCGAGGCGCCCGAGCTGAACCGCCGCGGTGCCGTAAAGCCCGGGCAGGACATCGCGCAGGCGGTTGGCCTCGAGCGCCTGGAGCGAGCGCCCGAGCGGCGTGTCGAACCAGGCGCACAGCTCGCGGCGCCGTTGCGGCGCGGTCCGGGCGTCACGCATTGACGCCCCTCCTTAAGCCTTTCAAACTTGGCGGCATGGTGAATGTTTTACACGTCCGCGCGCTCGAGGACAACTATGTCTGGCTGATCCGCGTGGATGCCGCCCGGGCGGCGGTCGTGGACCCCGGGGAGGCGGCCCCGGTGCTGGCGGCGCTGGCGCACCTGCGCCTGACGCCGGCGGCGATCCTCTGCACCCATCACCACGGCGATCACACGGGCGGCGTGGCGGAGCTCGCGGCGCGGTATTCCGTGCCGGTCTACGGCCCGGCGCGCGAGCGCATCCCGGCCCTCACCCATCCCCTCAAGGAGGGCGACCGCGTGGCGCTGCCCGGGCTTGCGCTCGACGTGCTCGACATCCCCGGCCACACCGCGGGGCACATCGCCTATCACGGCGGCGGCCTGCTCTTCTGCGGCGACACGCTGTTCTCCGCCGGCTGCGGCCGGCTGTTCGAGGGCGCGGCGGAGCAGCTGCACGCCGCGCTCATGCGGCTCGCGGCGCTGCCGGAGGCGACCGCGGTGTACTGCGGCCACGAATACACGCTGGCCAATCTGCGCTTCGCCGCCGCGGTCGAACCGGACAACGCGCAGGTCCGCGACTACCTGGAAAAGGCCGCGGCGCTGCGCGCGCGCAACCTGCCGACGCTGCCATCGTCCATCGGCCTTGAGCGACGCGTCAATCCGTTCCTGCGCGCCGGCGTGCCGGCGGTACGGCGCGCGGCCGAAGACCACACAGGCGGCAGGTTGAATTCTGAGGCCGCCGTGTTCGCCGCGCTGCGTCGATGGAAGGATGAATTTCGCGGCTGACAGCCGCCGTTCGCCGGTTAAAGGTTGACCTCGGGCGCGCTTCTTCCTACCATTCACATGCATGGATCGGAGAAGAAACAAGAAGCAGGTCCTGCATGCGCTCTTCCCGCTGCTGCTCGCGGGATGCGCCGCACTCACCCCTGAATCCACGCAAACCGCCGCGACCGCCGCCGGCGCCGCCAAGGCGTCCGCGTCCCCGACCGGCCGCGGCGGCGAACCCCGGGAGTACAGCGACATCTGGAACCGCATCCGCGCCGGCTACGCCATGCCGCGGCTGGAGGGCCGGGCGGTCGCGCTGCACGAGCAGTGGTTCGCGAACAACCCCGAATACATGGCCCGCATGATGGAGCGGGCCCGCATGTACCTCTATTACATCGTGGATGAGATCGAGAAGCGCGGCCTGCCGACCGAGCTCGCGCTGCTGCCGGCGATCGAGAGCGCCTATCAGCCATACGCCGCCTCGCGCGCCCGCGCCGTGGGGCTGTGGCAGTTCATCGCGCCCACCGGCCGGCTCTACGGGCTGAAGAACAACTGGTGGTACGACGGGCGGCGCGACATCCAGGCCTCGACCCGGGCGGCGCTCGATTACCTGGAAAAACTGGCCGCCGATTTCAACGGCGACTGGCACCTGGCGCTCGCGGCCTACAACGCCGGCGAGGGCAGGATCATGCGCGCGCTCGAATACAACCGCCGCAAGGGGCTGCCGGCCGACTACCAGAGCCTGAAGGTCAAGCGCGAGACGCGCAACTACGTGCCGAAGCTGATGGCCATGGCGAATATCGTGGCCGACCCCGAGAAGTACGGCGTGCAGCTGGCCCAGATCCCGAACGAACCCTTCTTCGCGAGCGTGGACACCGGCTCGCAGATTGATCTCGGCGTGGTGGCGCGCCTGACCGAGCTCGACATCGGCGACCTGCAGAGCATCAACCCCGGCTTCAACCGCTGGGCCACCGACCCCGAGGGCCCGCACCACCTGCTGATCCCGGTCGCCAAGAAGGACGCCTTCGTCGCGGGGCTGAACAATCTGCCGGAAGCGGAGCGCGTCCAGTGGCGCGGCCACGAGGTCAGGCGCGGCGACACCCTGCTCGAGATCGCGCGCCGCTACGGGGTCACGGTTGACTCCATCCGCACCTCCAACAACCTGCGCGGCAACATGCTGCGCACCGGTCAGGGCCTGATCATCCCCGTCTCGCACCGCACGCTGACGCCGGCCGTCCGGCGCGCGCCGGAACCGGCGCCCCAAGCCTCCGGCAAACCGGGGGCCGTCATCCATTACGTGCGCGTCGGTGACACCCTGTCCGGCATCGCCCGGCGCTACAACGTGCTGATCAACCAGTTGATGCAGTGGAATCTGCTCGAGCCCGGCGATGTGCTGCGCCTGGGGCAGAAACTCAGGATCTGGCCCACGGGCGCGCCGGCGGCGGCGATTGCTCCCGGAATGCCGAGCAGCTAACCTCACCCCGCCCTCAGTCCTTAGCAGGCTGCTGAAAAACTCGTTTTTCAGCAGCCTGCGTGCGGTCGAGGGACCGACCGCCGTTTTTCAGACACGCAAGTGTTTGAAAAATGAAGCAAGGCAAAAATGACATTTTTGCTTTGCGTGGCTGAAAAAGTCCTGGATGGACTTTTTCAGCAACCTGTTAGTCCTCAGTCCTAATTTATCCTTGCTTGCCGTACAGATGGCAGTACGTCGAGTGCGACGCGCCGAGATCGGTCGCGCCCGGATAAATCTCGCGGCACACGGGCATCGCCTTGGGGCAGCGCGGGTGGAAGTGACAACCCGCGGGCGGCCGGCTCGGCGACGGGATGTCGCCCGCGAACCGGATCACCGGCCGCTTGCCCGCGGGATCGAGCGCGGGGATGGCGGCGAGCAGCGCCTGGGTGTAAGGATGCCTGGGGCTTGCGAGCACTTCCGGCGCCGGGCCGCGCTCCACGATGCGCCCGAGATACATCACCGCCACCTCGTGCGCGAGGTACTCCACTATGGATATGTTGTGGGTGATGAAGAGATAGCTCAGGCCGAGCTCGTCCTGCAGTCCCTTGAGCAGGTTCAGGATCTGCGCCTGCACCGAGACATCGAGCGCGCTCGTGGGCTCGTCGCAGACGATCAGCCTGGGCCCGACCGCGAGCGCGCGCGCGATCGAGATGCGCTGGCGCTGACCGCCGGAGAATTCGTGCGGGTAGCGGCCGCGCGCCTCGGGCGGAAGCCCGACGTGCGCCAGGATCTCCGCCACCTTCGCCACGCGCTCCTGTTTGCCGCCGCCGACGCCCTGGGCGCGCATGCCCTCCTCCACGATCTCGCCCACCTGCATGCGCGGGTCGAGCGAGGCGTAGGGGTCCTGAAAGATCACCTGAAACTCGCGCCGCAGCCGGCGGAGCTCCCGTGCGGCGAGCGTCGCCAACTCCTTGCCATCGAACACCACGCCGCCCGCGGTCGGACGGATCAACTGCAAGATGCCCTTGGCGACCGTGGTCTTGCCGCAACCCGATTCGCCCACGAGCGCCAGCGTCCGCGCGCGCGGGATTTCGAATGACACGCCGTCCACGGCCCGCACCGCCCCGGCGGCGCGGCGCAGCAGACCTTTGTGAATCGGGAAGTGGACCTTGAGGTCGCTGACCACGAGCAGCGGGAGCGCGGCCTGCTCCGCGGCC
>MFSY01000011.1:0-14628 GCA_001785175.1 Candidatus Muproteobacteria bacterium RIFCSPHIGHO2_01_FULL_65_16 | reverse complement strand
GCGCGGCGGGCGCGGCGCGCTTGGGCGCGACGACATCCCGGTCATACAGATGGCAGCGAACCCCCTGCCCGTCCTGCTCCAGCCAGCGCGGCGCGCGCGCGCGGCACAGATCCCAGGCAAAGTCGCAGCGGTCGGCGAAGCGGCAGGCGTGGAATTCCTGCGTGAGTTTGGGCACCGCGCCGGCCATCACCTCGAGCGCCGCGCCGCGCTTGAGGCGCGACGGCAGCGAGCGGAAGAGCTTCTGCGAATAGGGATGGCGCGGCGCGGCGAAGAACCGGGCGCGCGGCGCGCTCTCGACGATCTGGCCGGCGTACATCACCGCGACCCGGTCGGCCATCTCCGCCACCACGCCAAGATCGTGGGTGATGAACAGGATCGCCATGCCGGTCTTGCGCTGCAACTCGCGCAACAGCTCCAGGATCTGCGCCTGGATGGTGACATCCAGCGCCGTGGTCGGCTCGTCGGCGATCAGCAGGTCCGGCTCGGCCGCGAGCGCGATCGCGATCATGACCCGCTGCTTCATGCCGCCGGAGAGCTGGTGCGGATACTCGTCGCAGCGGCGCTCGGGGTCGGCGATACCCACGGCGGTGAGCAGCTCCACGACCCGCGCCCGCGCCGCGGCGCGGCCGGGCCCTTCCGGCAGCGCCTCGCGGATCTGCGCGCCGACGGTGAGCACCGGGTTGAGCGAGGTCTGGGGCTCCTGGAAGATCATGGCCATGCGCCGGCCGCGGACGCGGCGCATCTCGCGCTCGGGCAGGGTCAGGACATCCAGATCGCCGAGCCACACGTGGCCGCCGACGATGCGTCCGGCCGGCGCCGGCACCAGCTGCAGCAGCGACAGCGCGGTGATGGACTTGCCGCAGCCGGACTCGCCCAGCAGCGCCACGGTCTCGCCGCGGGCGATCTCGAGGCTGATCCCGTCCACGGCGCGCACAACGCCTTCGGGCGTATCGAAATACGTCCTCAGCTCCTCGACTTTGAGTAAGATTTCCGCCATCGTTTTCTTCGCCAACGGCAAGTTACAAGTGACAAGTAGCAAGTATCAAGTGGCAAGTACTATTGTGTTTTTGTTGTTTACTTGTAACTTGCAGCTTGCTACTTGCTACTTTCTTAATCTCGGATCAAACGCGTCCCGCACCGCGTCGGCGAACAGGTTCGCCGCCAGCACCAGCCCGAACATGAACACAAACGCCGCCGTCAGGCTCCACCACACCATCGGCTCGCGCGCCATCTCCAGACGCGCGCCGTTGATCATGTTGCCCCAGCTCTCCATCGTCGGATCCACGCCGACGCCGACATAGGACAACACCGCCTCGGCCAGCACCAGGCTGCTGAAGTCGAGGACCACGGTGATGAGCACGATGTGCATGACGTTGGGCAACAGGTGGCGCGCCATGATGGCGCCGTGGCTCGCGCCCAGCGCCCGGGCCGCCTGGACGTAATCGCCCTCGCGCAGCTTGAAGGTCTCGCCGCGCAGCAGGCGGCACAGGCCGGTCCAGCTGGTGACGCCCATGATCAGGCACAGGAACAACAGGCGCATGTCCGCGCGCTCGGCCGTGGTATTGAAGGCCTCGGGATTGTTGGCCATGTACACTTGCAGGCTCAGGATCGAGGCGGCGACGAGCAGCACCCACGGGATCGAGTTCAGGGTGGTGTAAAAATACTGGATGATATTATCCACCCAACCGCGGAAGTAGCCGGCCGCGATGCCGAAGAGCAGCGCGAACGGCAACATCACGAGCGTCGTGAGCGTGCCGATGACCAGCCCGGTGCGCACGCTCTTGAGCGAGCGGTAGAACACGTCCTGGCCCACCTGATCGGTGCCGAAGACGTGATAGTAAAACGACAGGCCGACGGCGTTGGCGGCGAGCACGAGCACGACGCCGAGCGTGACGAGCAGCGTGCGCCACGGGATTTCATCCTCGCCGCGGGCAAATCGCCGCCAGACCGACGCCGGCGTCTCCCCGCGCCGGCGCCGCAGGGCGACGAGGCCCGCAACCGCGACCGCCCACAGGCCGAGGCCGGCGAGCGTCGCCAGCGCGGCGCGCGCCGCGATGTCGGCCGCGCGCCCGCCCGGGTCCTCGAGATGCGCGCCGCCGTGCTCGAGGCGCGGGTATTCGCGCGCGACCCGCCCGTCCGGATGCTCGACCGTCTCTTTCGTGTAGGCGTGGGTGGCGAACGGCGCGGAGTAGGTCTTCTCCGTGCGCGCGCGCAGCGGCGCGGCGAGCACGTCGAGCAGGCTCCGCACCTCGGCGGAGTAGCGCCCGTCCCCGCCCGCCAGGCGCGCGTGGAAGTGGAAGGAATCGAGCAGCCCGACCGCGGCATAGGCCGCCAGCACCACGGCCGCGGCCGCGGCCAGCGGCCGGCGCGCCACCAGGCGCCAGGGCGCGCGCAGATGCTCGTGGCGCGCGGCGTAAAGCCCGAAGCCGATCACGGCCGCGAGCAGCACGTAGATCAATACGTCGGTCCACAGGAAGACTAACTGAAAAGGCATAAGACAAGATCCGATTTCACAGGATTAACAAGATTCCGCAGGATTAACAGGATTAATTCTTGTGAAGGCATAAAAATGTCCTGATGTAATTTCCGCAACGGTTTAATCCTGTAAATCCTGAAAAATCCTGTTAATCCTGTGAATTGCCGTTTTATTCCAGCCGCACCCGCGGATCGGCCAGCGAATAGCTGATGTCGGTGAGAATGAGCCCGACGATATATAGCACCGCGCCCAGGAACACCATGGCGCGCACGACGAAGAAGTCCTGCGAGGTGATGGCGTCTATCGTGTAGCTGCCGAGGCCGGGGATGCCGAAGAACGACTCCATGATCAGGCTGCCGACGAACAGCAGCGGGATCACGACCACGACCCCGGTCAGGATCGGTATCAGCGCGTTTCCGAGCACGTGGCGGAACAGCACGCGCGGCTCGGACAGTCCCTTGGCGCGGGCGGTGCGCACGTAGTCCTTGCCGATCTCCTCGAGAAAGAAGCTGCGGTAGAGCCGCGTGCTCGAGCCGACGCCGCTCACCACGCCCACGATCACCGGCAGCGCCAGGAACTTGAGCGCGTGCAGGCCGCCGGCGTCGTAGCCGGATATCGGCACGAGATGCCACAGCTTGCTCACCAGGTACTGTCCGCCGATGACGTAGAACAGCGTCGAGACGGACATCATGCCGACGCAGGCCACGACCCCCCACGCGTCCAGGTAGGTGCCGCGGAAAAAAGCGAGCAGCATGGCGAACGTGATGTACACCAGGATGCCGACGGCGAAGGTCGGCAGGGCGATGGCCACGCTCGGCCACATGCGCTGGAAGATCTCGCGCCGGATGTCGCGCCCGTCCTCGGACCGGCCGAAATCGCCGGCGAACAGGCGCACCGAGTGCCGGAAGAAGATCGTGTCCGCGACCTTGTCCGCGCCCGCGGCCGCGGCGTTGTAGAACAGCGGCCGGTTGAAGCCGCGGTCCTCCTTCCACTTGGCGATCGCCTCGGGCGTGACGCGCTTCACGCCCAGGTGGATGCGGGCCATGTCGTCCGGGCTGTTGACGAAGAAAAACAGCGCGAACGTGATCAGGTTCACGCCGACGAGGATCGGCACGGCGTGCAGCAGCCGGCGGACGATATAGGCGATCACCGGCGCACCGTCCGCTCGCGCCGGCGATAGGCGATCACCGCCGGCGCGGCGCCCGCCGCCAGCAGCAGCAACACCGCCGCCACCGGCCACAGCACCGGCCGGTTCCAGGCCGCGCGGTCGCGCGCGCGCGGCGCGGGCTCGAGCCGCAGGTACTTGAGCGTGTTGTTCGCCATGTTGTTGGGCTTGGCGTTGAGCACCCAGGCGTGCTCGAGCGTGAACAGCTTGGGGTGCACGCCCCAGGCCCAGGGCGCGTCGCGGCGGGCCACGTCCAGCATCCGGCGGATGATAGCCAGCCGCTCGGGACCGTTCTCCATGTTCTTCATGCGCTCGAACAGACGGTTGAACTCGGGATTGTCGTAGTTGGCGGCGTTCTCGCCGTCCGCGCCGACCTTGCGGTTCGGGCCGTAGAGCAGAAACAGAAAATTCTCCGGGTCCGGGTAGTCCGCGTTCCAGCCCCACTCGAACAGTTGCGCGTCGCCCTTGCGCATCTTTTCCTGAAAGCGGTTGTAATCGGTGGCGCGCACCTCGAGCTGGACGTTCAACTTCTGCAGCTGCTTGCGCATCCAGTCGAGGCGCGCCTTCTCCTCCGGGCCGGTGGCCGCGGTTTCGAAATAGAGCGTCAGCGGGGCGCCGGTGCGCGCGTCGCGTCCGTCCGGATAGCCGGCCTCGGAGAGCAGCCGGCGCGCGAACTCGATCGGCTTGCGCCGCGGTACGCCGCGCACGCAGTCGTACACGTGCGGGTTGCTGCCGGCGCAGCCGTCCTCGTAACCGAAAATGCCGGGCGGCAGCGGGCCCTGGGCGGCGATGCCGCGGCCGTTGCGGAAGATCGAGATCTGCTCCTCGTAATCAATGGCGATGGAGACGGCCTGCCGGAGCTTGCGCGCGCGCTCGCCGTAACCGCCGACGACCGGGTCGAGCATGTTGAAGCCGAGATAATAGGTCGAGGCGGCGACGCTCGTGAGCAGGCGGATGCCCTTCTGCTTCATGGACTCGGTCACGTCGGTGTCGCCGCTGCCGGTGAGGCGGACCGCCTGGTCGAAGCTCTCGGTAAGCACCGCGGAGCGGTCGTAGTAGCCCTGCAGGAACTTGTTCCAGTAGGGGATGCCCTCCTTCTCGCGGCTGAACACCACCTTGTCAATGAGCGGCAGCCGCTTGCCGGCGTCGGCGAGCAGGCCCCGGCCCGCGTCCGCCGGCTCGCCCGCGCGCGGGTAGAACTCGTCGTGATAATTGGGGTTGCGTTCGAGCACCATCCGACGGTTCGGGTCGTTGACCGTGAGCATATACGCCCCGGTGCCGACGGGATACCAGTCGAGCGTGAGATTGCGCGCCTGCATGCCGGGCTGGGAGAAAAAACGTTCGGCCTCGGGCGGCATCGGGGCGAAAAACGGCATCGCCATCCAGTAGCGGATCTGCGGGTAGACGCCGCGGATCTTCACGCGATAGGTATAGCGATCCACCGCCTCGGCGCCCGCGAGCGGGTAGCGCGCCAGATCCAGATACACCCCGTCCTCGCGCCCGCCGGCGACATCGGCGTAGGCCCGCGTCAGTGTCGCGGCGTAGTCCTTCATGCCCACGATGTATTCGCCCATGACGCTCAGGATGGGCGAGTGAAGCTTGGGGTGCGCCAGACGCTTGATCTGGTAGACATAATCGGCGGCGACCAGCTCGCGCGTGCCGGTCCGCGGAAAGTCGGCGATGGCGTATTTGCCGGCGAGCGCGCGCTCGTCGAGCGCGTGGTACAGAAGCTTGCCCGCGGCGTCGCGGGCGAAGGCCGGGTGCGGCTGATAGTAAATCCCGGGCCGGATGCGTATCTCATAGACGCTGTAGGCGACGGCGGCGGGCGGCGCGTCCGGCGGCAGGCGCCGACTCTGGGTATCGAGATACGCCGGCCGCGGCAGCGCGACGGCGGTCAGCGGCGCGAGCGCGTACGGCCGCTTGAGATAATGGTACTGGAACGGCGGCTCGTAGATCTGGGCGATGAAATCATATTCGTTGGAGCTGTAGGCGCGCGCCGGATCGAGATGCTTGGGGCGCTCGCGGAACGCCGTGTACAGAATGTTCTTCCCTTCCTCCGCCGCCGGATACGGATTGTTCCACTCGGCCCGGGCGTTGCAGGACAGCGCGGCCAGCGCGAGCAGCAACAGAGCGCGCCTGTATGAATTCGTTTGGCCCATGTCCGTCAAGAAGTTCCGATTAAGTAAGTATGATTATTTGCCGCAAAGACGCGAAGGACGCAAAGAAAAGCATGGATAATCATCAATAGAAGAATCTTTGCGCTCTCCTGCCGCTCGCAGCGCTCCGCCGCACCCCCTTCCCGCAGGCGGGAAATTCCGCTACTGTAGCGGCTGAATTTGCTCGGACGCAATACCGACAGACCCGTTATTGGTCGGCGCCGGCAGGGAACATAACAACTCTAACGCAAAAGCCGTTGTGGAGATGACAATATGGGATTTCTGACAGGTAAACGGGCGCTGATCGTCGGCGTGGCGGGCGACCGCTCCATCGCCTGGGGCATCGCCAAGGCCATGCACCGGGAAGGCGCCGAGCTCGCATACACCTATCAGAACGACAAGCTCAAGGAGCGTGTCGAGAAGCTCGCGGCCCAGACGAAATCGGACATCATCCTGCCGTGCGACGTGGCCAGCGACACGGAGATCGAGGCGGTGTTTTCACGCCTGGACGATTACTGGGACGGCCTCGACATCATTGTGCATTCCGTCGCCTTCGCCCCGCGCGAGCTGCTGTCCGGAAATTTCGCCGATGTCACGACGCGCGAGGGATTCCGGGTCGCGCACGAAATCAGCTCCTACAGTTTCACCGCGCTGGCCAAGGCCGGGCGCGCCATGATGCAGGGGCGCAAGGGGGCGCTGCTCACCCTGACCTACATCGGCGCCGACCGCTCCATACCAAACTACAACATCATGGGCCTGGCCAAGGCCAGCCTCGAGGCCAACGTGCGCTACCTCGCCCAGGCGCTCGGGCACGACGGCATACGCGTCAACGCCGTCTCCGCCGGCCCGATCCGCACGCTCGCGGCCGCGGGCATCAACGACTTCAAAAAGCTGCTGGATTATAACGACCTGATGGCGCCGCTCGGACACGGCGTGACGATTGACGAGGTCGGCAACGTCGCCGCCTTCCTGTGCTCGGACCTGGCCTCCGGAGTCACGGGCGAGATCACCTATGTGGACGCCGGCTTCAACACCGTCGCCATCGGCCTGGACTACGGCAAACTGCTCAAGCCCTGAGGCCCCCCGACGTCCGCGCCGCGGCGGAAAAACATCAAGGGCGCTGCGAACAATTCCTGAAATTATGGTTTTCACCGCAGAGGCGCAGAGACGCAGAGAAAATCCGTCTTTGTTTCAATAACTCCGCGCCTCCGCGTCTCTGCGGTGGATTTGGCGACCGCTGATACGGCTGCGTCAGAGGCGGTCCTGGTAAATCTTGATGTCCACCTTCTGCCGCAGGCCCGCGCGATAGAGCGCGTAGTATTCGATCCCGCGCCGGCTGAGCAGCAATCGCCGCGCGCGCTCACGCAGCGCCGAGTCGGCCTTTTCCGGCCGGCCCTCGAGCACGCGCTTTAAACCAAAAACGGCGTAGCCCTGACTTCCGAGATCGGCGAGTCCGTACACCGCCCTGCCCGTCTGGGGCCGCGGCGCGCGGAAGGCGGCCTCGACGACGCGGCGATCGCGGCCGTCCAGCCGCTCGCGCGTCACGAGCCTGGGTCCCTGGTATTTGAGCGCGTGGCTCCGGGCCAGAGCCTCGAGCGCGGCGCCGGCCTGGAGCTGCTTGAGCCAGTCTGTCGCCGCCGCCCGCGCCAGCTCGCCGGCCTGCTGCAACCTGAGCGTGCGCTCGATCTGGGCGCGCACCTCCGCCAGCGGCCTGAGCGCCGCCGGCCGGTGATCCAGCACGCGCACGGCCACCATGGTCTCGGGATTGATCTCGACGGCGTCGCTGTTGCGGGTCTTGCCCAGCACCTCCGGATGAAACGCCGCCTCCACCACCTTGGGATATGCCGCGACGCCGGCGCCGCCGGCGCGGCCGAACCATTCGCTGCGCTGGATGGCGAGTCCGAGCGCCTGCGCGGCGGGCCCGAGGCCTTCCGGATGCTCGTAAACGAGATTGCGGAACTTCTCGGCTTCCTCGAGGAAACGCTCCTCGCCCCGGCGCTTGCGCACGAGGTCGGTCAGCTCCTTGCGCGCTTCGTGCGGGGGCTTGCGCGTCTCCGGCGTGAAGCCGGTCAATTTGGCCAGATGAAAACCGAACTCGGTCCGCACCGGCTGACTGATCGCGCCCGGCCTGAGAACGTAAATCGCGGCTTCGAGTTCCTTGGGCAGCACCCCGCGCCCGATCTCGCCGAGATCGCCGCCCTTGGCGGCGGAATCGGGATCCTGCGAGTGCTTCCCGGCGAGCGCGGCAAAATCGGCGCCGGCGCGCGCCTGGCGCTCGAGCTCGCGGATCCGGCCCTGGGCGCGCTCGACCTCTTCCTTGGCGGCGTTCGCCGCCACCGCGATCAGGATGTGGCTGGCGCGCCGTTTTTCCGGGCGGGTGTAGCGCGCGGCCTCCTCGGCATAAGCCTTGCGCAGCTCGTCCTCGCTCGGCTGATACTTTTTGACGAAATCCTCGGCCGCCAGCCGCAGGTATTCGATGCGCACCTCTTCCGGCGCACGGAAGGCGTCCGCGCGCGCGGAATAATATTCTTCTATCGCCTTGGGGGTGACAACGGCCTTGCCCGCGAACCGCTCGGGGTCCACCACGGCGTAGACCACTTCGCGCTCCTGCCGCCACAGGCGCAGGAGCGCGGTGACTTCGGCCTCGGTGACGATCGCGGTTTCGCCGAAGGCGGCCTGCAGCTGGCCGGTCATGTTTTCCTCGCGCAGCCGCGCCTCGAACTCGACCGTGCTCATGCCTTCGCGGCGCAGCAGCGCCTCATAGAGCTGGGGATCGAATTTGCCGTCGCGCTGGAAATAGGGCTTCTCCCGGATCAACCGGCCGAGCCGCTCGTTGCCGATGCGGTAACCGCGCGCCCGCGCGTCGCGCACCAGCAGCGCCTGATCGATGAGCCCGTCCACGACCAGCGCCTTGAACTCGCGGCTGTCGAACACGGCCGGGTCCATGCGGCCGCGGAACTGGTCCATGGCGGCGCGGTAATCGCGCTGGCTGATCTCCACGCCGTCGGCGGTGGCCACATTGACGCTCGACCCGCCCTCAAAATAGGAATTGATGCCCCAGAGCGCGAACGGGATGACGACCAGCAACAGGATGACGGTGGCGATGACGCCCTGAATCTTTTCGCGGATCTTGGTCAGCATGGGCGGGTACTTTACCGGATGCGCCGCGGGAGTGGCAACGGAAAAGCTAATAACTATTAGCTGATAGCTAAAAAGGCGAGGCGGCGGCCTCGCCTTCTATTCTTCTATATGGCGGAGCGGACGGGGCTCGAACCCGTGACCCCCGGCGTGACAGGCCGGTATTCTAACCAACTGAACTACCGCTCCGGATCACAGAAAGGACTGAGGACCGAGTGCTGAGGACTAAGGGCGAAGAAAGACAGGCATTCACTTCTCAGTCCTTAGCGCTCAGTCCTCAGTCCTGTCTTTGGCTGGTGGGTGCTGAGGGGCTCGAACCCCCGGCCTTCGCCTTGTAAGGGCGACGCTCTACCAACTGAGCTAAGCACCCGGGGAGCCGCGCGCGCCAACCAAAGGCGCGTTAGTTTACGGCATCCTTCAGGCCTTTGCCAGCCTTGAAGCGGGGATTCTTCGACGCCGCGATGGCGATGGCCTCGCCGGTGCGCGGATTGCGTCCCGTGCGCGCGGCCCGGTTGCCGATGGAAAAGGTGCCGAAGCCGCTCAGCGTCACCGCGTCCCCGTTGCGCAGGGAGTTGGCGATGATGTTAAACACCGCCTCGACCGTGCGCATCGCGGAGGCCTTGTTCAAGTCCGTCGCCTGCGCCACTTTATCAATGAGTTCGGTCTTGTTCACGTTGGCATCCCCTTGTGGTGTGTGGTGGAAGAGTCGCCGATGGAGCGCGACCAAAACACGACGTGCGCACGTTCCAGCGCGCGACTTTTATAACAAGCCCCGGAAAACCCTGTCAAGAAACAGCGGACGAACGTCAGTGAGTCGTGACGGCGCCGACCGCGTCGGTCTTTTCCGCCGGCGCCGCCTCCGCGGCCTTGCCCTCTTCCAGCGGCTCGGGCATGCGCTCGAGCGTGGCCTCCAGCACCTGGTCAATCCACCGCACCGGGCGGATGTCGAGGCGGTCGCGGATGTTCTTGGGGATCTCCGTCAGATCCTTGCGATTCTCCTCCGGAATCAAGACGGTCTTGATCCCGCCGCGATGCGCGGCGAGCAGCTTCTCCTTGAGCCCGCCGATCGGCAACACCTCGCCGCGCAAGGTGATTTCGCCCGTCATGGCGACGTCGGCGCGCGCGGGGATCTTCGTCAGCGCCGACACCATGGCGGTGCACATGGCGATGCCCGCGCTCGGGCCGTCCTTGGGCGTCGCGCCCTCGGGCACGTGCACGTGGAAATCGTGCTTCTGGTAGAAGTCCACGGGGATCCCGAGCCGGCCGGCGCGACTGCGCACCACGCTCATGGCCGCCTGGATTGACTCCTGCATGACCTCGCCGAGCTTGCCGGTGATGGTGAGCTTGCCCTTGCCCGGCACGATCACGGCCTCGATCGTGAGCAGCTCGCCGCCGACCTCGGTCCAGGCGAGGCCGGTGACCTGGCCGACCTGGTTGGTCTTTTCGGCGATGCCGTAGCGATAACGGCGCACGCCCAGATATTTCTCGAGCGAGCGCGCGGTGACGGCGACCTTCTTGCCCGCCTCCGCCTTTTTGAGCAACAGGTCCTTGGCGACCTTGCGGAAGACCTTGGAGATCTCGCGCTCCAGGCTGCGCACGCCGGCCTCGCGCGTGTAATAACGCACGATGTCGCGGATCGCCGATTCGGCGACGGCGATCTCGCCCGGCTTGAGCCCGTTGTTCTTGAGCTGCTTCGGTATCAGATATCTGATCGCGATACTGACCTTCTCGTCCTCGGTGTAACCGCTGAGGCGGATGACCTCCATGCGGTCGAGCAGCGGCGCCGGGATGTTCAGGGTGTTCGCGGTGGCGATGAACATCACGTCCGAAAGGTCGTAGTCAACCTCGAGGTAGTGATCGTTGAAGGCGTGGTTCTGCTCCGGGTCGAGCACTTCCAACAGCGCCGAGCTCGGGTCGCCGCGGAAGTCCATCGCCATCTTGTCCACCTCGTCGAGCATGAACAGCGGGTTGCGCACCTTCACCTTGGACATGTTCTGGACGATCTTGCCCGGCAGCGAGCCGATGTAGGTGCGGCGGTGGCCGCGGATCTCGGCCTCGTCGCGCACGCCGCCCAGGGACATGCGCGTGAACTTGCGATTCGTGGCGCGCGCGATGGACTGGCCGAGCGAGGTCTTGCCCACGCCGGGCGGGCCGACCAGGCACAGGATCGGGCCCTTCGATTTGGTCACGCGCTGCTGCACCGCCAGGTACTCGAGGATGCGCTCCTTGACCTTCTCCAGGCCGTAGTGATCGGCCTCGAGGATCTCCTCCGCCCTGGAGAGGTCCTTCTGGATCTTGGTGCGCTTCTTCCACGGCACGTTGAGCAGCCAGTCAATGTAGTTGCGCACCACCGTGGCCTCGGCCGACATCGGCGACATCATCTTGAGCTTGTTGAGCTCGGCCTCGGTCTTGGCGCGCACGTCCTTGGGCATGCCGGCCTTGGCGATCTTGCGCGCCAGCTCTTCGGCCTCGTTCGGCGTCTCCTCGAGCTCGCCGAGCTCCTTCTGGATCGCCTTCATCTGCTCGTTCAGATAATACTCGCGCTGGCTCTTCTCCATCTGGCGCTTGACGCGGCCGCGGATGCGCTTCTCCACCTGCAACAGGTCAATCTCGTTCTCGATGACCGAGAGGATGCGCTCCAGGCGCGCGCGCACGTTCTGGATCTCGAGGATCTGTTGCTTGTCATCAATCTTGAGCGAGAGGTGCGCGGCGATGGTGTCCGCCAGGCGCTCCGGGTCTTCGATGCCCGAGAGCGAGGTCAGGATCTCGGGCGGGATCTTCATGTTCAGCTTGACGTACTGGTCGAACTCGGCCAGCACCGAGCGCATGAGGGCCTCGCCCTCCTTGTCGGTGAGCGGCTCGGCCGCGAGCAGCGCCACCTGCGCGGCGAAATACTCCGCGGTCTCGTGGTACTGCTGGACGACGCCGCGGCGCTCGCCCTCGACCAGCACCTTGACCGTGCCGTCCGGCAGCTTCAGCAGCTGCAGGATGCTGGCCACGGTCCCGATCGTATGGATGTTTTCCGTCGTCGGGTCGTCGTCGGAGGCGCTTTTCTGCGCCACCAACATGATCTGCTTGCCCGCCTCCATGGCCTGTTCCAGGGCGCGGATGGACTTGCGCCGCCCGACGAACAGGGGGATGACCATGTGCGGGAACACGACGACGTCGCGCAACGGCAACACCGGCAGTGTCGTTTCCGATCCGGCGACGATGTTGGGGGGTGTCTGTTCGCTCATTATCCTATCCTGCGTCCTGTTCGGTCGTTGATTCAAGTGTGGGGCCAAACCACCGGGATTTCAATGTAACCCCGACAATCAGTGCAAATTACCGGCCATGTTTCGATTCATAGCCGAAACTCAAAATAAACCCCGCCATGGGCGGGGTCTATCTGGATCGCCGCACGACCGCGCCGGTCACGAGCCACCCGTGGCGCGCCTTCTGGACTGGTCCTCGCCGTCGGCGTAGATCAGCAGCGGCTTGGCGCCGTCGGTGATGACGCTCGCCTCGACCACCACCTTTTTGACGTTATCGAGCGACGGCAGCTCGAACATGACTTCGAGCAGGGCGCGCTCGAGGATCGAACGCAGTCCCCGGGCGCCGGTCTTGCGGTCCATGGCGCGCTTGGCCACGGCGTTGAGGGCCTCCTCGCGGATCTCGAGATCCACGCCTTCGAGCTTGAGCAGCTTCTGGTACTGCTTGACCAGGGCGTTCTTCGGTTCCGTCAGGATCTGGATCAGGGCCGACTCGTCGAGCTCGTCCAGGACCGCGACCACCGGCAGGCGACCGACGAATTCCGGAATCAGGCCGTACTTGATTAGGTCCTCGGGCTCCACCGTGCGCAGGACGTCGCCGACCTTCTTGGCGTTCGACTTGCTCTTGATGTCGGCGTTGAAGCCGATGCCGCTCCGCTCGGAGCGCGACTGAATGACCTTATCCAGCCCCGAGAAGGCGCCGCCGCAGATGAACAGGATGTTGCGCGTGTCCACCTGCAGGAATTCCTGCTGCGGGTGCTTGCGGCCGCCCTGCGGCGGCACCGAGGCGATCGTGCCTTCAATCAGTTTTAGCAGCGCCTGCTGCACGCCCTCGCCCGAAACGTCGCGCGTGATCGAGGGATTCTCGGACTTGCGCGAGATCTTGTCAATCTCGTCTATGTAGACGATGCCCTTCTGCGCCTTCTCGACGTCGTAGTCGCACTTCTGCAGCAGCTTCTGGATGATGTTCTCGACGTCCTCGCCGACGTAGCCCGCCTCGGTGAGGGTGGTGGCGTCGGCGATGGTGAACGGAACGTTGAGGACGCGGGCGAGCGTTTCCGCGAGCAGCGTCTTGCCGGAGCCGGTGGGGCCGACCAGCAGGATGTTGCTCTTGGAGAGCTCGACCTCGCCGACCTTGCCTTCGTTCTCGATGCGCTTGTAGTGGTTGTAGACCGCGACCGACAGCACCTTCTTGGCGTCGGACTGGCCGATGACGTACTCGTCCAGGATCTGGTTGATCTCGCGCGGGGCGGGGAACTTCTTCCTTCCCTGGGTCGCGCCTTTCTCCTCCTGCACCTCCTCGCGGATGATGTCGTTGCACAGCTCGACGCATTCGTCGCAGACGAACACCGAGGGACCGGCGATCAGCTTGCGCACCTCGTGCTGGCTCTTGCCGCAGAAGGAGCAGTACAGCAGCTTTTCGCCTTTTCCGTCTCCCCTGCCGTTGTGATTGTCGTCAGCCATCCTTAATCCTCGCGATTGATCAAGGGACACGCGTTTAGCGTGCGGTTTTTCCGGAAAATATGCAAGGGTGCACTCTAAGACTTATAGCATAGACCTCGAAAATTTCACCCATTTCAGGTACGTTTTTCGATGACCGTATCAATCAGCCCGAAGGACATGGCCTCCGACCCGTCCATGAAATAGTCCCGGTCGGTATCCTCCTGGATCCGCTCCATGGTCTGGCCGGTGTGTTTGACCAGGATCTGGTTCAGGCGTTCGCGCACGCGCAGGATCTCCCTGGCATGGATGTCAATGTCCGCCGCCTGCCCCTGAAAGCCGCCCATCGGCTGATGGATCATCATGCGCGCGTGCGGCAGCGCGAAGCGTTTTGCCTTGGCGCCGCCCGCCAGAATCAGCGCCCCCATGCTCGCCGCCTGGCCGACGCACACGGTGGAGACGTCGGGCTTGATGAACTGCATGGTGTCGTAGATGGCGAGCCCGGCGTTCACCGCCCCGCCGGGGGAGTTGATATACAGGTGAACGTCCTTGTCCGGGTTCTCGGATTCCAGGAACAGCAGCTGCGCCACCACCAGATTGGCCATGTGATCCTCGACCGGCCCGACCAGGAACACCACCCGCTCCTTGAGCATGCGGGAATAGATGTCGTAGGCGCGCTCGCCCCGGCCCGTGGTCTCGATCACCATCGGGACCAACCCGAGCGCCTGCGGATTCAGGGCGCCATCATGATTTCTGTAATCTGACATAGACATTCCTTACCTTTGCCAACGGCGTCACGTTGTGGTCGGCTCCATCCCCAGCAGCTCCTGGAAGCCGACCGCCCTGTCCACGACCTCGGCCGTGGCCAGCAGATCTTCCACGATCTTCTCTTCCAGCACCAGCGACTCGACCTCGGACAGCTTCTCCGGGTTCGCGTAGTGCCAGCGGATGAACTCCTCGGGCGACTCGTACTCGGCCGCCATCTGCTCGAGCCGCGCGCGC
>MFSY01000010.1 GCA_001785175.1 Candidatus Muproteobacteria bacterium RIFCSPHIGHO2_01_FULL_65_16 | reverse complement strand
GGATCGAGCACGGGGGTGCGGCCGGACCTCCAGAAGCGGGCACGGCGCATTCTCGGGACCCTGGATCAGGCGCAGACGCTGCGAGATATGAGCTATCCGGGACTGGGGCTTCACCCGCTGCATGGGACGCCGAAACGGTACGCGATCTACGTGAACGGTCCTTGGCGCATCACCTTCGAATTCGTGGACAGCGATGCGTGGCGGGTGGACCTTGAGCAATATCACTGAGAGGTAGGCATCATGGCGAAGGCGAAAGAGTATCTGGTGACGGAGGCCCCGAAAATGGCGCCGGTCCATCCGGGTGAGATTCTGCGCGAGGACGTGCTACCGGCGCTGGGTTTGAGTGTCATCGAGGCGGCAAAGGAGCTTCGCGTGAGCCGCCAGACGCTGCACCGCATCCTGGCGGGCAAGATGGCGGTCTCCCCGGAGATGGCCGTGCGACTCGGTAAGTTCTGCGGCAACGGCGCGGGCTTCTGGCTGCGACTGCAAGCCGCCTACGACCTGTGGCACGCTGAGAAGCGCCTGCGCGAGGAGATCAGAAGGATTCCCACTCGTCACGCCGCGTAAGAGAGCCACTGGGTCAGAGCCAAGGGTTCACCCCTTTACGTTACGGCCCGTTGCCCAAACCCCCTCGCTCAACAGCCCGACCCCGCAATCGCCGAGTAGCGCCATTGGAGACGCTACCCTTTGTTTCCCGCATGAATGAAGCCTGTCTCCGGCCGCCATACGCGGCAAAGCTCGGGGGTCAGCGCCGCTTCTTCTCCAACCAGTACGCGGCGGCGGCAAACCCGAGATAGCCGATGAGCGCGGTGGCGGCGAGCGCCGGTGCGTTGGGCGGCGGCGGGCCGAAGAACACGATCGCCTGGGTGGCGAGCATCGCCGCGCCTAACAGCGGCATGCCGTAACGCGCGCCGAACCCCTGACCTTGAGTCGCGCGCAGATAGAGCCACATGCCGCCCGCGAGCAGCGCGATTTCGAGCAGCAGTGCCGGCGCCGGATAATTCCAGAGGCCGAGGCCCAGCTTGTACTGGTCGTCGTACAGCGGCAGGTCCGGCCGGTGCACGATGAGATCCAGCAGCCAGTGCGAGAACACCGCCAGCGCCACGATCAGCGCCGCGCGGTGCGGGCGCGCGTTGCCCTGCCCCGCCCACAGCCGGTAGGCGCCATAGGCGAGCAGGCTCCAGAGCGCCGCGCCCACGAGGCTGTGCGTGTAGGGCATGTAATAGAGATCGAGCGGGTTGGTGGCGGTAATGCCCGGCACGATGCGCACCTTCTCGATGCCGAGCGGCACTAGAATCGCCCAGGCCACGTCCACCAGTTGCACGGCGATGAACAGCAGCCACAGTGGAATTTGTTTGTTGACGGCCTTGGCCGCGTAGCTGACACCGTAATGGCCGATGAACATGGATCGAATGCTCCCTGAAGTAAATGACACCCGGCAAAGCCGGGTTTATATTGTGAGCGAAAACCCCGGCACGGGGCCACAAAAACCCAATCGAAAGATCACACGGAAAGGCGGGTAAGGCGTCAGGAACCGTTTCTAACGCTATGGGTGGCCCTCAGCGATCTTGGCGTCATAGTCAGGACCGAACACCTATGAAATCGAAAACCATATCTATTTATATCGCCGTACCACCCGCGGCCGTCTACGATTTCGCGTCAAACCCGGCCAATCTCCCTGCGTGGGTTCCGTCGTTCTGCAAGTCAGTAGAGTTTGTCCACGGGCAATGGGTCGTCCAGTCACCTGAAGGTCCGGTGGTCTTCGCCTTCGTGGAATCCAATAGTTACGGTGTCCTTGACCACACAGTTACGTTCGCGTCGGGCCTGAAGCTCACAAACCCAATGCGGGTGGTACCGAACGGCGGCGGTAGCGAGCTTCTGTTCACGCTTTTCCGGCACGAAGGTATGTCGGACCAGCAGTTCAAGGAAGACGAGGCTCACGTTCGAAGTGATCTTGAGACTTTGCGTCGAATATTAGAAAGCAAGCAAGGATTGGGCGGTCGGACACATCGGTAACAAAATAGTCCGGGGACATGGGTTACACCGTGTGGCGCTTTCGTCCGCCATAAACATCCACAATCCGCGCCTGGCTTTCAAGCAATCTCCCGAGCTTGAGCGAAGAGCCAGGAAGGCAGAGTTGCGCTTGCGGAAAGGAAAGAGTAGTTTCGCTGAGAGCGCCCAACGAAATGACCGGGCACGAGTCGAGACCCGCCCTCCCCCCCTCCCCTCTCCCGCAGGGAGAGGGGTTTTCAAGTCCTTCTCCCTCCGGGAGAAGGGTGGGGATGAGGGCAAGACTGCGTGGAGTTCTCATTCTGATAGGGACTCTAAGTATGGAGACACGATGCCAAAGATCGTGAAATTCGCTCTCGCCTGCCTGCTCTGCGTCGGCGTGATCGTGGGGATTGTTCTTCTCGTTCAATGGTTGTTCTGACAGACAAATGGAGGTGAACCGCAATGAAGAAAAACATGGGAACGATTGACCGGATCTTCCGGACAGTCATCGCGGCGGCGATCGCCGCGCTTTACTTCACCGGCCAGATCAGCGGCACGCTCGCCATCGTGTTGGGCATCGTCGCCGTGGCTTTCCTGCTGACGAGTTTCATCAGTTGGTGCCCGACCTACGTGCCTTTCGGCATTTCGACCCGGAAAGAAAGCAAGCCGTAGGAACCGGCCAAGAGGCCGAAGAAAAAGGGGCGGAGGATAAATTTAATTCCTCCGCCCCTTTGCTTTTCGTCCGTACTGTCGTTCAGTTCGACTTGCTGGTCTTGAGGCCGAACAGGCCGTAGGCCGGGCAGAAGCCGACGAGGCCGGTGACGAGCGGGATCAGGCCGATCCAGCCCCACGGGGTCTGCGGGCCGACGAACACGAGGCTCAGCAGTCCCAGTCCGGCGATGACGCGCACCGCGCGATCGGCGGTACCAACGTTGCATTTCATGGTGATTGTCTCCGATGGTTAGGGTTTGGCGATCGGCGCCACCCTACCCCGGCGCGGCGTGGTGGTCAGTGACAAAATTACAGTGCTACTGGTCCGCGATGCGCGCCAGCGCCGCGGCGTCGCGGAGCACGATCTGGCCGCGCTCGAGCGTAAGCCAGCCGCTCCGTTCGAAGTCCTTGAGCACGCGGCTCACCACCTCGCGCGCGCTGCCGAGCTCGGCGGCCAGCTGCTGGTGCGTGATGCTCACGCGGTCCGCGCCCTCGCCGAGCGCCAGCAGCCTCCGGGCGAGGCGGCCGTCCAGGCGGCCGAAGGCGATCGCCTCGACCAGCACCATGAGCTCGGTCAGGCGCTCGCCGAAGGAGGCGAATACGAACCGGCGGAAGGTGTCGCTGCCGGCGAGCAGCTCGTGAAACGGCGCCAGCGGCAGCGCCACCGCCGTGACCTCGGTCTCGGTGACGCCCTCGGCCGGATAGCGCCCGCCGGCGAGCAGGCACGAGGTGGTGAGGACGCAGGTCTGGCCGGCCTCGACCCGGTAGAGCACGATCTCGCGCCCGTGCTCCGAAACCTTCTGCACGCGCACGGCGCCCTCGACCACCATGAGATAGCTCTGACACGCATCCCCCGGCCGGAAAATGGTGACGCCGGCGGGCACGCGCAGCGGCTGCGCCGTCCGGGCGACGCGGCGCAGCTCGGGGTCCAGCGCCAGCGCGGGGAACCGGCCGAGCCAGTCGGGTGCGGTGGTGTCGTTCATGGGGCCGTGAGTTTAGCTCTTACGGCGGCGTACTTCGAGCACGTTCGGGATCTGGTCAATCAGCGCGAGGATGCGGCTCAGGGTCTCGATGTCCGGAATCTCGAGGGTGAAGGTCATGTGCGCGACCTCCTGCCTGTCGGTCACGGTGCTCACGCCGAGCACGTTGATTTTTTCGTTCGCCAGCAGGCCGGTGATGTCGCGCAGCAGCCCGGCGCGGTCGTGCGCCGCGATCTCGACCTCGACCGGGTAGGTCTGGCCGGCCCTGGCGCCCCAGCTCACCTCGATGAGGCGCTCCTCGTTCTCGTTGTGATGCCGCAGCGCGTTGGCGCAGTCCCGGCGGTGGATGGTGACACCCTGCCCGCGCGTGATGAAGCCGACGATTGCGTCGCCCGGCACCGGATTGCAGCACTTGGCCATGCGCGTGAGCAGATTGCCCACGCCCTGGATGTTCACGCCGGCGGGCTTTTTCTTGCCCGCCACGACACGCGGGGCGATGAAGGGCCGCGCCGCGCGCGCGGCCGGCTCAACCAGCTCCGGCACCGCGCTCGTGATCTGCGCGGGCTTGATGTCGCCGCGCCCGAGAGCGGCGAGAAAATCGTCCACCCGCGCGTGGCCGAAGCGCGCGGCGAGCTTCTCGAAGTTCACGTCCGCGAGCCCGAGGCGGTGGAATTCGCGCTCCAATATATCGCGGCCGGCGGCGGCGCTCGCGTCATAGTTCTGCTGCTTGAACCAGTGGCCAACCTTGGACCGCGCCTTGGAAGTGGCGAGATACCCGAGGTGCGGGCTGAGCCAGTCGCGCGACGGCCCGCCCTCCTTCACCGTAAGCACCTCGACCCGGTCGCCGGTCTTCAGTTGATGGGTAAGCGGCGCCATCTGGCCGTTCACCTTGGCGCCGCGGCAGCGATGGCCGACGTCGGTGTGGATGTGGTAGGCGAAATCGAGCGGTGTCGAGCCCGCAGGCAGGTCCACGATGTTGCCCTTGGGCGTGAAGACATAGACGCGCTCGCTGAAGACCTCGGACTTGAACTGGTCCACGAAGTCGCTCGCCTCGGCCACCTCGTCCTTCCATTCGAGCAGCGTCCGCAGCCACGCGATCTTCTCGTCGTAGCCCTTGTCTCCGCGCGCGCCTTCCTTGTAGCGCCAGTGGGCGGCGACACCGAGCTCGCTCGCGCGGTGCATGTCGTGGGTGCGGATCTGCACCTCCACGGTCTTGCCCTCGGGGCCGATCACCGCGGTGTGGATCGAGCGGTAGTTGTTCTCCTTGGGGGTCGCGATGTAGTCGTCGAACTCGCCCGGCACGTACTGCCAGAGCGAATGCACCACGCCGAGCGCGCCGTAACAATCGCGGACGTCGTTAACGAGCACGCGCACCGCGCGCACGTCGAAGATGCGTTCAAGCTTCTCGCCCTGGCGTTGCTGTTTGCGCCAGATGCTGTAGATGTGCTTGGCGCGGCCGCTGATCTCGGCCTCGATGCCCGCCTTTTTCAGCTCCCGGGACAGACTCTCGACAAAGCGCGCGATGTATTCTTCGCGGTCCACGCGCCTCTCGGCGAGCCAGCCGGCGATCTGCTCGTACGCGGCGGGCTCCAGGTAGCGGAAGGCGAGGTCCTCGATCTCCCATTTCATCTGCCAGATGCCCAGACGATTCGCGAGCGGGGCGAGGATGTCCATGGTCTCGCGCGCGATGCGCTGCTGCTTGTCCGCGGGCAACGCCGCGAGCGTGCGCATGTTGTGCAGCCGGTCGGCGAGCTTGATGAGCACCACGCGCACGTCCTCGGCCATTGCGAGCAGCATCTTGCGCAGGCTCTCGGCCTGGGCGCGCTCGCGCCGCGAGGCCCCGGCCCCGGGCTGGAACTCCTGAATCACCTCCATCTTGGTGACGCCGTCCACAAGCAGCGCGATGCGCGGGCCGAACTCGCGCCTGACGTCCTCGAGTTCGACGCCGGTGTCCTCCACCACGTCGTGCATGATGGCGGCGGCGAGCGTTTCATGATCGAGCCCCATGTCGGCGAGGATCTTCGCCACCGCGAGCGAATGCTGGATGTGGGGCTCGCCCGAGGCCCGCTGCTGGCCGGCGTGCGCCTTGAGCGCGAACGCAACCGCGCGCCTCAGGACCTCCTGCTCCTCCGGCGGCCGGCCGGCGGCGACGGCCGCAAGCCAGGCCTCCGGCTCGATTGCGGCGGGCCGGCCGGCGGCGGAAGATGTGCGTGTTACGCTGACCATATCGTGAGTTGGGCCGCCCTGCGGGCGGCGTGTGTTTTAATGCGGGATGCTCCGCCCCGCACCCAGGGCTACTTTCTCTTGCTTGTCCAAGAGAAAGTAGCCAAAGAG
>MFSY01000009.1:7651-13121 GCA_001785175.1 Candidatus Muproteobacteria bacterium RIFCSPHIGHO2_01_FULL_65_16 | reverse complement strand
CCGGTCACGGACTGCCAGAAGTCCGGGTCGTCGGCGCGTCGCAGCAGGAGCACGCTTCCGGTCCGCGTGTAGACGACGACCAGGACGGATTCGGGACGCTTAACAGGTTGTTGAAAAAGTCCTTCCATGGCCTTTTCAACTCGCAAAGCAAAAAGTGTGATTTTTGCTTTGCTCCATTTTTCAAAGGCTTAACGCCTTTGAAAAATGGCGGTACATCCATGTACCGCACCGCAGGTTGTTGAAAAACGAGTTTTTCAACAACCTGCTAAACCTTTTCGTTCGCGGGGACAACGGCCGCCACCTCGCCGGCCGGCTTTTCCGGGGGGCTTGCGCAGCTTGATGTGCAGCTCGCGCAGTTGCTGCTCGTCCACCGGGCTCGGCGCATCCGTCATCAGGCACGAGGCCTTCTGCGTCTTGGGGAAGGCGATCACGTCGCGGATGGAATCAACGCCGGCCATGAGCGCGCAGATGCGGTCGAGGCCGAAGGCGATGCCGCCGTGCGGCGGGGCGCCGAACTTGAGCGCGTCCAGCAGGAAGCCGAACTTGCGCCGCGCCTCGTCGGGCTCGATGCCGAGCGTGGCGAACACCTTTTCCTGCAGGGCCGGGGAGTGGATGCGGATCGAGCCGCCGCCGATCTCGGAACCGTTGAGCACCATGTCATAGGCGCGCGCCAGCACGTTCGCGGGGTCCAGGTCCACGCGCTCCACGTCCGCGGCCTTGGGCGCGGTGAACGGGTGATGCAGCGCCTGCCAGCGTTTGAGGTCGGCGTCGTACTCGAACATCGGGAAGTCCACCACCCACAGGATCTTCCAGCCCTCCTGTTTGAGTCCCCGATCCGCGCCGAGCTTCAGGCGCAGGGCGCCGAGCGCGTCGTTCACCACCCGCGCCTGATCGGCGCCGAAAAAGATCAGGTCGCCCGTCTGCGCCCCGGTCCGTTGCATGATGCCGGCGATCGCCGCGTCCGGCAGGAACTTCAGGATCGGCGACTGCAGGCCGTCGCGGCCCGTGGCGGCGTCGTTGACCTTGATGTAGGCCAGGCCCTTGGCGCCGTGCTGGCCGACGAAGGCGGTGTACTCGTCAATCTGGCCGCGCGTAAGCTCGCCGCCCCGCGGCAGGCGCAACGCGACCACGCGCCCGGTGGGCGAGTTCGCCGGCCCGGAGAAGACCTTGAACTCGACCTGGCGCATGAGGTCGGCGACGTCGGTGAACTCGAGCGGCACGCGCAGATCGGGGCGGTCGGTGCCGAAGCGGCGCACGGCCTCGGCGTGGCTCAGGCGCGGGAATGGATCGGGCAGCGCCACGCCGAGCACCGCCTTGAACAGGTGGCGGATCATCTCTTCCATGAGCCCCATCACGCCGTCCTCGTCGAGGAACGAGGTCTCGACGTCGAGCTGCGTGAACTCCGGCTGGCGGTCGGCGCGCAGATCCTCGTCGCGGAAGCAACGCACGATCTGGAAATAGCGCTCGTAGCCCGCGACCATCAGCAGCTGCTTGAACAGCTGCGGCGACTGCGGCAGCGCGTAGAACTGGCCCGGGTGCATGCGGCTCGGCACCAGATAGTCGCGCGCGCCCTCGGGCGTGGATTTCGTCAGCATCGGGGTCTCGATCTCGACGAAGTCGCGCTCTTCGAGAAAACGGCGCAGCGTCTGCGCCGCCTTGTGCCGCTGGCGCATGTTCTTCTGCATGAAGTCCCGGCGCAGATCGAGGTAGCGGTACTTGAGGCGCACCGGCTCGCCGAGATCGGTCTCATCCAACTGGAACGGCAGCGCCTCGGCCCGGTTCAGGATCTCGACCGCCGTGACCTCGACCTCGACCGCGCCGCTTGGAAGGTGCGGATTCTCCGTGCCCGCGGGGCGGCGGCGCACCCGGCCCTCGACGCGCAGGACGTATTCGGATCGCACGCCCTCGGCCGTGGCGAACGCCTGCTTGTGGTGCGGATCGAACACCACCTGCGCCAGGCCCTGGCGATCGCGCAGGTCAACGAAGATCACGCCGCCGTGATCGCGCCGGCTGTTGACCCAGCCGCACAGCGTGACCGGCTGGCCGATGAGATTATCCTTGAGTGAGCCGCAATAATGGCTGCGCATGCTGCGATCGGTCGCCTGTGGTCTGGTCTGGAGGAACCGCGCGCTAGGAGACGCGAACGCGCGCGCCCGGGGAAATCTCTTTCGTCTCCTTCGGCTGGACCACGCCGACGGAGAGCAGCATCTTGAGGCCGTCGTCCACCGACATGTCGAGCACGATCACGTCCTCGCGCGGGACCATGAGAAAAAAACCGGACGTCGGGTTGGGCGTGGTGGGCACGAAGACGTTGACCAGGTCGCGGCCGACCTTGCTGCGCGCCTCCGGCGCGCCTTCGCCGGTCTGGAACGCCAGGGTCCACGAGTCCTTGTGCGGATACTCGATCAGCACCACCCGGCGGAACGACTTGCCCGAACCGGAGAACAACGTCTCCGTGACCTGTTTCACGCCGGAGTAGATCGAGCGCACCAGCGGGATGCGGTTCAGCAGGCTCTCGCCGAAGCCGAGCAGTTGCCGGCCGAACAGGTTGGCCGCCACCACGCCGGTCACGAGGACCACGACGGTGGCGAGCACGATCCCGAGCCCGGGGACGCTGAAGCCGAGAAGGTTCTCGGGGCGCAGGTGCTCAGGCAGCAGCACCAGGGTCTGGTCCATGAGCTCGACCAGAAAATTGATGATGAGCAGCGTCACCCCGAGCGGCACCCACACCAGCAGGCCGGCCACGAGGTAGCGCCGCAGGGCGGACATCATGTCAACGCGAACCGCAGGCGCCGCCGCCGCAACAGCCGCCGCCGCTCTTGGTTTTGGATTTGCCCTCGGAGGAACTGTCGGACGACTCGGTCTTCTTGCCGCCCTTCTTGGAATCGGTGGCGTACCAGCCCGAGCCCTTGAGCTGGAACCCGGCCGCGGAGACGCGCTTCTTGAGCGCCGCCTTACCGCAGGCCGGGCAATCCACCAGCGCCGCGTCGCTGAATTTCTGCATCACCTCGAGCTCATGGCCGCAACCTTCACAGCGATACTCATAGATCGGCATAGATACCTCCAATTCTTCCGAAAGCCCCTGAGGGGCATAGAAAACATTCGCCCCCAGGTTATGGGGGCGGTCGGCTCACCGGACAAGCATGGATTATAGCCAGAAGGCCAACGTAACGCATTATTTCTAAAGCAATGTCCCTTCCGGGCGGGGGTGGCCGGGACTAACGGCGGATAAAACGGCGGCGCGTCTCGAAGACCGCCGGGGCGAGGCGCTTGCCGCCGACCTTGAGCCGGCGTTTGAGGACAAAATCGAAGAGCAGGGGGTTATAGCGGCGGATCTCGGAAAGGATGCGGCCTTCGGCGGCGGTGATATCCCCCCGCGCCGCCAGCGCGCGCATGGAAAACAGCGGCATCACCGCCGGCAGCGGGTAGTCCGAGCCATTGATCAGCCGCCCGTGCCAGTCGCCGCGCCGGATGACCGTGTCCAGCGCCGGCCCGAGGCGGTTCACCTGGGTCATGGCGGATATATCACCGAGTATCAGCCCCTCGTGGCGCGGTTCATCCATGAGCCGCGCGAACAGATCGAAATTGGGAACGCGCGGGCCGTTCGGCCCCCGGTCGAGATCCACCCCACTGCCGAGCGCGGCGCAGTGGGCCACGATCACGCGCACGCCGTGCTCGAGCGGCCGGCGCAGCCGCAGCGGATTATTCAGCTCCTCCTCCGCGCCGCCGAGCACCGCCAGCTCGCCGCCGCCGTGGGTCAGCAGCGGGATCCTCGACCGCGCGAGCGCTTCGTAGAACGGGTCGCACCCGGGCGCGGCCGGGTCCATGCCCATGGCCGAGGGCAACCACTTGACCGCGCGCGCACCGTCCCTGACCGCCTGCTCCAACAGCATCACGGCGTCGGCGCGGTACGGATGGATCGAGGCGATCCACTCGAACTTGTCCGGGTGGCGGCGCGCCACCGCGCGCGCGTAGGCGTTCGGCGTATGGTAGGTCGTGCGTTCGAGATCGGGCCTCCCGTCCGCGGCGTAAAAATGCTCGAAGGCGAGCAGCATGAGCTTCGCGCCGGGGCGCAGATCGGAATGCAACGCGACCAGGCGCGCGAGGTAATCGGCGTCCGCCGTTCCTTCGCGCTCGGCGCAACCAGAGTTCTGATAGAACACACGCTGGGCGTACTGGATGGGATGCCACAGACTTTTCATCCGCGGCGTGATCCACACGCCGGTGCCGCCGGCGCCGACGCCGACCAGATGCACGTGGCAGTCCCAGAACCGATCCGGGGCGACACCGTCCCACGCCGCCTGCACCAGATCGTGCCGGGCGAGCCGCTCCGGCAGCGGACCGGGCAGGCAGGGATTGAAAATGCCCTCGTCCGGCCAGTAGCGCCAGGCCGCGGCGGCCGCGCCGCCCGCGGCCAGCCACAACAAAAATTGACGCCGCTTCATCCGTCCCCCTGTCCAATTCGCCAAATCGCCGGCCCAGACACCGGGCATCTAGGCCCGACGGCAGGCCGGATGCGCGAGCGCCCGGCTGGATAAAAGATGTTGATAAATTAAGGGATTATTTTTCATATCACACCCCGTTTGTCAGCCGCGCCGACGGGCGAATCTTCGCGCCCGTCGGGATGCTTGAATAAAAAAAACCGATACCTTATAAACCCTGTAATTTCCGCTCTATTATGCTAATTTATTGTCATCCGTATAACCCAACCATCCACTCAGGAGCGCTTTAATGGCTAATAACAAGTCCGGGAAAAAACCAACCTCCAAATCAGAAATACTCGCCTACATCTCCGAGAAGACCAATCTCAAGCGAAAGGACGTGGTCGCCGTGGTTGACTCGCTGTCCAGTCTGATCGAGCGCGAACTGAAAAAGGGGCCTGGCATCGTGAATCTCTTCGGCCTGATGAAGATCAAGCTGATCCAAAAACCGGCCGTGTCCGCGCGCAAGGGCATCAACCCCTTCACCAAGGAAGAGGTCATGTTCAAGGCCAAGCCGGCGCGGAACGTGGTCAAGATCCAGGCGCTGAAGACCCTGAAGGATATGGTCTAACGGATACCGGAGCGCGGCCAGGGACGGCCCGCGCGCCCCGTTGACGGGGCGGGAGACGGCGGTTAAACGGGCGGGCGAGGCTCAGTATTCGTTTTCTTCGTCGTCGGAATCCTCGTCGTCATCCATGTCATCCTCGTCGGCGTCATCGCTGTCGTCGTTTTCTTCCTCCGTGCCGTCGGCGCCCGGCCCGTGCTCTGGAAGCTCGACTTGCTGCAGGTCCATGCCGTACCAGGCGTCGAGATCCAGCTCCTCGACCGTGCCGTCGTCGTATTGAACCTGGACCACGCCGTCATTCTCGTCAAACGCCAGCACCTCGAAGGTCCGGATGTCCGGACCCTCGTAGAAGGCGCCAACCGTCGGGTCTTCTTCCATCGGCATGCTCTGCTCACCTCGCGTATCCGCTGCCAGCCGGCGCGCC
>MFSY01000009.1:0-7645 GCA_001785175.1 Candidatus Muproteobacteria bacterium RIFCSPHIGHO2_01_FULL_65_16 | reverse complement strand
GCCCGCCGTTTTTTTAAAATAGTGCACGGGATGGCCCCGGACAACCCTTCCCGAAAGGAAAAATCCGCACTATGATTTCAGTGACGATTCAAACAGTTAGAATCCATCGGGCGCTTGACGTCGGCCGACGCCGTGGCCGGAGGAGGACAAATGGCGGCTGAATGCCTGTTTTGCAAGATGATCAGCGGGACGATCAAACCGCAGACGGTATACGAGGACGATAAGGTGCTGGCGTTCAAGGACATCAACCCGCAGGCGCCGGTGCACGTGTTGCTCGTGCCCAAGCAGCACCTCGCCACGCTCAACGATCTGGACGCAAAGAACGCCGACATCGTCGGCGCGCTCGTGCTGGCGGCCAAGAAGGTGGCGGATGACTACGGGATCTCGCGCTCGGGCTACCGCACGGTGATCAACTGCAACGCCGACGCCGGGCAGTCGGTGTTCCACCTGCACATGCACCTGCTCGGCGGGCGCCTGATGCATTGGCCGCCGGGGTGAACATCAGTAGCAAGTTGCAAGTTTCAAGTAGCAAGTAAATGCAAGAAAGATTTTCCTTGCCACTTGCTACTTGTCACTTGCTGCTGCTTTAAAACGGAATGTCGTCGTCAAAATCCGCCCCGGCCTTGGCGGTGCTCGCTTCTCCCTTCGGGGCACTGGCCGCGGCCGCGGTCGCGGTCTCGGGCTGGTCCTGGTTGAAGTTGTCGCTCGGCGCGCCGGCGCCGCTGCGCGAGCCCAGCATCTGCATCTCGCCCGCGACGATCTCGGTGGTGTAGCGGTCGCGGCCTTCCTTGTCCTGCCACTTGCGCGTCTGCAACCGGCCTTCGACATAAATCTGGGAACCCTTTTTCAGGTATTCGCCGGCGATCTCGGCCAGCCGCCCGAAGAACACGATGCGGTGCCATTCGGTCTTCTCCTGCTTGTCGCCGGTGTTCTTGTCCTTCCACGACTCCGAGGTCGCCAGAGTGACATTGGCCACCGCCTGCCCGTTGGGGGAATAGCGCACCTCCGGGTCTTTGCCCAGATTGCCGACAAGGATGACTTTGTTGACGCCGCGTGCCATGAGTTTTCTCCTGCTGTCAGTACCACGGAGCCCTGATCTGACGAGTCCGACTCCCGATTCTCCGCGGTGGTTAAGGGGGCCTCAGTTTAGCCAGAATTGAAAGCCGGCTCAATTTTTTCGCTTCGCCCGTATTTTCATGGACTTAAGTCGGCGCGTGATAACGGTCAAGCGTTTTGGCGTCGAGGATCAGCTCGTCCACCTTGAGATAGGCCACGCCCTCCTCCGCCACGACCGTGGCCTCGGCCACGCCCCGCACCGCCGCCAGCCGTTGCGCCAGGGCGCGCGCCTCGGCGGCCTTCATGCGGCCGACATGCAGCAGCCGGCTCGCGAGGTACCGCGGCGCCGGCATGGTGAGCGCCAGAAGCAGCCAGAACGCGAGCAGGACGGCGCCGAAGACGAACACCCCCGGGATGCCGTAGCGGCCGTGCAGGTAACCGCCCGCGGCGCCGCCGACGAAGGCGCCGAAAAATTCGAAGGTGCTGTAGATCCCGATGGCCGTGCCCTTGGACGAGGCCGGGGCGGTCTTGGAGATCAGCGAGGGCAGCATCGCCTCCAGCACATTGAACGCGGTGAAAAACACGAACAGGCCGAGGAGTATCGGCGCCAGCGACGTGTGTCCCCGATACAGCACGACCTGCGATAACAGCAACAACCCCACGGCGCCGGCGAAGATCGGGCGCAGCCAGTGGCGCCTTTCCGCGAGCACGATCAGCGGCAGCATGAACACCGCGGACAGCACCAGCACCGGCAGATATACCTGCCAGTGGTCCCCGGCCGGCAGGCCGGCGTGCCGCACCAGGGCCACCGGCACGACCACGAACAGCGCCATCAACACGACGTGCAGTATGAAGATGCCGAGGTTCAGCCGCAGCAGGCGCGCATCGCGCAGCACGCGCATGAATTGGTGCGGCGCCGGCTCGACGTCGCGGTGCAGGATGCTGCGCACCGGCGTCGGTACGGCGAGATACAAGACGCCGATCCCGCCCAGCGCCAGCGCCGCCATCAGCCAGAAGATCCCGGGCACGCCGATCGCGGTATTGAGCACCGGCCCGGCCAGGAGCGACACGAAAAACGACGCGCCGATGGTGATGCCGACCGCCGCCATGGCCCTGGTGCGGGTCTCCTCGCGCGTCAGGTCGGCGATCATGGCGACCACGGCGGCGCTGATCGCGCCCGCCCCCTGGAGCGCGCGCCCGAGGACCACCCCCTCGATGCTGGCGGCCGTGGCCGCGACGGCGCTGCCGATAGCGAAGATGATAAGCCCCACGGCGATCACGGGCTTGCGCCCGAGGCGGTCCGAGGCCATGCCGAAGGGGATCTGCAGCAGCGCCTGCGTGAGCCCGTAGGCGCCGAGCGCGAGTCCCACCAGAAACGGGGTGTGCCCCTCGAGCCGGTCGGCGTACAGGGCGAACACCGGCAGGATCAGGAACAGCCCGAGCAGGCGCAGCGCGAAGATCGCCGCCAGGCTGCCGACGGCGCGGCGCTCCAGGGGGGTCATCGAGACGGATTTACGGCGGCGCACGATTGGGATGCGTAGAACCTGTCTCAAAATACTTTAAACGCGGATTAACGCGGATTTATTTCCAGGGATGGACGCAGATACACTAAGAATTCATGCGATAAATCCGCGTTTATCTCTTCATTAATCCGCGTTCATCTGCGGTTCGGGTGTTTTTGAGACAGCCTCTAGTATTGTCTGACCGAATCCATGGCATGCGCGGACATGCTTTGCGCGCCGGCTCAAAAGCGGCGTATAGTAGCAGGTTCGCCCGAAGTCAGAAACCATCGCAGTATATGGACCAGATTCGCATCCGCGGCGCGCGCACGCACAATCTCAAGAACATTGACGTTGATCTGCCGCGCGACAAGCTCATCGTCATCACCGGCCTGTCCGGCTCGGGCAAATCGTCGCTCGCCTTCGACACCCTCTACGCCGAAGGCCAGCGCCGTTACGTCGAGTCGCTCTCGGCCTACGCGCGCCAGTTCCTGTCGCTCATGGAAAAGCCGGACGTGGACCTGATCGAGGGCCTGTCGCCGGCGATCTCGATCGAGCAGAAATCCACCTCGCACAACCCACGCTCCACCGTCGGCACCATCACCGAGATCTACGACTACCTGCGCCTGCTGTACGCGCGCGTGGGCGAGCCGCGCTGCCCGGAGCACGGCGTGGCGCTCGCGGCCCAGACCGTGAGCCAGATGGTGGACCACGTCATGGGCCTGCCGGAAGACACCAGACTCATGCTGCTCGCGCCCATGATCGTCGAGCGCAAGGGCGAACACCTGCACGTGCTCGAGGGCCTGCGCGCCCAGGGCTACATCCGCGCGCGCATTGACGGCGTGGTGGCGGGCCTGGACGAGGCGCCGGAGCTGAAGAAAAACGTCAAGCACACCATCGAGGCGGTGGTGGACCGCATCGTGGCGCGGCCGGGGCAGGAACAGCGGCTGGCGGAGTCGTTCGAGACCGCCGTCAACCTGGGCGGCGGCCTGGCGCGGGTCGCGGTGCTGGCCGAGGACGGCCGGGTCGCGCAGGAGATCGTTTTCTCGGCGCGCTACGCCTGCCCCCAGTGCGGCTACTCGCTCGCGGAGCTCGAGCCGCGGCTGTTCTCGTTCAACAACCCGGCGGGCGCCTGCCCCGTGTGCGACGGCCTGGGCGTGCGCCAGTTCTTCGATCCGGAACGCGTGGTCGCCGATCCCACGCTCGCGCTCCCGGCCGGGGCGATCCGCGGCTGGGACCGGCGCAACGCCTTCTACTTCCAGATGCTCGAGTCGCTCGCGCGGCATTATCGCTTCGATCTCGAAACGCCGTTCGCGCGCCTGCCGAAAAAGATCCGCGACGTCATCCTGCACGGCAGCGGGGACGAGCCGATATCGTTTACTTACTTCGGCGACGGCGGGCGGCGCTCCCGCCGCAGCCATCCGTTCGAGGGCGTGCTGCCCAACATGGAGCGGCGCTACCGCGAGACCGAATCGCTCACGATGCGCGAGGAGCTGGCGAAGTATCTCGGCGCCCAGCCGTGCGCGGCCTGCGCCGGCACGCGCCTCAAGCCCGAGGCGCGGCACGTGTTCATCGAGGGCAGGCCGCTGCCCGAGGTCGCCAATCTGCCGATCGGTGCGGCGCTCGGGTTCTTCTCGGAGCTGACGCTGCCCGGCAAGCGCGGCGAGATCGCGGGCAAGATCATCAAGGGGGTGGCGAGCCGCCTGGGGTTTCTGGTGAACGTGGGGCTCGATTATCTGACGCTCGCGCGCGCGGCCGAGACGCTCTCGGGCGGGGAGGCGCAGCGCATCCGCCTGGCCTCGCAGATCGGCGCCGGGCTCGTCGGCGTCATGTACATCCTGGACGAGCCCTCCATCGGCTTGCACCAGCGCGACAACGCCCGGCTGCTCGCCACGCTCAGGCAGCTGCGCGACCTCGGCAACACCGTGATCGTCGTGGAGCACGACGAGGAGGCGATCCGGGCCGCGGATTTCGTGCTCGACATCGGCCCCGGCGCCGGGGTCCACGGCGGCCGGGTCGTGGCCAAGGGCGCGCCCGAGGACATCGCGCGCCATCCCGATTCGCTCACCGGCCAGTATCTCCGCGGCGCGCTGGCGCTCGAAATCCCCGCAAACCGCACCCCGAACAATCCCGGCCGCCAGCTCGTGATCCGCGGCGCGACGGGAAACAACCTGAAGCACATTGACGCCGCGCTGCCCGTCGGGCTCTTCACCTGCGTCACCGGCGTCTCCGGCTCGGGCAAGTCCACGCTCATAAACGACACGCTCTACGCCGCGGTCGCCAAGCATCTCTACGCCGGCAACCTCACCCCCGCGCCGTGCCGGGCGATCGAGGGCCTCGAGCACTTCGACAAGGTGGTGGACATAGACCAGAGCCCGATCGGGCGCACGCCGCGCTCGAACCCGGCCACCTACACCGGCCTGTTCACGCCGATCCGCGAGCTGTTCGCGCAGGCGCCGCAGGCGCGCGAGCGCGGTTATCATCCGGGGCGGTTTTCGTTCAACGTGCGCGGCGGGCGCTGCGAGGCCTGCCAGGGCGACGGCCTGATCAAGGTCGAGATGCATTTTCTGCCGGACATCTACGTGTCCTGCGACGTCTGCAAGGGCCGGCGCTACAACCGCGAGACGCTGGACGTACGCTACAAGGGCAAGACCATCGCCGAAGTGCTCGGCATGACGGTCGAGGAGGCGGCGGTGTTCTTCGCCGCGATCCCGGCGGTCAAGCACCGGCTCGCCACGATGCTCGACGTCGGCCTGTCGTATATAACGCTCGGTCAGAGCGCGACGACCCTCTCCGGCGGCGAGGCCCAGCGCATCAAGCTCGCGCGCGAGCTGTCCAAGCGCGACACCGGCCGCACCTTGTATATTCTCGACGAGCCCACCACCGGGCTGCACTTCCACGACATCAAGAACCTGCTCGCGGTGCTCGCGCGCCTGCGCGACCACGGCAACACCGTGGTCGTGATCGAGCACAACCTCGATGTCATCAAGACCGCCGACTGGATCGTTGACCTCGGCCCCGAGGGCGGCGACGGCGGCGGGCGCGTGATCGCCACCGGCACGCCGGAGGAGGTCGCGGCGCATCCGGATTCGCACACCGGGGCGTTTCTCAGTCACACTCTGGAACGCGCCGCGCCGCCGCGGCGCAAAACTGGATAAGCACGACTAAAACTGCATCTAACCGTGAAATCGACTATACAGCATAGTAACTGTACCATTCGGTTGGGGTGACTTATTATTGTTATTAGCTGCTTGGTCTAGGTGTTTGGCCGATCTACTCAAAAGTCTACGCGGAGACATCATGAATCAATTGCAAAGAATTACACTCGACCCTGCCGTGATGGGCGGGAAACCCTGCATCCGCGGCATGCGCGTGACGGTTGGCACTGTGGTCGGCCTGCTGGCCGCCGGACGTACGGAAGCGGAGATCCTGAAAGCTTATCCGTATCTGGGAAAAGAAGACTTGCGGGAGACCTTGGCTTACGCGGGCTGGCACGCGGATGAAATTGAGGTTCCACTAGGGCGCAGCGAATATCTTTAACAAATAACATCTCCAATGTAGATATAAAGGCGCATGTCCATGGAACGCGAAGAACTACACAAGCGCATCTCGATTGACCCAAGGGTCTGCTTCGGCAAGCCGTGCATCCGGGGCACGCGCATCTGGGTGTCTTTGATACTCGACAACCTCGCCGATGGGGTTAGCGAAAAGGAATTGCTGGAGGATTATCCGGCGCTCACCCACGAAGACATCCTGGCCGCCATCGCCTACGGCGCCGAGATGTCGCGCGAGCGGTACGTGCCGCTGCCGATCGAGAAGTCAGCGTGAAGTTCAAGCTCGACGAGAATCTCGGGCTTGCCGTTGCCCGGGTTCTGCGCGAGGCCGGTCATGATGTTTCGACGGTTTACGATCAAAAACTTAACGGCGCAACCGATGAGACGATTTATGACGTCTGCCGACGGGAACAACGGTGCCTCGTCACGCTCGATCTCGACTTTGGCAATGTTCTGCGCTTCCCGCCGGAACCGACGGCGGGCATTGTAATTCTGCGCCCTCCGGGAAAGACGCTCGCCAGTACGCTGGCCGCCCTCGCCAGACAAATGATGGCGGGCCTCAAGCAGGAAAATGTCAGCGGGCGTCTTTGGATTATCGAATTCGGGCGAATCCGGATTCATCAGGCCGCCGAGCCGGGCGACTGAGCCTGCCCCCGACCCGCCGCTTGGTGCGACTGAGCGCCATTGGTGAGTGCCATTGGTGTCAGGAACCAATGGCACTTGGCCTGCGCCGGAATTCCTTCAATAAAACCAACGGCCAGGAGGTCGGGGAGTGGGCCAAACCGAGCGGCTTTACCGAATCGAGCAACTCCTGTGCGAGAGGTCCGCGGTGCCGATCGCGGCGTTTCTGCGGGAGCTTGAAGTCTCGCGCGCCACGTTCAACCACGACCTCTGAGCGGGCGCGGCGCGCTGCGCTGGCCGAGTTTTAATCCCAGCGCCCGCGCGGCGCTCCCCTGGTTGACCGCGATCTCGACCAGGCCGTTGGCGTTCTCGTACCAGAAGGCCTTCCCGGGCGCGACCGCGTCGAAGACGCGCGCATATTTTACGGCGCGGCGTCCGGTCTTGAGCGTGGCGTCCGGGCCGATCTTCTCCGCGCGCAGGCCGGTGACGGCGTTGCCGTAGTGATCAATGTAAATCACTACCGGCAGATCGTCCGGCCACTCGCCCTCGGGGGCCGTCAGCGTCGTCGGCGCGGATTCGGGCGCCTCGCCGCACGCGAGGCGCGCGGCCACGGGCGCGAACAGATCGCGCCCGTGAAAGCTCGCCGAGAGCTTCTCCGGTCGCCACAGGATTTCGCGGCATTCGTGCGCACCGGCGCGCCGCGCCAGGATATGGAACAGGCCGTTGTCCGGCCCGACGTACCGGCGTCCGTCGGCCTGCACCAGCACCGGCCGGCGCGCGCCGCCCACGCCCGGGTCCACGACGCAGACGAACACCGTTCCCTCCGGGAATTCATTGACATAGGCCGGCAGCAGATAGGCCCCGGCGCGGATGTCGAAGTCGGGCACCGCATGAAATAGATCAATGACGGGAATG
>MFSY01000008.1 GCA_001785175.1 Candidatus Muproteobacteria bacterium RIFCSPHIGHO2_01_FULL_65_16 | reverse complement strand
CCCCCTTCGGGGCGCTTGCCCGGAACCTTGCGGTGCGCGGGCGCGCCATACGGGGACCCAAGCAAAGCACACATCTCGGACCTGTGCTGCTGTAGCCTTTCGGTGTTCAGCGAGCCCTTGGGGCGCGAGCAGCAAAACCGGTGCTGCTCATTAGGGAAGTTCTGATTAAGGTGTCATTCCGGCGGAAGCCGGAATCCAGGCTTTGAAAGAGCATCGGCCGTAAGGCCGATTCTGGATGCCGGCTTTCGCTGGCATGACAGCTTTACTGCTTATTCAGAGCTTCCTTAGCTGTTAGCTGATAGCTGACCGCTAATCGCTAATTGCTAATTGCTTATTTCCTCCGCGCCTCTGCGGTGAAGACCATCATGTTCAATTTCCCGTTAGGACCACGGCGCCGGTGACGTTCGTGCGCGGGTCCTTCAGCAATACCCGGTCCGCGTTGATGTTCTCGACCACGAACCGCTCCCCGACCTTCTCGCCGACGGCGACCATGAACGACTCTCCGCCCTTGAGCAGATACGCCTGCCCCTTCCCTTCGCGGAAAACGATGCCGGCCAGCTTGATCTGCGCCAGCTCGGCGCGCGCCGCCTCTTCCTCGAGCTGTTGCGCGGTCTTACGCGGTGGCGGCGGGCCTTTCTTGGCCTGCGGCGCCGCCGGCGGCGGTGTCGGCCGGAACAGGTCCCGCTGCGAGCGCTTGAGTTTCTCAGCCGGCTGCGTCTTGAGGACGAAATCCTCGGCCTGGAAGCGCCGCGCCGCCGACGCCGGTGTATCCATTCTAGGACTTTCTCCCGGCCGCGGCCACCAGCGCCATAGATTAAATCCAATCAGGAGCAGCACCAGTCCGGCCAGAATCAGATGGCGCCGCGTCATGGCCGGGCCGACGACTCGCCGCGCGCGGGCTTGCGGTAGGCCACCAGCCGCAGGCGCGCCTTCAAGACGCCCGCGGTCTCGCGCGCGCGCTCGATGCGCGCATCCTGCACCTCGATCAGCGCCGGCAGCGCCGGGAGACCGAGCAGGAACTCGCGCATGCCGGGATAACTTCCTTGCAGCGTGATATCCATGATCAGGGGGGTGTAACCCGCGCCCAGCGCCTTGCCCTCTTCATAGGACTCCGAGACGACCCTCACGTTCTTGCTCCGGGCGAGCCGGCCCAGTTTCTCCACCAACACCGCCTGCTCGACCGCGGCCACGAGCTTGCGCTCAACCGCGTCAATGTCACGCCGCGCGCGTTGAAACGCGCGCGCCACCTCTCCGGCGTGCATGGTGTCCACGACCGCGCGGCGCCGGGACTCGATCTGCTCCACGAGCGCGGCGTGCGCGCGCGCGGCGCCCCACCAAAGGCCGGCGTAGGCGAGCAGCATGAAGGCGAGCGCGCCGGCCGCGGCGATCATGCCCCGGCGCACATACGGATGACGCGCGCAATAGCGCAGATTCGCGAGCCAAGGCCTGACATCCGGCAGCGGAATCTTGATCATGGGCGCTCTTTGATGCGGATCTCGAACTGCACCGCCCGGCCGCCGCGGGCGTCGCGCGTCGCCTGCCGCACCAGCAGCGCCTCGGCCAGGCGCTGGTCTTTTTCCAGCTTGAGCAGAAACGCCGTCAGGGTCTCGGCGCTGTAGGCCTCGGCGACGAGCAGCGCCTCGCCTTCCCGCGCCTTGTGGTGGAGGCTCACGAGGGAGGCCTGGTCCGGCAGCAGGTCTTCAAGATCGGCCAGCAGCGCCGTCACCGGCCGTCCGCGCACGCCCGACAGCGTGTTGACCGTCGCGACGCGCTGGCGGAGCGCGTTCATTTCCGCGAGCGGCGGCAAGGCGACCGGGGAGACCGCCCGCGGTTGTTTCGTCTCCAGTTGCGCCAGGCGCTCGCGCAGCGCGGCGTTCTCGCGCCGCAGGCCGACGGCGTCGGCGGCAAGCCAGATCGCAGCGACGACGAAAACCAGGCCCAGGCCCCAAAGCGCGGCCGCCAGCGGCGGCGTCAAACGCTGAATCGGCGCGGCGAAGTTGGTGGTGACTTTCATTATCCTAAAAACAGCATTTGAACCACCAAGACGCCAAGGACGCCAAGAAAATCAAAACGCCATGAATGAAATACGGCTCACCCATTGGGTGAGGCACTTCTTGGAGTATTAAGTCTTGCATACACTTGGCGCTCTTGGCGTCTTGGCGGTTAGACTGCTTTTCCTAGGATTATCAACTCACCGCGGCGGCCAGCGCCAACGGCGCGTATCCGCTTTCGGCCGCGGCCGGCGCGTCCGCGAAATCGGCGCCCGCCGAAAGCGCCACGGGTCCGTCGCGCATGCGCCGCGCGAGCGCCGCGGAGAGCCCCGCGATCGCCGGCGCCTCGCCGGCGATGAATACCCGGCCGATGGCGCGCTCAACTCCGCCGCGAACATAGGAAAGGATCGTGCGTTCGGTGTCGGCGGCGATCGCCTCGTACCCGTCGTTCCCGGCGGCGCCGTCGCGCCAGCGCCCGCGCGCCAGGCGCGGCCGTATTTCCCGGTCCCAGACGGTCAGCGTCCACCACTCCGGATCGAGCGTGACCAGCGCCCCGCCGTTCGCTTCGGATGCAAAGCGGTCATGAAAGCGGTTGAAGCGATGGCAGACGCCGGCGTTGATCGTCCACGGCGTGATCCCGGCGTCACGCAGCGCCTGCTTCAGCGCCGCCAGCCATGCGCCGTCGCCGGCCTGTCCCAGGAGCAGCCGCTTGCCGTCTTCGGCGCCGAGGTCCTGGTGCGCGCAATCGAGCGGCCGGCCCTCGGCGTGGAATTCCTTCGCCAGGCGCCAGCGCACAAGCTCCGCGCGCGACTTTTTCGTCTTGGGCAGATCCTCGAGCTCGAATACCACAAGCTGGATCACCGGGTCCGGCAGCGCCACGTGCACCGGTAGATAGGCGTCCTTGAAGCCCGCGCCGATTTTTTCCAGGGCGCCGGCCAGGGCCTGTTGCATGGTCGCGGTCGGCGCGCCGCCGAACAGCCGCACCGGCAGCGCCTCGGTCCTGATCTCCTCGACGCGGCGTCCGTCCGCGTCCGCAACGACATGGGCGGCGCAGATGCTTTCCGCGCCGATCACCAGCCCGACGGACGCGCGCGGAAGAAACGCCTGCTCCACACGCCGACAGGCGTCGCCCGCGCGCAGCCGCAGGTCGGCGATGGCCTCGTCCACGGAGGCCTTTTTCAACATACTGCTAGTCAACAAAGGTGACACGATTTATTTCCTTCAGGCTCGTCTCTCCGGCGATGGCCTTGGCGATGGCGGATTGTCTCAGGGTCACCATGCCCTCCTCCAGGGCGGCGGCCTGCAGCTCGTTGGCCGGGCGGCGGGCAATGATCATCTCGCGGATGCGCGGGGACAGGTCGAGGAACTCGGTGATCGCGGCGCGCCCGCGGTAGCCGGTGCCGTGGCAGTGGTCGCAGCCCGCGCCTTCGTGCCAGACATGATTCTGATGGCGTTTCGGGTCGAGGCCCGAAAGCTCGATCAGGACGGCGTCGGCCGCGGCGCGGCGCTTGCACTGGGGGCAGATCTGGCGCACCAGGCGCTGGGCCATGACGCAGTTGAGCGCCGACACGAAGCTGTACACGTCCACGCCCATGTGGCTGAAGCGGCCGATGACGTCGAAGGCGTTGTTGGCGTGCACGGTGGTGAACACGAGGTGGCCCGTGAGCGCCGACTGCACCGCGATCATGGCGGTCTCGGCGTCGCGGATCTCGCCGACCATGATCTTGTCCGGGTCGTGGCGCAGGATCGAGCGCAGCCCGCGCGCGAACGTGAGGCCCTTTTTCTCGTTCACCGGGATCTGCACGATGCCGTCGAGCTGGTACTCGACCGGGTCCTCGATGGTGATGATCTTCTCCTCGGCCACGTCGAGCTCGGAGAGCGCGGCGTAGAGCGTGGTGGTCTTGCCGCTGCCGGTCGGGCCGGTGATGAGCACCATGCCGTAGGGTTCGTGAATGATGCGGCGGAATTTTTTCAGCACCTCGGGCGTCATGCCGAGCCCGTCGAGGCGCAGGTTCTTGAGCCCCTCGGTGACGGACGACTTGTCGAGGATGCGGATGACGACGTCCTCGCCGAACACGCTCGGCATGATGGAGATGCGGAAGTCTATGTCGCGGCTGCCGAAGCGGAGCTTGAAGCGGCCGTCCTGCGGCACGCGCTTCTCGGCGATGTCGAGCTCGGCCATGACCTTGAGGCGCGAGACGAGCGCGCTGTGATGGCGCCGGTCGAGGGTTTCGGTCGCGGGGTAGAGCACGCCGTCAATGCGATACTTGACGACGATCCCGCGCTCATAGGTCTCGATGTGCACGTCGCTCGCGCGCTTCTGCAGCGCCGCGAGCAGCAGGGTGTTCACCAGCTTGATGACCGGGCTCGTGGTGTCGCCGAGTTTCTCGAGCGAGACCGTCTCCTCCTTGCCCTCGTCGTTCTCCTTGACCATGACCAGGCGGAAATCCTCGGAGACGTCCTTGAGCGCCTCGGAGGCGCCCTCGCTGCGCTTCAGCACCGCCTGGATCGCGGCGCGACTCGCGAGCAGCAGCCGCACCCGCGTCCCGCTCAGGCGCTCGAGCCGATCGGCGAGCGCGTGGTCGAACGGATCGGCGATCACAACCTCGAGCACGTCGCCGTCGCGGCGATATGGGATCGCGCCGTGCTGGTAGGCGAAAGCGGCCGGGATCAGATTGAACAGCTCGGACGGTATGGCATGGCCGTTCAGGTCCTGATACGGCAGATTGAACTGCTCGGCCAGCGCCTGCGCCAGTTGCTCGGTGGTGATCCGGTTGGCCTGCACCAGCCGCTCGCCAAGGCGGCCCTCGCCCTCGGCGAGCGCCGCGCTGACCTGCTCCGGACTGGCGAAGCGCCGCGCGACCAGAATATCGCCGAGCCGGCGGCTCTGGAATGGGTGGGTCATTTGCCTGCCTTGAAATTTGTGTGCATCACAATGTTCGCAACGCCGAGTCGAGCCGCCCTTCAGGCGGCGCTTGTTTTAATGCGGGATGCTCCCGCCCCGCACCCAGGGTTACTCTTCTTTGCTCGTGCAAAGAAGAGTAACCAGAAGAAA
>MFSY01000007.1:1400-9671 GCA_001785175.1 Candidatus Muproteobacteria bacterium RIFCSPHIGHO2_01_FULL_65_16 | reverse complement strand
GCTCGGCAGCCCGCTCGTTTTTCAACACAGGCACAATCTAATGAAGGTATCCCAGCTGCCCAACCTGATCACCGTGTCGCGGATCGCCCTGGCGCCGGTGCTGATCCTGTTGCTGAAGGACCAGCAATACGCCGCGGCGTTGGCGGTTTTCCTGGTCGCGGGGGCGTCCGACGCCCTGGACGGATGGATCGCCAAGCGCTTCAAGCTCGTCACCCGCCTGGGCTCGATCCTGGATCCGCTCGCCGACAAGATCCTGCTGGTGAGCTCGTATGTGATGCTGACCGTGCTCGATCAGCTGCCGTTCTGGCTGACGCTGAGCGTGGTGTTCCGCGATCTCTTGATCGTCAGCGGCTATCTGGCCTATACCTCGATGGTCGGGCCGGTGAAGATGAGCCCGAGCAACCTGAGCAAGTTCAACACGCTGATGCAGATCGCCTTGATCTTCGCGCTGCTGGTGCAGCTCGCGGTCCCGCTTTCCTACCCGCTCCTGACGGAGGCGTTGTTCTATATAGTATTCATCACCACCGTCGCGAGCGGGGTGCACTACGTCTGGGTCTGGGGCTTTGTGAAGATCAAGAAGGTCGAGAAGGCGTCCGCCCGGGGGGGTGTGCGTGGCTGATCTGCGGCCACTCATCGGCCTCGCCCTGCTGGCCGCCGCCGGCTGGCTCGTCTACCTGCTTGCGCCCATCCTCATGCCGTTCATCGTGGGCGCGCTGCTCGCCTATGTATGCAACCCGCTGGTGACGTGCCTGGCCGCCTGGCGCCTGCCGCGCGTGCTGGCCGTGGCGCTGGTGTTCGTCGTCGTGCTCGCCGCCGTCGCCGGCCTGCTGCTGTTTCTGGTTCCCGTCATGCAGCGCCAGGTGACGGCGTTCGTGCTGAAGATTCCGGCCTATCTCGACTGGTTGCAGCAGAACGTGTTTCCGCGCGTGCTCGCGGCCACGAACGGCCGGTTGCCGGCCGACATGCTGGCCGTCAAACAGGCCGTCGTCGGCCACTGGCAGGAGCTGGGCGACTGGCTCGGCATCGTCATCGGCAGCATGACCCAGTCCGGCCTGCGTTTTCTCGCCTGGCTCGTGAACCTGGTGCTGATCCCGATCGTGACTTTTTACCTGCTGCTCGACTGGGACCGGATTCCGGCGCGCGCCCTGAGCCTGTTCCCGGCGTCCGTGCAGCCGCGCATCCGGCGCCTCGGGCGCGAGACCGACGAGGTGCTGGGGAGTTTTCTGCGCGGGCAGTTGACGGTCATGACGGTGCTGGCGACGGTCTACGCGACCGGGCTGGGGCTGGTGGGGCTGGATCTGGCGCTGCCCCTGGGGCTGCTCGCCGGCCTGATCAGTTTTGTTCCGTACCTCGGCTTCATCGCCGGCGCGCTGACGGCTGGCGTCGCCGCCTATCTCCAGTTTCACGAGGCCACGGCGCTGCTGTGGGTCCTGGCCGTGTTCCTCGCGGGCCAGGTCCTGGACGGCCTGGTGCTGACGCCGCGGCTGGTGGGTGGGCGCATCGGCCTGCATCCGGTGGCGGTGATCTTCGCCATCATGGCCGGCGGCCAGCTGTTCGGTTTCCTCGGCATCCTGCTCGCGCTGCCCGCGGCCGCGGCCATCAAGGTGTGGCTGCGCCACCTGCACGAGGGCTACGGCGCGCCGCGCAGACAGCGCGCGCCGCGATGACACAGCTGGCGTTGAACCTGCGGCTGAAGGACGGCTCGTCCTTCGACAATTTCCATCCGGCCCGGAACCGGGAAGCCATCGAGCGCCTGCGCGCCGCGGCCGCCGCCGGCGAGCGCGCGTTTTACCTCTGGGGCGTCTCGGGCAGCGGCAAGACCCACCTGTTGCAGGCCGCCTGCCGGCAGGCGCAGGAGCAGGGACGCGCGGTCGCCTACATCCCGCTCGCCCAGGCGGCGGAATTCACCACCGCGATTCTCGACGACGTTGATACGGCGCAACTCGTCTGCCTCGACGACGTTGACCGCATCGCCGGGAACGGCGCGTGGGAGACGGCGCTGTTCGCGCTCTGCGAGCGGCTGCGCGCGGCGGGCGGGTTGCTGGTCGCGGCCGGGGCCGCCAACCCGCGGCACCTCGGACTCGCCATGCCCGAACTCGCGACGCGCCTGGGCTGGGGCCCTGTGTATCAGCTCCATCCGCTGAGCGACGCGGACAAGCTCATGGCCGTGCGGCTGCGCGCGCGCAACCGCGGCCTGGAAATGGCCGAGGACGTGGCGCGCTTCATCCTCAACCGCTGTCCGCGCGACATGAATTCGCTGTTCGATCTTCTGGACCGCATTGATCGGGCGGCGCTCGCCAGCCAGCGGCGCGTCACCATCCCCTTCGTCCGCGGCCTGGATGGCGTCCGTGTCACACCCGTGCGGGGACGACTTGCGGAAGAATAAGGGCGATAAATGGTCTTTATTTTCCAGAGCCTTAGCGGTTGTTTTCTTGACAGCCCGGCGCGCGGGGTGCTAGGTTTTGGCTGTAATTGAAAGGGTCAGCCACGGCCACGCGGCACATAACGCTGTAAAGCATAAATAAGGAGACGTCGCCATGAAGAAGCACAACAGCGGTTTGAAGACGCTACTCATACTTATGACGGTCGCGGGGTTCGCCGGCTGCGCCGCGGCGCCGCCCAAGGAAGAGGCCAAGGAGGCCGGGGAGGTCAAGCCGGCGGCGGCGCCACCGGTCTCGGGCAAGCCGACCTCGTATAACGTCGTGCGCGGCGACCACCTCTGGGGCATCGCCTCCAAGCCGATCATCTACGGCAATCCCTATCAGTGGCCGCTGATCTTCAAGGCCAACCGCGACAAGATCAAGGACGCGGACCTGATCCAACCGGGCCAGGTGTTCGCCATCAACCGCAGCGCCTCCGGCTCGGACATGGACGCCGCCGTGCGCCACGCGAAGACCCGCGGCGCCTGGAGCCTCGGCGTGGTCGAGGATTCGGACCAGGCCTATCTCGCGCGCTGAGGCGGCGCGAAGTGCGAACCAACAAGGGCCCTTCGCGGGCCCTTTTTCTTCTCCCGATGCGGCGACGATACCTGGATTTCCCTCGGCGTTTCCGGCCCTTCGCGCGCCTGGTGCGGGAGCGTTTCATCGCGGACCGGTGCCTGCGCGTCGCGGGCGAGCTCTCCTATACCACGCTGCTCGCGCTCGTGCCGCTCACGGCGGTCGGCTTCGCCATGCTCACGCTGTTTCCGGTGTTCGAGACGTGGATGAAGGCGGTGCAGGAGTTCATCTACGGCAATTTCGTCCCGGCCGCGGGCGACACGGTGCAGAAATATCTGCAACAGTTCGCCGCCAACGCCGGCAAGCTCACCGCCGCGGGCCTCGCGTTCCTGATCGTCACCGCGCTCATGCTCATGGCCACGATCGAGCAGGCCTTCAACGAGATCTGGCACGTGCCGCAGACGCGCAAGCGCATGCAGCGCTTCCTCGCCTACTGGGCGCTGCTGACGCTGGGCCCGATACTGATCGGCGTCAGCCTGTCGCTGACCTCGTATCTGATCTCCCTGCCGCTGTTCTCCGAAAGCTCGCCCCTGAGCGGCGTGCGCATCCTCGCGCTCGCCACGCTCCCGGTCGTCTTCGAGGTCATGGCGTTCATGCTGTTTTACACCGTCGTCCCCAATCATCCGGTGCGCTGGCGCCACTCGCTCGCGGGCGCCCTGTTCGCGGCGGCGCTGTTCGAGGTCGCCAAGCGCGGCTTCGGTTATTTCGTGCTGTATTTCACGTCGTACAAGGCGATCTACGGCGCGGTCGCCGCGCTGCCGGTATTCCTGGCCTGGATCCATCTCTCATGGACGGTGATCCTGCTCGGGGCGGTGGTGACGGCGGCGCTGCCGCAGTGGCGCGGCCTGCCGCGGCGCTGACGGGACGACGCCCCGGGCCGCGACGGCTGCGGCCCGGGGTGACGGATTATTGCGGGGTGTTGCGGTTCATGAAGTGGTTGATAACCTGGGCGCCGCAGTACTTGGCGGCGTCGGCGTAGATTTTCTTGAGCAGGGCGCCGTTGTTCGCCGCGAGCTCATCCATGTTCGGGTTGTAGCCCCCGTTCTTCTCGCTGTTGTAGTTGCACCAGGTGTTCCACAGTTCCTTCCCATCGTCCAGCCGGACGAGGCGCGCCTGTACCACGTAGCCGAGATGGTAACGGGTCCAGTTGCTGGCGAAGTACATGCCGCTCCAGTTGATCGTCATTACATCCAGCACGGTGCCGCCTTTGTACTTGGACTGGAGCATGTCAAGCTTGCGAAACTCCGGATTCCACGGCAGCGGCTGGGTCATGTCCGCCAGTTTCTTGAAGCCGGCGTCCCGTTCGAGCGTCTGCACGATGGAGGCCTTTATTGATATCGCCGGGTCGGAAATGCCGAAATGGTTGGCGAGATTTTTGACGCCGCCCGCCGTGCCCAAAGTAATATCGTTGAGCAGCGCCCGGCCCGCGGTCGTGATGGTGAGCGGCGGGGCTTCATGATGCACCGCGCGGATGCCGGGATAGTTTTTCAGCCGGGCCTTCTCGTCGTCGGCCATGCGGATGTCCGGCAATCCGGCGCAGCCAGCAAGGACCGCCATGGCCGCGAACAGCGGCGCGATTCTCGATCGAATCATGTCTTTCTTCTCCGTATTGTTGAAGTGATGCCGGGAGGTTGTTGCTCCCGCCTCACGGGACTATAGCAAGCGGTCGGCGCGGGGCAAGGCGGCGGGTTTGGTTGTTTCCACCGCGCTAGCCGGGGCGCGGGTGTTATATAATGCGCGCGCCGGGAGCGCACAATGACAGCAAAAATCACCTGGGCCGTTGTCACCATCGCATGTTACGGATTGATACTGCTCGGCCAGCCCCGGGCGCACGACCTGTTCGGCTTCGGCGGTCTCGATGCGGCGTTGCGGTACAAGTGGTATTACGTGCTGGCCTACGCCGCGTTCGGCGCGCCCCTGCTCGGCGCGCTGGCGCGGCTTCTGCCGCGCCTCGGCCTGCCCGCCTGGCGGATGATCATGCTCGTCCTCGGCGCGGTCCTGGCCTTCGGCGGCATCCTGGTCCAGGAGCGGGCCGGCCTGCCGTTGCCGCGCGCCGAGGCGTTCATGGCGGCCGTGCTCGGCCTGCTGCTGCCGGCGATCCTGGTGCGCCTGCTGCCCGTGCCGCTGGCGCGCCGCTGGCTCGGGATGGAACGGCGGCAGGGAAATCCGTAGCAGGCGGCGCGCGCGACCCACGCCGGTCGCGTCACGCATCTGCCAGAGGCTTGGCTGCGGCGCTGGTTGGGGAAAATTTAGGGACGAGGACTAACAGGTTGCTGAAAAAGTCCATCCAGGACTTTTTCAGCCACGCAAAGCAAAAATGTCATTTTTGCTTTGCTTCATTTTTCAAACACTTGCGTGTCTGAAAAATGGCGGTCGGTCCCTCGACCGCACCGCAGGCTGCTGAAAAACGAGTTTTTCAGCAGCCTGCTAAGGACTGAGGCTTCGCGAGTTACGAGTCACTAATCACGAGTCACGGATTCTTCTTGATGTTTCCTTCTATCGCCGCCTGGGCGACAAGGCGATCGAATTCCGCGGCTGACAGCAGCCCCTTCTCCGCGACGATGTCGCGCACGGGCCTCCCCGAGCGCTCCGCCTCCTGCGCGATCTCGGTCGCGGCGGCGTAGCCGATCGAGGTGTTGAGCAGCGTCGCGAGCCCCACGCTCGTGTGCGCCAGCTCGCGGCAGCGTTCGCGGTTGATCTTGAGCCCCTTCAGGTTCTTCTGCGTCGCGGCGACGGTCGCGTTCGTCAGCCAGTCCATGGCGTCGAACAGCGCCGACCCCAGGGCCGGCATCATCACGTTGAGCTCGAGCTGCCCCGCCTGGGTCATGAGGGCGATCGCCGCGTCCTGGCCGAGAACCTGGTAGCACACCTGGTTCAGCATCTCGAACATCACCGGGTTCACCTTGCCCGGCATGATGCTCGAGCCGGGCTGGACCGCGGGCAGCTCGATCTCGCCGAAGCCGGTGCGCGGGCCCGAGGCGAGCAGGCGCATGTCGTTGCTGATGCGCGTCAGCTCGAGCGCGAGCGCGCGGACGGCGTTCGCCAGCTGCTGCACGTCGTGCATGGACTGCATCTGGGCGGCGGGGTCGGAGGCCGCGCGGATCGGCTCTCCGGTCAGTCGCGCCAGCTCCGCGGCCGCGCGCTGCGCGTACCCCGGGGCGGTGTTGAGGCCGGTGCCGGCCGCGGAGCCGCCGAGGCCGATCTCGCACAGCAGCGGCCGCACGGCCTCGATCCGGTCCGCGCAGCGGCGCAGGGTCCAGGCGTAGGCCGCGAACTCGCGCCCGATCGTGGTCGGCACAGCGTCCTGCAGGTGGGTGCGGCCGCTCTTGATCGTGCCCACCTCGCGCGCGGCGATGGCCGCGTATTCGCCGGCCATGGCCGCGACCGCGGCGAGCAGGCGCGGCAGCTTCGCCAGCGCCGCCAGGCGGATGGCGGTGGGGATGGTGTCGTTGGTGCTCTGGCCCATGTTCACGTGGTCGTTCGGGTGCACCGGCCGGTATTCGCCCTTCTTGCCGCCGAGCGCGACATTGGCGAGGTTCGCAATGACTTCGTTGGTGTTCATGTTGTGGGAGGTGCCGGCGCCGGCCTGGAAGCGGTCAACCACGAATTGCTCGTGGTGTTTTCCCGCTATAATGGCGTCGGCGGCCTGGATAATTGCGGCGGCGAGATCCGGCTTGAGCCAGCCGGCGGCCTGGTTGGCCGCGGCCGCGGCGCGCTTGATGCGCGCGTGGGCTATGACGAAATCCGCGTCCGGCCCGCGCCCCGAGATCGGGAAGTTCTCCACCGCGCGCGCGGTCTGGACGCCGTACCAGGCCTCTTGCGGCACGGGGAATTCCCCCAGGCTGTCTTTCTCGGTGCGGAATTTCTTGTTCATGGCTGGTTCCAAGAGTAGACAGGCGGAATTATAGGGTTCGATGGTCGGGAATGCATTAACACCTTTGCCCTCGTTTCGGAGGACGCGCGTGAGGAGGCGGATCAACTGGCTGGCCCTGGCCCTGCTGCTTGTCTCCCTCCCGGCCGCGGCCGCCGGGCCGGACATCGTGCTCCGGGATTTCACGGGCCGGCCGCGCAACGTCAACGAATTCATCGGCCACGGCAAGTGGTTGGTGGTCGTGGTCTGGCTGGCCGACTGCCCCATCTGCAAGCGCGACATCCACCACATGACTTTTTTCCACGACGAGCACGGCAAGAAGGACGCCGCGGTGCTCGGCGTGTCCGTTGACGGTTATGCGAATCGGGAGAAGGCGCTCGGCTTCGTCGCCGATCACGCCCTGAATTTCCCCAACCTGATCGGCGACCGCGGCGACGCGAGCCGCTTCGGCGGCGGCCCGTTCATCGGCACGCCGACGTACTATATTTTTTCTCCGGAAGGAAAATATATGACCGGCCGCGTCGGCGGGCAGACGCAGGAGCAGGTGGAGCAGATCATCCGGGCGCTCAAGAAGCACCATGAGGGGATCTCGAAAAAACGCTGAAAGCATCATTCTCACCGCGGAGGCGCAGAGGCGCGGAGAAAAGGCAACGACGGAACCACTGAACACAGATGGACACGGATAAGAGAGAAAAGACAAACAACAGCGAAACCACGGATAAATACAGGGAACCTCTAAAAATACCTGAAAAAGATGTTTTTCACCGCAGAGCACGCAGGGAAAAATTCGTTTTTGTTTTAATCGCTCCGCGCCTCTGCGTCTCCGCGGTGAACTCGATGTATGGATGATGATCCATGAGCTGCTGCCGTCATTTTCTGGTGTCCGGCCGGGTGCAGGGCGTGTTCTTCCGCGCCGCGACGCAGGCCACCGCGCACCGCCTCGGGCTCACCGGCTGGGTGCGCAATCTGCCCGACGGGCGCGTGGAGCTAGTCGCCTGCGGCGCGGAGGAAAAGCTCAAGCAGCTCGAGGCCTGGCTGTGGCAGGGGCCGCCGCACGCGCGCGTGGAGCAGGTGGTCGCCGCCGCGGCCGCGCCGCAACAGGCGTTCAGGGATTTCGGCGTGCGCGCCTGACGGCCGTTCGGCCCATGCAGTATAATCCGCGCCTCCACCACCTCATGTGAGCACCAGATATGACGGTTTCCATAGCGGACGCCATCGCGCAGCGGCGGCTCCTTTTGAGCTGGCTGCTGTTCGTTCCGCTGCTGACCTATATCGTCTTCTCCGGGCCGTCCTGGGACGCGCATAGTTATACCGCGCTGGCGGCCGAGTCTGTTGGTTTTATCCTGCTGATGGCGGCGGTTTTCGGGCGTGTATGGTGTTTGACGTACATCGGCGGGTATAAAA
>MFSY01000007.1:0-1388 GCA_001785175.1 Candidatus Muproteobacteria bacterium RIFCSPHIGHO2_01_FULL_65_16 | reverse complement strand
GTCCGCAATCCGCTCTACGTATTCAGCTTCCTCGGCGCGATCGGATTCGGGCTGAACACGGAGAATCTGGTGGCGACGTTCATCGTGTTCGTGGTTTTTGTCGTCTATTATCCCCTGGTGGTGGTGCGCGAGGAGCGCCGGCTGGAAGAGCGCTACGGCCAGACCTTCCGTGATTACAAGCAGCGCACACCGTGTTGGCTGCCGCGGTTCGCGAATTTCTCCGAGCCCGGGACCTACGCGGTCAAGCCCGCCTTTGTCCGCCGCGGTATCCTCGGCTCGATGTGGTTCCTCTGGCTCAGCCTGTTCCACGAGGTGGTCGAGAAGCTGCAGGAGCTGGGGGCGATCCCGATCCTCTGGTGAGGAGCGCGGCGCGCCCGCCGGCTACTGCCGGTACCAGCGCGTCGCGAGGGCCTGGTTCACCTTGGCGGGGTAGGCGTGCTGGCCGCGGCTGCCGTTGTAGCGCGCGAGCGCTTGGCGCAGGTTGCCGCGCTCCTTGTCCAGGTAGTATTTCAGGATTGTGCAGCCGTAGCGCAGGTTGGTCTGCACCCGGAACAGGCTGTCGCCCGGTTTGCCGATCTCCTTCAACCAGAACGGCATCACCTGCATCAGGCCGCGCGCCCCGGCGCGCGAGATGGCGTACTGGCGGAAGTTGCTCTCCACCTCGATGACCGAGAGCACAAGCTCCGGCGACAGACCCGTGCGCGTGGCCTCGTAGTGCGCGTTCTTTAAAAGCTCGACCCGGAAGCGCTTGTCGGGGATGCGCTTTTCCAGCCGCTGCGACATGTCCATGAGCCACACCTCGGCGTCGAAGCGGTCGGCGAAGCTGTCGGTCTCGGAGGCCGCCTGTTTGAGCAGATCGCGCAGCTCCGGATCCACCGGCTGCGGTGCCGCCGCCACGGCTGCGGACGGGGAAATGATCCCCAGCCAGCCGATCAGGGCGATGGACAGAAGCGGTTTCATTCTTGTTGTTCTCCTCCTCACGCTGGCCCTCCAAGGGTGTTTCCAGCCCGGCCGATACCGGTGATCCCCCGGCTTTCGCGGCGGCGTCTCACCGGCAGTTGCCAAGTGGCAGACGGCGTCGCCACTATACTGAATTATAGGCGTTTAAATCACCCCCTCGCGCCCGCATTTAAATGCAGGTAATACCCGAACGGTGCGTAAGATAAAGGATAATCTCACCGCTGAGGCGCAGAGAAGATAAGCGATCAGCTATCAGCTAAAAAATAAGCTATCAGCGATCAGCTAAATGAGCTATCAGCTATCAGCTAAACAAGCTATCAGCTATCAGCAATCAGCAATCAGCTATCAGCTATCAGCGGTCAGCTTGAATCGTGCCCCCAAGGGCTCGCCGAACCCCGAAGGGCACCAGAAGCACAGGTCTGAGGTGT
>MFSY01000006.1:3983-5121 GCA_001785175.1 Candidatus Muproteobacteria bacterium RIFCSPHIGHO2_01_FULL_65_16 | reverse complement strand
CACGCTGGGATCGAGTTCGTGCTGCCTGGCCATGTGGATCAGCGCCTTCACGTCCTTTGGAAAACAGGAGCCACCGTAGCCGGCGCCCGGGTAGATGAACGAGTAGCCGATGCGCGCGTCGGAGCCGATGCCGACGCGCACGCTCTCGACATCCACGCCCATGCGGTCGCAGAGGTGGGCGATCTCATTCATGAACGAGATCTTGGTGGCGAGCATGGCGTTGGCGGCGTACTTGGTCATCTCCGCCTCCTTGACCCCCATGTAAAAGATGCGATCGTGGGTGCGCATGAACGGCGCATACAGATCGTGCAGGATCGCCCGCGCCCGCTCGCTGTCGGTGCCGATGATGATGCGGTCGGGGCGCATGAAATCCTCCACCGCCGCGCCTTCCTTCAGAAACTCCGGGTTGCTGACCACGTCGAATTGGATGTCCAGCGCGCGCCGCTTCAGCTCCTCCTGCACCGCCGCCCTGACCTTGTCGGCCGTTCCCACCGGGACCGTGGACTTGTCCACGACCACGCTGTAGCCGGTGATGTGGCGCCCGATGTCCCTGGCGACGGCCAGCACGTATTGCAGGTCCGCCGAGCCGTCGTCGCCCGGCGGCGTGCCGACGGCGATGAGATACAGTTGCGTAGCGGCGTCGGATCCGGAAAGCGAGGTGGCAAAGTTCAACCGCCCCTGCTTGTGGTTGCGGATCACAACGTCTTCCAGGCCCGGCTCGTATATCGGCAGAATCCCCTGCCTCAGCCGCTCGATTTTGCCGGTATCAACGTCAACGCAGGTCACGGTGTTGCCCATCTCGGCGAAACACGCACCCGTCACCAAGCCGACGTAGCCGGTACCAATAATGGTGATCTTCACGAAAGACTGTCCCTGGCTTGTTCTGAAAGTCGGCGCGGATTATAGCGCGTCACGACGAGCGCGCCGATAGCTCGTCGAGGCAAAGGGCGAGGCTTTCCTGCCAATCCGGCAGCGAGAGGCCAAACACCTGTCGCAGCCGGTCGTTCGTCAGGCGAGAATTGGCAGGACGTCGGGCCGGGGCTGTGTAATCGCTGCTCCGGATCGCCGTCACTGGAGTGCGCAGCCCGCTCTGTTCGAGAATCCGCCGGGCAAAACCGCACCAGGAGGTTTCGCCGGC
>MFSY01000006.1:1009-3961 GCA_001785175.1 Candidatus Muproteobacteria bacterium RIFCSPHIGHO2_01_FULL_65_16 | reverse complement strand
AACCGCCAGCATCTGGCCCGTTACTTCCGCCAGCGCCCGGCACCAGGTCGGCGCCCCGATCTGATCATCCACCACCCGCAACTCCGGCCGCTCTGCACCCAGGCGACGCATGGTCAACAGGAAGTTATGGCCGCGCGCGCCATAGATCCAGGACGTGCGCAGGATAAGGTGCGGCACGCCGCTGGCCCGGATCGCCTCCTCACCGGCCAGCTTGGTGCGCCCATATACGCTGAGCGGATTGGTTGCGTCATCTTCACGGTAGGCATCCGCCTTGGTGCCATCGAAGACATAGTCCGTCGAATAGTGGGCCAGCCCGGCCTTGAGTCTCCTGGCTTCTTCCGCCATCACACCGGGCGCCGTGCCATTGACCGCCATGGCCAGATCGGGCTCGGACTCGGCCTTGTCAACGGCCGTGTAGGCGGCGGTATTCACGACAAGATTTGGAGAGACCTCGCGCATCACCCGGCGGATACAGTCGGGCTCAGCCAGATTCATCTGTTGCATATCGACCGCTACCACCCTGCCGAGCGGTGCCAGTACGCGTCGTAGTTCCCAGCCAACCTGGCCGTTGGCGCCGGTTACCAGGATGGTCGTCACGAAAAAAGTTCCGCCTCTGGAAATGCGACGCCTTCGCTATCTTTGGGCGATAGAAGCGGCTCGCCCTGCAACGGCCAGCGGATGGCAAGCCGCGGATCATCCCAGCGCAGGCAACGCTCATGGGCCGGCGCATAGTAATCGGTGGTCTTGTAAAGCACCTCAGCGGAATCGGACAGCGTCAGGAAGCCGTGGGCAAAACCGGGCGGCACCCAGAGGATCTGCCGGTCCGCAGCCGAGAGCGTCGCCCCCACCCACTTGCCCAGGGTCGGCGAATCGCGTCGCAGGTCGACTGCCACATCAAAGATCTCGCCGGCGATAACACGCACCAGTTTTCCCTGAATCTGGCGAATCTGGTAATGCAGGCCGCGCAATACATTCCGGACCGACTTCGAGTGATTGTCCTGGACAAACGCCATGTCGAGCCCGATTTGCGCGAAACGCTGACGGTTATAGCTCTCCATGAAAAAACCACGTTCGTCCTCGAAGACGCGCGGGGTCAGCAGCAGCACGCCGGGGATGGCGGTTTCGGTAACCTGCATCAGAATATCTGTTCCTTGAGGATATTCAACAGGTATTGCCCGTAGCCGTTGTTGCGATACGGGGCGGCCAGCGCCTCAAGTTGCGCGGCATTGATATACCCCATCCGGTAGGCAACCTCCTCAGGGCAAGCAATCTTCAGGCCCTGACGACGCTCGATAGTCTCGATGAACGCCGCGGCTTCCAGCAGGGTCTCGTGCGTGCCGGTATCCAGCCAGGCCATGCCTCGGCCCATGTGAACGACTTCCAGTTGCCCTTTAGCCAGATAGGCGCGATTCACGTCGGTGATTTCCAGCTCGCCGCGCGCTGAAGGTTTAAGATGGCGGGATATATCGACGACCTGGTTGTCGTAGAAATAAAGCCCAGTCACGGCATAACGCGATTTCGGCTTTGCCGGTTTTTCTTCGATGGACAATGCCTTGCCGGTCTTGTCGAACTCCACGACGCCATAGCGCTCCGGGTCTTTGACTGGATAGGCGAATACGGTGGCGCCGTTCTTGCGGCCGCCCGCCTCCTTCAGGTCCGCAGCGAGATCATGGCCGTAAAAAATGTTGTCGCCCAATACCAGGGAACATCCATCACGGCCGATAAAATCCGCTCCGATCACGAAGGCCTGGGCGATGCCTTCCGGTTTGGCCTGCGCGGCATAACGGATCGAAATCCCCCACTGGCTGCCATCGCCGAGCAACTGTTCGAAACGAGGCGTGTCCATGAGTGTAGAGATCAGCAGATAATCGCGAATGCCCGCCAGCATCAACGTCGTAAGCGGGTAGTACACCATCGGCTTGTCGTAGATGGGCAGCAACTGCTTGGATACCGCGTGCGTAACCGGGTAGAGGCGCGTTCCCGATCCCCCGGCCAGAATGATCCCCTTCATGTTGCCTTGCGCTCCTTGTAGTTCTTTTCATACCACTGGCGGTAATCGCCGCTGGTTATCTGTTGCACCCAATCCTGATGATCCAGATACCATTTCACCGTCTGGCGCATCCCTTCCTCGAAGGTCACGCGCGGCGACCAGCCAAGCTCGCGCTTGAGCTTGTTGTCATTGATGGCATAACGCCGATCGTGACCGGGTCGGTCAGCGACAAACGTAATGAGTTTTTCGTGGGGTCTCATTGGCGAGCTTAGATGTAGTTCATCCAGCAGGCGGCACAACGTCTTCACGACATCAATATTCTGGCGCTCGCTGTTGCCGCCGATATTATAGGTTTCTCCGGGTTTCCCCCGCTCCAGCACGACCCGCACCGCCTCACAGTGGTCGCCCACATAGAGCCAATCGCGCACATTGCTACCGTCTCCGTACACCGGTAGCGGTTTTCCCTGAATTGCGTTTTGAATAACCAACGGAATCAGCTTCTCGGGAAACTGGCAAGGCCCGTAGTTATTGGAGCAGTTGGTCGTTAGTGTCGGCAATCCGTAGGTATGATGATAGGCGCGCACCAGATGGTCGGAGGCAGCCTTGGTGGCCGCGTACGGGCTGTTTGGCGCATAGGGCGTGCCCTCCGTGAACGCCGGATCGTGGGGGCCGAGTGAACCATACACTTCGTCGGTCGACACGTGCAGGAAGCGAAACCGACCCCGCTCCGCGCCCGGCAGCGCCTGCCAATAAGCACGCACCTCCTCGAGTAGACGGAAGGTACCAACCATGTTGGTCTGCACGAAATCCTCCGGTCCATGGATCGAGCGATCCACATGGCTCTCGGCGGCGAAGTTCACGATCGCGCCCGGCTGGTACTGGGTGAGCAACAGCCGCACGAGTGCCCCGTCGGCGATGTCACCGTGCACGAAAACGTGCCGGGAATGACCCTTGAGGCTATC
>MFSY01000006.1:0-974 GCA_001785175.1 Candidatus Muproteobacteria bacterium RIFCSPHIGHO2_01_FULL_65_16 | reverse complement strand
ACGCAAGCACGAAGTTGGATCCGATGAAGCCGGCGCCGCCGGTTACGAGGATCGTCTGCCCCATTGCTTGTTGCTCGGTTGCCAGGTGTGATTTAGCTGTTCCGTAGCGCGCGCCATCGGCGCAAGATTACTCTTGGTTGTTGCACGATCCGCGCGCGCGGATTACTGACTTGTGATTTTGTTTTTCCGGGGATGGATCACGGCGACCTTTGCGTTGTTGTCTGATCCCTCCGTTCCCGGCTTGTGTTCCGGGACAAGCACGGCCATCGCCCTTCTGATGGCCGCTTCGTCATTCAGGCCGCAGGCGTCTTCCAGCTCCTGCAGCGACTTCTCCAGTGTTTCCCGGTCAATCTGCCGGCAATTGGCCAGGAGAATCTTCGGGTGGCCGGTGTCGGCGAGCTCTTCCGCGGCGTGAAACAATTCTTCATACAGCTTCTCGCCCGGGCGCAGGCCGGTGTAGACGATCTCGATGTCCTCGCCCGGCTTTTTGCCGGACAGCCGTATCAGCTGTTCGGCCAGATACGAGATCTTGATGGGCTCGCCCATATCGAGCACGAAGATTTCGCCGCCCTTGCCGATCACGCCGGCCTGTAAAATGAGCTGGCAGGCCTCGGGGATGGTCATGAAATAGCGCGTGACCTCGGGGTGGGTCACCGTCACCGGCCCGCCCTGCTCGATCTGCTTCTGAAACAGCGGCACAACGCTGCCGGATGATCCCAGGACGTTGCCGAAACGGACGGTGATAAAACGCGTGCGTGAGTGCCCGCTCAGATTCTGGCACTGCATCTCAGCGATGCGCTTGGTGGCGCCCATGATGTTGCCGGGATTGACCGCCTTGTCGGTGGAAATCAGGACAAACGTCTCGCATCCGTGCGCGGCGGCGTGCGCGGCCACGACGCGCGTGCCGAGGATGTTATTCGTCACGGCGGGACGGATCTGGCCCTCGAGCATGGGCACGTGCTTGTAGGCGGCGG
>MFSY01000005.1:2925-5909 GCA_001785175.1 Candidatus Muproteobacteria bacterium RIFCSPHIGHO2_01_FULL_65_16 | reverse complement strand
CCAAAGCCCTGCGGTGCTCGGGTTTGCGCCATACGGGGACCCCAAGAAAACCACACATCTCAGGTCTGAGCTTCCGTTGCCCTTGGTGTTCGGCGAGCCCGAGGGGGCACGATTCAAGCTGATAGCTGATAGCTGATCGCTCATTTAGCTGACCGCTGATCGCTGATAGCTTATTTCTCTCCGCGCCTCTGCGCCTCTGCGGTGAAATCGCCGTTCCAGCCTATGGGGCGCGCCATGACAATGGGGAAAGTTTAACATCACCCACGGCGCGTCCCAATAAGCCGGCGTCTCTTTTCGGTCTCAGCGGGCGAATCTTCCGGCGGCCAGGAAATGGCACACCTGCCGGGCCGCGGCCGGCGCGAACAGCATGCCCGAGTGCGCCACGGAAAGCGTGATCTGGTCGGTCGCGCCCGGCATGGTTGACTCGGCGGCCGTGAGCACGCCGTCGTTGGGCCGGGGCAGGCCGGGGTGGAACAGCCGGCCGAGGCCGAACGCGAGGCCGCCGCTGACGACACCGATAGCGCGCGCCGGCGGCGCCCAGGTCCGCGGTACGCCCCGCAGGAACTGCAACACGCACCGGCCGAGCAGCCGGCGGCCGAGAGCGGAGCGGGCCAGCCGCCGCGCCACGACGCTGCCGCCGTGGGGCGCGGCCAGGGTGACGATGCACCCGGGTTTCTGGTCGGGGTAATAGTGGAACAGCGCGCGGATCAGGACCCCGCCCAGGCTGTGGCCCACCAAATGCACCGTGTCCGCGGCGCACGCCCGCAGGTAGCGATTCAGCAGCTCGGCGTTCTCCCGCAGATCGAGCCGGGTGGATGGATAGGAATAGACGCGGACCGCGTATCCCGCGCGCCGCAGCCGCCGCGCCAGCCAGGCCAGGCCCCAGCCGGACAGCCACAGGCCGTGGATCAATACAACAACTTCTTTAGATACAAGTTTCAAGATACAAGATGCAAGAAGAACTCATTGTAGTTTTCTTGAATCTTGTCACTTGTATCTTGTATCTGCTGTTACGGCGATACGTCGAGCATGCGGTTGAGCGCGACGCGCGCCGACTCCGCCTCCGCCGCCGGCACCTTGATCCGGTTGACCACGCGCCCGGCCACCAGGTTCTCCAGCGTCCACAGGAGGTGCTGCGGGTCAATGCGGAACATGGTGGAGCACATGCACGCCATCGGCGACATGAACTGCACGATCTTGTCCTCGTCCTGGAAGCGCTGCTGCAGGCGGTTGACCAGATTGATCTCGGTGCCGACCAGCCAGCGGCTGCCGGCGGGCGACTCGGCGACGGTGCGGATGATGTACTCGGTCGAACCGACATGGTCCGACTTCTGGCAGACCTCGAACGAGCACTCGGGGTGGGAGATCACCTTGCCCTCGGGGTGGTGCTGGCGGAACGCATCAATGTGCTCGGGACGGAACATCTGATGCACCGAGCAGAAGCCCTTCCACAGCAGGATCTTCGCGCGCTTGATCTGCGCCGGCGTCAGGCCGCCCAGCGGCCGGCTGTAATCCCACTCGGCCATGTCTTCCAGCGACATGCCCATGCGGTAGGCGGTGTTGCGCCCGAGGTGCTGATCGGGGAAGAACAGCACCTGCTCGCGCTGCTTATACGCCCACTCGAGCACGTGGCGCGCGTTGGTCGAGGTGCACACGAGCCCGCCGTGGTCGCCGCAGAAGGCCTTGAGCGCGGCCGAGGAATTGATATAGGTCACCGGCGTCACGCGCGCGTCGGGGTCGGATATCTCCGCCAGCTCCTTCCACGCGCGCCGGACCGCGGCGTAGTTCGCCATGTCCGCCATGGAGCAGCCGGCGGCGAGGTCGGGCAGGATCGAGACCTGGTCCGGGCGCGACAGGATGTCGGCGACCTCGGCCATGAAGTGCACGCCGCAGAACACGATGTAGTCGGCCTGGGAACTGGCGGCCAGGCGCGAGAGCTTGAGCGAGTCGCCGGAGAAGTCGGCGTGGCGGAACACCTCGTCGCGCTGGTAGTGATGCGCCAGGATCACCGCCCGCGCGCCGAGCTTTTCCTTCGCCGCGCGGATGCGCGCGTCGCAGTCGGCGTCGGGGACGCCGTCGAACTGCTCGTAGGCCAGTGCGGTCGCCATGTTCAGCCCTGCGTTTTGAGCATCAATATGACTTCGCGGTTGGTCCAGGAAGCCACCTTCCCCGCCGCCGCGTCGAACGGGAACCAGCCATAACCGGCGTGCTCGGCGGGGTTGATAGTTATATCCGTTTCCGCCGGAAGCGCAAGAGAAAACACATATTCCGTGTTCTCTTTCACCTCCGGGGCGTACCGGTGGCGCCATTGCGGCAGCAGCGGATAGCGGAAGACCAGGCCCAGGTCCCGCAACCGCCCCGCGGCTGTCAGGCCGGTCTCCTCGCGCAGCTCGCGCTCGGCCGCTTCCATGGGCTCGGCCTCGTCCCATTTCATGCCGCCCGTGACCGATTGCCAGAAATCGGGGACGTCGGCGCGCTTGAGCAGCAGTACGCTCCCGGTGCGGGTATAGACGACGACCAGGACCGACTCAGGCCGCCTGTGCGCGCGCTCGCCCATGCGACGATCTTACACGAGGTCGGGCGCTCGTTGCGGGGTGTGGATGCTGAAAATCAAGCGCGGCGCGCCTCTCGTTCCCCGATACGCTCCGACACACCCCGGTCATCGGCCCATGCCGTTCCGGATAACGGGACAACCGCTTATGATTCACTCCCGGCCATGGGCCGCTTCGGTTGGCCGCCCTGAACCGTCGCCGCGCAGGAACTCTCGCATGATCCGAATCGCCGCCACTAACGACGACATTGCACGCTGCTTCCCAGTCATGGCGCAGCTCCGCCCGCACCTTGCGCCCGATGAATTCCTCGCGCGCGTGCGTCGTCAGATGGAGGCTGGATATCGCCTGGCCCTTATCGAGGAAAATGGTTCGGTCAATTCGGTCGCGGGCTACCGTATCCTCGAGAACCTCGCCTGGGGCCGCTTTCTCTAC
>MFSY01000005.1:0-2896 GCA_001785175.1 Candidatus Muproteobacteria bacterium RIFCSPHIGHO2_01_FULL_65_16 | reverse complement strand
CGCGCAACTTCATCTCGACTCCGGCCACCACCGCAAGGACGCCCACCGCTTTTACCTGCGCGAGGGGATGGACCTCGCCAGCTACCACTTCCTGCGGAAGCTTGGCGATGACCGCGATTGAAGGCGGCTGCCACTGCGGCAATATCCGCTGGCGCTTCACGCCGGCCCGGCCGTTGGCGGAGCTGCCCGCGCGGCGCTGCACCTGCGCTTTCTGCGCCAAACACGGGGCGTTCTACACCTCCGATCCGGGCGGCCGGTTGAGCGTCGAGATCGGGAAGGCGGATGAGGTCGGCGTCTACCGCTTCGGCACGCGCACCACGGAGCCGCAGGTCTGCCGCCGTTGCGGCGTGATGCCGCTGATCCTCGCGCACATCGAGGGGCGGGTGTACGGCGTCGTGAACCTCGCCACGGCCGAGGACCTCGCAATCCCGCCCGAACGCATCCAGAACGTGAACTTCGAGCACCAGACGGCCGAGGAACGCATCGCGCGCCGCGCCCGCACCTGGATTGCCCAGGTGAGCGTAACGAGCCATGGATAAAAAACTGCGCCAGTTCCAGTGCGGTTAGGGAGAGCATCGCGAACCCCGACTTTACCTCGGTGTCCCGGTCGTTGGGGTTCATTTCATTCACCCCAACCTGCGGACCTTACACCAAAGAGCGGGAGGTCGAAGCCAGCGGCGCGACGCTCATCGAACTGCTCGCCGACCTCGACCGTCACTACCCGGGACTGAAATTCCGCGTGGTTGACGAGCAAGACCGGATGCGGGGGCACATGCGGTTTTTCGTCAACAGCGAACAGGTGTTCGATTTGACACACGCGCTGCGCCCGACCGATGAGGTGTATCTCTTGCAGGCGTTGAGCGGCGGGTGAGGCTCGCTCAGAAAGGAAAAGGTGAGGAAAAGGTGCCAGATTTATTTTCCCAACCGGCTCACCCAGCATCCACATCTCGTCATCGCAGAAGTACTGGCCACTGAAGGCGGGATCAGGTTGCTGCATTCAACAACTCTGCCCCCTTGAACGTTTGACCCCTTGAACGTTTCGAAGGCTTGCGATGCTCGCGCGCGCCATACAGGGATCAAAAGCAACACCCATTTGGCCGTACCAGTTAGCACTCACTGCACTAGCCCGGAAGATTTCAACAGCTTTAACCCCTTGACTCTCGAAGATTTCAACAGCTTTGAGGCCTTGACTCTTCGACGGGAACGAGAAACCAACACCCACATCCGGCGCAATTCACTTCGCCCATTCCGCCCTACGCTCACTCAGTTGACCAGCGAGACAACATAGCGCATTGCTATCACTCCAATGTAGGCCAAGATCAGATTCGACAGAGTACCAACGAGAAAGGTCACAAGCAGATGCGATCCCCATCTCCGACGTGCGATCAAGTAGTCGAGTGGGTCAGTTCTCTTGACTATCTCAGGGACAGCAATCACGTTCGTCCAGACATTCCACTTTGATGCAAGCTTGAATGCAAGCCAGGCAGTGACGATTAGCGGCTCCTTCTCCCAGAAAGCGCCAAAGTATAGAAGACGCTCCAAGTACCCAAGATATACTCCACCTTCATTTCCTGCCGTTAGATCCCTCCACTTCTTTGCGAGCACCTTGGTGGGCGGCTCAAGTGTTATCGTGCTGGCCGCGGTATCCAGGAACCATCTGGTAATGAAGTCTGCCAGGTAGTTAGCTATAAGACCAATGACAACAAGCCAGATCATTACCATGGACTTCTCCTTTCTCTAAATTGCCCGATAGCTCGCACATTCGCGCGAAGCGCGTTCACTCGAAAACCGTAAAGGGGACCCCGCCTCCTTTACGTTTTTACGTTACGAATGTTTGGGGAGTTTTTCTACAGTCTCAACGCAAAGCTAACCAGCGCGCGGTTTTTTGCGCGTCCGGTTCAGCGTCGTGTTAGCCGCATTCTCAACCACCAATGAAGATAGCTTGTCTTCGAGTCTTTCCTGGCTCATTAAGTCTTTGGCATAGATTGCGATCAGAGCAATGCCATGTTCCTTACAGATTCTCGTTTTCTCACGAATCTTTTTGTCGTAGTCGGGATTCCCCGCCAAGCCAAAATACTCGATCAAAACGTCACCGACTTTGAAATCGGCCCGGTAGCCGCCTTCTGGATATCCAGGCTCCTTTACATGCCTAATTCCACGTTTGTGCATGAAGTCATCAATCGTCTTCTCTCCCAACGAAAGGCAAACGTGCCCATCAATAGCAATCGTTTGGATGCCTCGGCTTGTCTTGCGTGTTCCATCCTCAAGTACACCGGCTTTTATCAACGCATTAAGCCAGGAACCGAAATGCGACTTGACACATTTGGCTGTAGGTTTGTTCTGCAAGAGCCGTAAGAGGCTTACCCTGTTTCCTCTGCTCAAATCGCGTAGGTCTGCGATTCCTTCACCGAAGTTTTGCGGAGGGACGCGGCCTATTACGTCGCTTAGCTTCTTTAGGTATTTCAAAACCGTCCTTCTTGCCGCAGTATCGCTGCCAGAGCCTTGAAGAACTGCCCTGCGTAAGCAGGGTGCACAAAAATCAAGCTCGTCAACACCTAGTCTTTCAATTAGTGGGACCGGTAAAGAATCCTCGATAAACTTTTCTTTGCATAGGAGACAACGTTTCCAACGTGGTCGTCGTGTGTTTTGCGTAATCCTTAGCTGTTGGGCGCGGGCGACCGCGAAGTACATGAGCACGTTGTACCACGCATAACTTTTGCATAAAGGGTCGTTCGCTTTCCAAGTATCGATCTGTTTCGTGTCGGTGAGCTTTACTATTCCATCGGTCGCGTACCAAAACCACACCCAACGCTTTTCGGCAACAAGTTGAGCTAACAGAGCATCGTGGTCAGTAGTCCACCACTTTAAGATATGGCGATTCTCGGCGTATTGGGGA
>MFSY01000004.1:13886-18429 GCA_001785175.1 Candidatus Muproteobacteria bacterium RIFCSPHIGHO2_01_FULL_65_16 | reverse complement strand
GAGTTTGTGGCGGCGTTAACTGATGCAGCGATCGCAATCGTTATTGACGAGGCGCATCGCGCTGGAGCACCGACGTACCAGGAACTCACACGGATCATCAAATCGCGCAACGACAGAATCTCTTTTTTTGGACTTACGGCGACCCCATATCGCACGGAATATTCAGACTCGGCCGCAGGCATTGCAGCGCTGCAAGAAATCTTCCAGGAGCTACTTTTGCCTGCCTCACTGGACGATGCGTCTGGAACCAGCCCGCGCGAAAAACTTCAAGAAATGGGGGTTCTTGCGGAACTCGAGATCTACGAACTTCAAACAGAGGTAGATCTGCGTCTCCCACCAAACGTTCCGGCGAGCCCTGACGCTCTTACGCAGGAAGAGCAGGAATCGGTGGATGAAGCGATAAAACGGGCGAGCGATGTGCCGCGAAGGCGGTGGGCGATTCTACCGCGGCTCAAACAGATCGCAAACGAACCGGGATCATCAATCCTTTATTTCGGACCAACTGTGTCGGATGCACAAGCGATGACATTTTTGTTACGGATGGAGGGCATTACTGCGGAGTTCGTCGGCGCGGAAACCCGTACGCCGACTCGGAGGCAGGTTATACGCGACTTCAAAGACGGCAAGATCAGGGTGATTTGCAATTGTGAAGTACTCACAACTGGTTTCGATGCGCCACGAGTAACCCATGTTGTTATAGCGAGAACCACCGTTAGCCGAGTGCTGTGGGAACAAATGATCGGTCGCGGCCTTCGCGGTGAGAAATTTGGCGGAACACGAAAGTGCGTTGTCTATGATTGTTTGGACAATTTCAGCGGCGACCCAGGGAAGGTCAAGGGTTTCTACCAGTTTAGGGAATCTTGGCATAGAGAATTCAAGGGGAAGCGCTAGTTCGGAGACGCCGCTCTGTAGGGTGGTGGCGTCCTGTTGTACTGGTGGCTAATCCGAAGCCAGGCTGCCGGAGTGCACGCAACGCACCTCAGGAAACGCACGCGCACACAACCCCGGATTTCGCTACGATGGCCTCTGCACTCCCGCTGAGGTAGACAGCAGCAATCTGGTCTCATTTTCTGACACAGGTGCACACACGACCATAGCAATGGAATTCAGAGTCCGCAAAAATGCACGGTTTCGGAAGCTACTCGGTGATGCAAAGCTGGACTTTTTGGCGTACGCGCTTGGTTCAATCGAGCGTATTCTTCCGCATATTGAAACAAGCCGGTGGAAAGTCGCACCAGCAGCAGAGAAGGGCACTCGTGTAACATGGTTAGATTCCACTCGACGTTCGTTAAAAGTTGTTTTAGGTCTAAACATCCATGATACAGATTCCCCGTCCCATTTCTCAGTCAGCGGTATCATCGAACGAAGGAAGACGCCTGCCGGCGTCGGAAGTATCGCTCGAACGATTGACGCCCGCGAGCGAGCCATTTGTGAGCAAGTTGTTGCTCGGATCGGTCAAGTGCTCAGATCTGGCCGGCCAGATGACGCTGACACCATCGAAGCGGTGCGGCAAATCTTTGATGAAGGCGTAATCGCTGCGCACTTGAAAAAGCACCATCAAGTGGAGCTTGACTTGAGAGAAATTCTTTCGAGCCTCAGGGATCTGGCGGAGCAGTCATACGAGAACAAGTCGCTGACATTTGGTTGTTTGATTGACGCCAACGATACCTCAGTGCCCCTTGAGAATGCCAAATTTCCAAGCGATTTCTTCCAACTGAAGAAATTTCGGTTCTTCTCAGACGGATTTCGAACAGCCTACAAAATATCAGCTAAGGGAGGGCTCTCGGGCCTCCGGGGGTTGAGCAGAGCGTCGACCAGTCCAAGAGCAGCGTTTTATCCAGAGTGGTGCGAGGACCTAACCAGAGAAAGTCAAGGTTCCCGCCTTGGCGTGGCGCTAACAAAACAGGGGGATATCTTAATTTTGGACGGCGGAAATCTGAGATTTACATATAGACTCGGACGCTGGCAATATTGGAACCATAGTCATTTGGTTGATCTACTTCGTAACGCTGCAAGAACGCAGCGTGTTCCTCCAAGATCGATTCCGAAAGTGGTTCGGGCGCTCTACCGGAGTGCTTTGGATGTATCGTTCAGACGATCAGGCGGTCTGTTTGTGTTGCTGAGAAATGCACAGAACAGGCGAAAAATTGTGCGCTCCGGAGACGCGATCGATGATTCCAGGCGACCAACCGTGGAGAAGAGCTTCGATCGATCATTGCCTACGCGTATGGTGCAGGCGCTTTCACGCAGCATAGTTGCTGAGTTGGCGGCTGTAGATGGCGCTGTTGTTCTGAACAATAGAGGCGAGATACTTGCCTATGGTGCTGTCCTCGATCCCAAGAAAAAGGGGAGGATTACGAGAACTGAAGGAAGCCGAACCAAAGCAGCTGTTGGAGCCTCAAATTATGGCCTGGCTGTGAAGGTCAGCTCAGATGGCGACATTACTATTTATCTTAACGGGTCGAAGTTCATACGCGTTTAGGATGCCTACGAAAGGAGCCGGGCGTGATTCTTCTTCGGATATCGTCGGACCTCGCCAAGCATTAGAAAAGGTGACAGATTTAATTTTGGCTGGTTGAATAGGCAGATTGGTCGGGAAATAAACCCGTCACCATTTTCGGTTCGTGCCGCTCGATGCGTACACGACGCCGGCCGCGGCTAGGCTCGTGGACTTTGCCCGGGTGATCGGCGTACCTACCGCGGATGTACGTTTTTCGGCTCTCTGGGCTAAACTAGCGGTGAAGAGCTTTGAGGGTATCGCGATGAACACGAAGCTGAGCAAACTTCCAGTCGACGAGCGCATCAAGCTCGTCGAGGAATTGCATAGCAGTTTGCGGCAGGTTATAAATGAAAGCAGGATGGCCCCATGACCGAATATAGCTACACCGTAATCATCGAGCGCGAGGAAGGCGGCGGTTATCATGCTTTCTGTCCTGCGCTGCGAGGTTGCCATTCGCAGGGTGATTCTTACGAAGAAACCGTTCAGAACATCACTGAGGCCGTTCAACTGTATATCGGAAGCCTAAAGGCGCATTCGGAACCTGTTCCCTCCGAGGATGTAATCATCCAGCCGATCCACGTGGCGGCATGAGTCCGTTTCTTCCACAGGTTAAAGCCAAAGACCTCATTCGTGTAGTAAAGCAGCTTGGTTTTGAGTTAGCCCCGTCAAAAGGGCAGTCATGCCATATTTTACCGCCCTTCCGACAAGGCCCGCGTTGTTATCCCCGTCCATGCAGGCCGTGATATTAAACCAAAGACTCTGCGTGGCATCATCGACGATTTGCGGGTCACACCTGAAAAATTCAAAGAACTCTTTGTAGTGTCGCTAGTCCCTTATGAGGCCCCGCTCGTCAAGGGCACGAATGAACGCCGTAGACGCCGCCCGGGATCACGGCGAGAATCGGGGAGGCCGCGAGGCTCCTGGTCGAGTCCGGGGCTCCGGATTCGAACACTGGCGAAGAGGAACGAGTCATGGCGATAGCCGATAACGATCCGTTTGCGCAGTTCAAGGCCGCGCAGCGCGAAGGCTGGGCGTTGTTCGTGCCGCTCGAGGCATACACCACGCCGGCCGCAGCCAGGCTGGTGGACTTCGCCCGGGTGCAGCGCGGCGAGCGGGTGCTCGACGTCGCCTGCGGCACGGGGGTGGTGGCGGTGACGGCAGCGCGCGCCGGCGCCCAGGCGAAGGGCCTGGACCTGTCGCCGGTGCTGCTTGCGCGGGCGCGCTGGAACGCCGACACCGCTGGCGTGGCGATTGAATTCACCGAAGGCGACGTCGAGGCCCTGCCTTATCCCGACGCCTCGTTCGATGCGGTCTTGAGCCAGTACGGGCACATGTTCGCGCCGCGCCCGGACGTGGCCGTGGCCGAGATGCTGCGCGTGCTGAAGCCCGGCGGGCGCATCGCCTTTTCCACCTGGCCGCCCGAGCTTTTCATCGGTCGCATGTTCAGCCTGGTGGGCCGGTATCTGCCGCCGCCTCCGGGGGTTCCGCCGGTGACGCTGTGGGGCGACCCGAATGTCGTCCGCGAGCGCCTCGGCGATAAGGTTGTGGAGCTGGCGTTCGAGCGCGAGGCGATGTACGTCCCGGCCCTGAGCCCGCAACACGTGCGCGAATCGTTCGAGACCACCGCCGCCCCGGTTGTGAGGCTGGTCCAGAGCCTTAAAGACGATCCCACCAGGCTCGCGCGGTTCCGCTCGGAACTGGAGGTCTTGATCGCCTCGTACACGCGGGGCAATCTGGTGCGGCAGCAGTATCTGCTATCGCGCGCGATCAAGCGCCCGTGACTTCCCCGGCGCGAGGAATAAAGACGTTCTCGTTATTGGAAACCTGAGGGTCATGGAAACCTGAGGGTCAGGTCTCGCTTTATAGCATTCTCAAATACCGCAACTGCGGCGCCCAAAGGCCACAAGGAGACGGTCAGGTGTTGCAGCCTTGTGAATTCGGGAAAATCGAAGTTGGGTCGAGATTCTCATTGCAGTAGAGCAGGAGAACAATGGCTAGTAGTGCGGTCACAACAGCAAACGCAGCCAAGACAATGGCGGATAA
>MFSY01000004.1:0-13843 GCA_001785175.1 Candidatus Muproteobacteria bacterium RIFCSPHIGHO2_01_FULL_65_16 | reverse complement strand
GGCGCGAGTGCCGTTAAAATCCCACCCATGGCCGCACTGCAAGCATTTGAGCGTGGCCCAGCGGAAATAAAGCGGGATGTGCGCGAAGTGGGTCGTGAGCATTGCCGACGCCCAACTCAGCCGGCGCCGGACTACGCTGCTGCCCTGGCAGTGCGGGCAAACAACTTCTTGTTCCTCTTCAATCGCATATTCGCCGTGGTCATGCGACTTTATGATTGCCTTTGCATGATCCAGGTCGTTCCGGTGCACGTATACCTTGACGCCGCCGAGAGCAAGAGAAATCATCCATATTGCCCAGACGTGATGTTCGTGGAGCACGAACGCGGGAATCCCTTCCACTTCAAGTCGCATGCGGGCTAGGTGCGCTTCGATGGCTGTTGTATAGGCAGCAGCTCTGACGAGCATTTTTTATCGTTCTTTGTTTTGCGTTGGTTTAAGTGTGGTTGGTGGCTGGCCGGAGTCAAGTCGCTTTGCGGGGATCAGTCGAAGCAGAGGAAACATAAATCGGATTGTGGTGCTGACATTTTTCCGGCATCATGCCTGAAAATAAATCCCAGGAGCCGCCAGCATGCCGAATATCCCAGCCGCCGACATCGTAAGCCTCGCGTGGTTCGTGGCCGTGTGGACCGGCTACACCTGGTATGCGGACCGGGTGTCGCGGCGGGCGCGGTCGCTGCGGGCGGTGATGCATGTCCACCGTTACGAGTGGATGCGGCGCATGCTCGGGCGCGGCGACCGCATCGTGGATGTCAACATCATCGGCAACTTGCTGCAGAGCGTGTCGTTCTTCGCCTCCACCACGCTCCTGATCTTGGCCGGGCTGGTGGCGATCCTGGGCGCGACCGACAAGGCGATCGAGCTGGTCCGTGAGCTGCCGTTCACCGGCAGGATGACGCTCGTGCAGTGGGAGCTCAAGCTGCTGGTGCTCATCGCCATCTTCGTGCACGCCTTCTTCAAGTTCACCTGGGCGTTGCGCCAGTTCAACTACTGTTCGGTCCTGATCGGCGCCGCGCCTGGCGCCGGCGCCAAATCGTCCGCCGGCGACGCCTACGCGCTGCGCGCGGCGGAGGTGAGCACGCTCGCCTCGAAGGACTTCAACCAGGGCCTGCGGGCCTACTACTTCAGCCTCGCGGCGTTGAGCTGGTTCGTCAACCCGTGGGTGTTCATAGCGGCGACCACGCTCGTGATCGCGGTGCTCTACTGGCGCGAGTATCATTCCGAGGCGCTGCGTATGTTAAGGAACCGTTGAACAGGAGGCTTGTGGGCCATGGGCTACTACGTTCTCAAGGTTGCGGTGTCGGCCGTCCTGATCGTTGCGATCGCGGAGGCGGCCAAGCGCAGCAGCTTCGTCGGCGGCCTCATCGCCTCGCTGCCGATCGTCTCGATCCTCGCCTTCGCGTGGCTGTATCTCGACACGCGCAGCCTCGACCGGGTCGCGGCGCTCTCGCAGAGCATCTTCTGGCTGGTGCTGCCGTCGCTCGCGTTGTTCCTCGCGCTGCCGTGGCTGCTGCGGAAAACGGGTAATTTCTATCTCAGCCTCGGCCTGGCCATCGCCGCCATGCTCGCGTGTTATCTGGCGATGGTGGCGGCGTTGCGGCAACTCAAGATCGAGCTCTGACAGCGCGCGGCGGGGCGGCGCGTGTAGAATACGCCTCCCATGCGCATCGCCGCCATTATCGAGTACGACGGCTCCGGCTTTTCCGGCTGGCAGCGGCAGGAGCACGCGCGCTCGGTGCAGGGTGTAGTTGAAGAAGCGTTATCCAAGGTCGCCGACGAGCCGATCCAGGTGACCGTCGCCGGGCGCACCGACGCCGGCGTGCACGCGCTGGCGCAGGCGATTCACTTCGATACGAACGCGACACGCAGCGAATACTCCTGGGTGCGCGGGGCGAACAGCAATCTTCCGGACGCCGTAGCCGTCCTGTGGGCCGGAGAAGTGGATGCCGGATTTCACGCGCGCTATTCGGCGACCGGGCGCCATTACCACTACGTAATCCTGAACCGCCCGATAAGGCCGACGTATCTCAGCCGGAGCGTGACCTGGGATTACCGTCTGCTCGATGTCGCGCCCATGCAGAAGGCCGCGCGCCATCTTATAGGCGAGCATGACTTCACTTCGTTCCGCGCCGCCGAGTGCCAGGCGCAGAGCCCGGTGCGCGAGCTGCGCGCGCTCGAAATCAAACGCCACGGCGAGTTCGTGCACATCCGCGCCTATGCCAACGCCTTTCTCCAGCACATGGTGCGCAATATCGCGGGCGTGCTCATGACCATCGGCGCGGGCGAGAAGGAGCCCGGGTGGGCGAAAGAAGTGCTCGCGGCCCGCGACCGCGCGCAGGGCGGCATCACCGCCACTCCCGACGGGCTTTATCTTGCGGAGATCGAGTATCCCGAACACTTCAAGCTCCCGCGGCTTTCGCGGGATGTGGGTCTGTGGTGAGAAGAGGGATTAACCGCCAAGACGCCAAGAACGCCAAGAAAACATTTTCTTATCCGCGGATTACACAGATTGGCACAGATCTGAAAAAAACATTGAACCGCCAGGACACCGGGAGCGCTGTTTTTTTACCTTTGAAATAGCTTTTCTTGGCGTCCTTGGCGGTTCAAGATCATATTTTTCAAGGCCCGTGCCGGCCGGTGAGGGGGACGAAGCGCACGGGCAGGATCTTTTGCGTGCTGACGCGGCCGGCGGAATCCTTCTTCACGACCACGAGCTGTTGCGCGCCGAAGGGGTTGCCGACGGGGATCACCATGCGCCCGCCGTTCTTTAGCTGCTCGATGAGCGGCGGCGGGATGTGGTTGGCCGCGGCGGTGACGACGATGCCGTCGAACGGCGCGGCCTCCCGCCAGCCGTAGTAGCCATCGCCGACGCGTACTTCCACGCCGCCGTATCCGAGCCGCCGCAGTCGTTCGCGTGCGGCCTCGCCCAGCGCCGGAATTATCTCGATGGTATAAACGCGCACCTTGAGCTGCGCGAGGATCGCCGCCTGGTAGCCCGAGCCCGTGCCGACCTCGAGCGCGCGATCGCCGGGCTTGAGCCCGAGCAGGTCGGTCATGACCGCGACGACGTATGGTTGCGAGATGGTCTGGCCGTAGCCGATGGGAAGCGGACGGTTGTGGTAGGCGGCGGCCCGGTATTCCATCGGCACGAACTCATGGCGCGGCACCGCGCCGAGGGCGGCGAGAATACCGGCGCCGAGCGTTTCCTGACGCAGCTCGCGGCTGGTTGCCTGCGCATCACGCCGAACAGTCTCGACCATGGTCCGCCGCGCGTCGGCGTAGGGATCGTCGTCTCCCCATGCCGCCACCCCCGGGAACAAGAGCGGCGCGGCAAGGAATAGACATAAGCAGTATTTCATCATGTCGAATTACCGGTGTTTCCAGCCCATCTTACGTCGCGAGGGCGGCGTGGGCGAGCGCTCCCGCCGCGCCGGGGTCTCTGGTAAGCTCTAAATATCAACGGCAGGCGGCAAGGTGGTGGCGGTGGATTATCTTGCTGCTTGAGACTTGAAACTTGTAACTTTTTTTCGATTTATGCGCATCCGCGTCAAAATCTGCGGCATCACCCGCGTCGAGGACGCGCTCGCCGCCGCGCAGGCCGGGGCGGATGCGGTCGGGCTCGTGTTCGATCCGAAGAGCCCGCGCTGCGTGGGCCTCGATCAGGCCGCGGCCATCGCGCGCGCGCTGCCGCCGTTTGTCACGGTCGTGGGCCTGTTCGTCAACGACGCGCCCGAGCGCATCCGCGAGGCGCTGAGCCGCGTCAACCTCGATCTGTTACAATTTCACGGAACCGAGACCCACGAACAGTGCCGCATCTACAATCGCCCCTTCATCAAGGCCGTCCACATGCAACCCGGAACTGATTTGCACGCAAGCGCGCGCGTCTATGCCGAGGCCGCGGGCCTGGTGCTCGACGCCTATCACCCCGGCGCGGCCGGCGGCACCGGTGAAAGTTTTGACTGGGCGCTGGTGCCGCGCGGTCTGGCAAAACCGATAATCCTCGCCGGCGGCCTTAACCCCGGTAATGTGCGCGCGGCGATCCAGGCGGTCCAGCCCTACGCCGTGGATGTCGCGAGCGGGGTGGAAGCGGGCAAGGGGATCAAGGACGCGCAAAAGATCTCCGCCTTCATCGAGGCCGTGAGGGCCGCCGCGTGAGCGCCTACGATCTGCCCGACCAGCGCGGCCACTTCGGTCCCTACGGCGGGATCTTCGTCGCCGAGACCCTGATGCAGCCGCTCGCGGAACTGCGCGCGGCCTACGAGCGGCTGCGCGCTGACCCGCAATTCCAAGAAGAATTCACTGAGGACCTGCGGCTCTACGTCGGTCGCCCCTCGCCACTCTATCCGGCCAAGCGCCTCACCGCGAACTGGGGCGGGGCGCGAATCTATCTCAAGCGCGAGGACCTGAACCACACCGGCGCGCACAAGATCAACAACACCATCGGCCAGGCGCTGCTCGCGCGGCACATGGGCAAGCGGCGCGTGATCGCCGAGACCGGCGCCGGCCAGCACGGCGTCGCCACCGCCACCGTGGCGGCGCGCTTCGGCTTGAAATGCGTCGTGTACATGGGCTCCGAGGACATGAGGCGCCAGGCGATCAACGTCTATCGCATGAAGCTCCTCGGCGCCGAGGTGGTGCCGGTCGAGTCGGGCTCGAAGACGCTCAAGGACGCGCTCAACGAGGCGATGCGCGACTGGGTGACGAATGTCGAGAACACGTTTTACATCATCGGCACCGTCGCCGGGCCGCATCCATATCCGATGCTCGTGCGCGATTTCCAGTCCGTGATCGGGCGCGAGGTGCGCTATCAGATCATGGAGTTCGAGGGGCGGCTGCCGGACGCGCTCGTCGCCTGCGTCGGCGGCGGCTCGAACGCCATGGGGTTGTTCTATCCGTTCCTGGATGACGCCGAGGTCGCGCTCCACGGCGTCGAGGCCGCGGGCGAAGGCGTCGCGACCGGCCACCACGCGGCCACGCTCTGCGCCGGCCGGCCCGGCGTGCTGCACGGCAACCGGACGTATCTATTGGAGACCGACGACGGCCAGATCATCGAGACGCACTCGATCTCAGCCGGCCTCGACTACCCCGGCGTCGGGCCGGAGCACGCCTTCCTCAAGGACTCCGGCCGCGCGCGCTACGCCGCGATCACGGATCGGGAGGCGCTCGCGGCGTTCCACGAGCTGACGCGCATCGAGGGCATCATGCCGGCGCTCGAATCCGCACATGCGCTCGCCTACGCTGCGAAGCTCGCGCGCGAGCTCGGCAAGGACAAGAGCATCGTCGTCAACCTCTCCGGTCGCGGCGACAAGGACATCCACACCGTGGCCCAGCTCGAAGGTATTTCATTCTAAGGAATGATTTATATGATCGTTCGACGCAAAGGCGCAAAGGCGCAGAGAAAAGAATCGAGTGTAAAAAATGCAAAATATCTTTGCGTCTCTGCGTTGAAAGATCGTATTTCAGGGGTTTGCTGATGGCGCGCATCGCGCAACGTTTCGCGGAGCTGAAAAAGCAGGGCCGCCGGGCACTGATCCCGTATGTCACGGCCGGCGATCCGGAGTCGTGGGTCACCGTGCCGCTCATGCACGCGCTGGTGAAGGCCGGCGCCGACATCCTCGAGCTCGGCGTGCCGTTCTCCGACCCGATGGCCGACGGCCCGGTGATCCAGCGCGCCGCCGAGCGCGCGCTGAAGCACAAGGTGAGCCTCACGCAGGTGCTCGACATGGTGCGCGAGTTCCGCACCGGCGACGCCGCCACGCCGGTGATCCTCATGGGCTATCTCAACCCGATCGAGGTCATGGGTTACGAGGCCTTCGCCGGGCGGGCGGCCGCGGCCGGGGTGGACGGCGCGCTCACGGTGGACCTGCCGCCGGAAGAGGCGGGCGAGCTGAGACAGGCGCTGCGGCGTCACAAGCTCGACGCGATCTTTCTGCTCGCGCCGACCAGCCCGCCCGAGCGCATCCGGCGCATCGCCGCCGCCGCGAGCGGTTTCATCTATTACGTCTCGCTGCGCGGCGTGACCGGCGCGGCCCATCTCGACGTGCGCGAGGTGGCGGCCAAACTCGAGGAGATCCGCCGCCACACGGACCTGCCGCTCGGCGTCGGGTTCGGCGTCAGCGGCCCCGAGGCCGCCGCGGCGGTGGCCGCGGTCGCGGACGCGGTGATCGTGGGCAGCGCCATCGTCCGGCGCATGGAGGAATCGGCCGCGCAACCTGATAAGATACTGACCGAAGTGCCGCGGTTCCTGGCGCAACTGCGCGCCGCCATGGACGGGACCGCACCCCAGATGCAAGCCTCCGGAGCCAGCCGATGAGTTCGTGGTTTGACAAGCTACTGCCGCCGAAGATAAAGAGCCAGGGCGCCAAGAAGGCCGTCCCCGAGGGCCTATGGAAGAAGTGCCCGGCGTGCAACGCCGTGCTTTACGGCGCCGAGATCGAAAGCAATCTGGAAGTCTGCCCCAAATGCCAGCACCACATGCGCATCGGCGCCCGCCGGCGCCTCGACGTGTTTCTCGATCCCGAGCCGCGGCACGAGATCGGCGCCAATCTCCGGCCGCTGGATCCGCTCAAGTTCAAGGACACCAAAAAGTACAAGGACCGCCTCGCCGAGGCGCAGCAGGCGACCGGCGAGATGGACGCGCTGGTCGTCGTGGAGGGCGCGCTCAAGGGCCTGCCGCTGGTCGCGGCGGCGTTTGAATTCACCTTCATGGGCGGCTCCATGGGCTCGGTCGTGGGCGAGCGCTTCGTGCGCGGGGTGAACACCTGCCTGGAGAAGAAAATCCCGCTGGTCTGTTTCTCGGCCAGCGGCGGCGCGCGCATGCAGGAGGCGCTGCTGTCGCTCATGCAGATGTCCAAGACCGCGGCCGCGCTCACGCGCCTGGGCGAGAGCGGCGTCCCGTATATCTCCGTGCTCACCGATCCCACCATGGGCGGCGTGTCCGCGAGCCTCGCCATGCTCGGCGACCTCGTCATCGCCGAGCCCAGGGCGCTCATCGGCTTCGCCGGTCCGCGCGTGATCGAACAGACGGTGCGCGAGAAACTGCCCGAGGGGTTCCAGCGCTCCGAGTTCCTGATCGAGCACGGCGCGATTGACATGATCCTCGACCGGCGCGAGATGCGCGACAAGATCGCCTCGCAGCTGGCGATGCTGACGCGCCGGCCGGAACCCGCCGCCGCGCGCGCGACCACCGAGGCCGGATCCGAATCAGGCTTCGCCGAATCTTCTTGAACGACAAGGAATATCTAAAAAACCCGTTTTCTTGACGGAACATCGGCTCACCGCGGAGACGCATAGGCGCGGAGTTATTGGAACAAAAACAGTTTTTCTCTGCGTACTCTGCGTTCTCTGTGGTGAAAACCATGCTTTCAGTAATTTTTCGAGGCTCCCTTCAATTTCTCCAGGTCTGAATACGCGAACGCTTTCTGAGTGGCTCGCGTGGATCGAGGGCGTCTATCCGCGCACGATGGAGCTCGGCCTGGAGCGGGTGCACGCAGTGCTGGAGCAGATGGACCTGCGGCGCCCCGGTTTTTGCGCCGTCACCGTCGCCGGCACCAACGGCAAGGGCTCGACCGTGGCCATGCTCGAGGCCTGCCTGCGCGCCGCCGGCTACAAGGTCGGCGCCTACACCTCGCCGCACCTCGTCCGCTACAACGAGCGCGTGCGCCTCGACGGCCGCGCGGCCACGGACGCGGAGCTGTGCGACGCGTTCGCGCGCGTCGAGGCCGCGCGCGGGGCGACGCCGCTGACCTATTTCGAATTCGGCACGCTGGCCGCGTTCGATCTTTTCCGCGCGGTCGGGACCGAGGTCGCCGCGCTCGAGGTCGGCCTGGGCGGGCGGCTGGACGCGGTCAACGGCATTGACGCCGACGCCGCCATCGTGACCTCCATCGGCATAGACCACACCAGCTGGCTCGGGCCCGATCGCGAGTCCATCGGACGCGAGAAGGCCGGCGTCTTCCGCGCCGGGCGGCCGGCGATCTGCGGCGATCCCGCGCCGCCGGCGAGCATCGCCGCAACGGCCGCCGCCGTGGGCGCGGACCTGCTGCTGCTCGACCGCGATTTCTTCATCGAGCGCGGCGCGGACGGCTGGACCTGGCGCCACGGGAGCCGCGTGCGCGCCGGGCTTCCGTATCCGGCCCTGCGCGGGGACTATCAGCTGCGCAACGCCGCCTGCGCCGTGACGGCGCTGGAGCTGCTGTCCGGGCGATTTCCGCTCAGCCAGGCGCACATCCGCGCCGGCCTGCTCAACGCCGCGATCGCGGGGCGGTTTCAGGTGTTGCCGGGGGCGCCCGTGCGCGTGCTCGATGTCGCGCACAATCCCGACGCGGTGCGGGCGCTCGCCGCCACGCTGCGGCAACAACCGGCGGGCGGAAAGACCCTGGCGGTGTTCGGGATGCTCAAGGACAAGGACATCGCCGCCAGCGCGCGCGCCATGGAGGGCGTCGTTGACCGCTGGTATGTCGCCACGCTGCACACGCCGCGCGGCGCCACGGCCGACGAAATCGCCGCGGCCCTCGCCCGGGCCGGCGTCACCGCGCCGGTGCTGGCGCACGCCGACGTCATCGGCGCCTATGACGCCGCCTGCCGCGACGCCGACGCGCGCGACCGGGTGGTGGTGTTTGGCTCCTTCCATACCGTCGGTGATATACTATCCCGCCTTGGTCGAGGCACGGCCCATGGCGGATAAAGACCAACCCAGCGCGGAATTCAATCCCAAGCATCGCATCGTCGGCGCGATCATCGTGGTGTCGCTCGCGGTGATTTTCGTGCCCATGATCCTGGACGAGCGCGCGCCGCCGGTGGACCCGAAGGCGGTCACGGCCATGCCCGCGAAGACCGAGGCGGGCGAGACCAGGATCGTGATCTCGTCCGTGCCGGGACCCGCGACGAAGGACAAGGCCGCCGGCGCGGTGGAACCGGATTCCACGAAAGTGCCGGTCGCGGGCGCCAAGCGCGCCGCGGACGAGGGCCGGAAGGCCGCCCGGGAGCAGAAGCCGCAGGGCAAATCCCCGGCCGGGCCCGCGGTGGAAAAGGCCGCCGCGAAACCGGACAAGGGCTGGGTGGTGCAGGTCGGCACCTTCTCCAACGCCGACAACGCCGCGCGTCTGGAGGAGAAGCTGAAGGCCCAGGGGCACAAGGTCAGCGCGGATAACGTCACGCTCGACGGCGGCGCCAAGGCGGTGCGGCTGCGCGTGGGACCGTTCCACGACAGGCCCCTGGCGCTGAAGGCGCAGGCGCGGATCCAGCAGGAGGTCGGAGTGCAAGGGGTGGTATTGGCCTATCCGTGAGCGCCGCCGGTCCGACCGCAGAATGACCAGTTTCGATTTCATCATCGTCGCGGTGTTCGCGGCCTTCGCCGTCATCGGCGCGCTGCGCGGCTTCGCGCGCGAGGCGATGTCGCTCGTGACCTGGGTGCTGGCGAGCGCGATCGCCTGGTTGTTCGCCGACGACGCGGCCGGATTGTTCGACGAGTGGCTCGGCGATCCCGCGCTGCGCCTGGTGGCGGGCTTCGTGGCGGTGTTCGTGCTGGTGTTCGTCGTCGGCCTGATCGCCACGTTCATGGTCCACCGCATGGTCTCGGCGCGGCGCTCGTTCAAGCTGCCCAATCTCGTGCTCGGGGGGTTGATCGGCGCCGCCCGCGGCGTGGTGCTGATCGTGATCATTTTTCTTCTGGGCGGGCTCACCGCGGCGCCGCAGCGGCCGTGGTGGCGCGAGGCCGTGCTGGCCCCGGTTTTCGAGTCGCTGGCGGGCTACGTCAGCGACTATCTCCCGCGGGATGTTGCCCGCCATATCCGCTACGGCTAGACTTGGACTTTAACCGCTGACGTTTCTCACATGTGCGGCATCATCGGCATTCTGGCGAAGGGTCAGGCCAATCAGGCGCTCTATGACGGCCTGACGGTGCTGCAACACCGCGGCCAGGACGCCGCCGGTATCCTCACGAGCGACGGCGGCCGCATCTACCTGCGCAAGGACAACGGCCTGGTGCGCGACGTGTTCCTGCAGCGCCACATGCTCGGCCTCAAGGGCAACACGGGCATCGGCCACGTGCGCTATCCCACGGCCGGTTGCGATTCACCCGCGGAGGCCCAGCCGTTTTATGTCAATTCCCCCTTCGGGCTGGCGCTGGCGCACAACGGCAATCTGACCAACGCCGAGCAGCTCAAGGACGAGTTGTTCCGCGAGGACCTGCGCCACATCAACACCGATTCCGACTCCGAGATCCTGCTCAATGTTTTCGCCCATGAGTTGCAGGCGGTGGCGAAGCTCCGGCTCACGCCCGAGCAGCTCTTCCGCGCCGTCGCGGCCGTGCACCGGCGGGTGAAGGGCGCCTACGCCGTGACCGCGTTGATCGCCGGCTTCGGCATCCTCGCCTTCCGCGACCCTTACGGCATCCGCCCGCTGGTGTACGGCCGGCGCGAGACCGATCAAGGGCCGGAGCACATGTTCGCCTCCGAGTCCGTGGCGCTGGATGTATCGGGGTATGAGCTGGTGCGCGATGTCGGGCCCGGCGAGGCGATCTGCATTGACCTCAACGGCGAGGTGCACGCGCGCCAGTGCGCCGACAATCCGCTGAACGCGCCATGCATCTTCGAATATGTCTACCTGGCGCGGCCGGACTCGATCATTGACGGCATCGCCGTGCACAAGACCCGGCTGCGCATGGGCGAGCGCCTGGCCCACAAGATCAAGCGCGAGTGGCCGGACCACGACATCGAGGTCGTGATCCCGATCCCGGACACCTCGCGCACCGCGGCGTTGCAGATGTCCCACGAGCTCAACATCAAGTACCGCGAGGGCTTCATCAAGAACCGCTACATCGGGCGGACCTTCATCATGCCCGGCCACGCCGAGCGCAAGAAGTCGGTGCGCCAGAAGCTGAACGCCATTGATCTCGAGTTCCGCGACAAGAACGTGCTGCTCGTGGACGACTCCATCGTCCGCGGCACGACCTCAAGGCAGATCATCCAGATGGCGCGCGAGGCCGGCGCGCGCAAGGTCTACTTCGCCTCGGCGGCGCCGCCGGTGCGCTACCCCAACGTCTACGGCATAGACATGCCCTCGGCGCAGGAGCTGGTCGCCAACGGCCGCAGCGTGGACGAGGTGGCGCGCGAGATCGGCGCCGACCGCCTGATCTATCAGGACCTGCCCGATCTGATCGAGGCCGCGCGCGAGGGCAATCCTAAGATCAGCCGCTTCGACGCCTCGTGCTTCGACGGCGTGTACGTCACCGGCGACGTGAGCCGCGACTACCTCGACCGCATCGAGAGCATCCGCTGCGACGCGGCCAAGACCAGACGGCAGGGCGCGATGACGAACGAGGTGGCCTACGCCGAGGTGCTGACGTTTCCGCGTTGATTCAGCCGCCCCCGCTCTTCTTCTGGCCCCGCTCGATGTCTTGCGGGGCTAACCCTTTCCGAGCCGATCTGAATTGATTTATGAACCGCGAACGGCTATTTCAGCGCCTGGCCCGAGGCGCGTTGCAAAACGTGTCGTTTCGCGACATGGTCAAGTTGGTGGAGGGCTTAGGATTTCGGTTACTGCGCGTTACAGGCAGCCACCATATCTTCGCGCACCCTGGGATTCCCGAGCAGGTGAACCTGCAGGATGTTGGAGGCCAGGCCAAGCCATATCAAATCCGCCAATTCCTGCGGCTGGTCGAGCGACACGGTTTGAAGCTAAACTAGGAGTCATGAAGGAATACCACATCAATATCTTTTACAGCGAGGAAGACGGGGGTTACATCGCCGATATCCCCGACCTCGACTCCTGTTCGGCCTTCGGGGCGACTCCCGAGGAAGCGTTGCGGGAAGTCGAGCGCGCCAAAGCCGCTTGGATCGAGGCGGCGAAAGAGGCTGGCAAGCCTATTCCCCCACCGCGCTATCGGCCCGTCATCTACCAAGTCGGGCGGTAGAGAGATGCCGAGGTGCTGACGTTTCGCGATAAGTAAAGAAGCTATCAGCTATCAGCTGTCGGCGGGGCAACAGATCGCTGATAGCTGCGGTACCACGCGCGGCTCGGCGTCCATGCCGCGGAATTACGGCAGCGGCGGTTTCGGCGGCGCGAGCTTCTTGGGAACCGGCGGGAGCGGCAATCCGGCGCCCGCGGCGCCATCCTTCTTCTTTCCGGATTTCTGATGCGCCAGGCCCTGGTCGCTCATGCGCTCCTGCGCCCGGTCCTGGCCCCGGGTGGAGCCGGGCAGGGACTGGGCGTTGGTGTTGGCCGCGCCCGGGGCGCTCATGTGGGCGCCGCCCTTGCCGCCCCCGTGCCCGCCGCCGGGTCCTCCGCCGCCTCTGGCGAAGACAGCGGGGGTGGCGGCAAGCGCAAGCAGCAGCGCCGTGAGACAGGCTCGTTTCAGCATGACAGATACTCCTTAAATATTTTCCGTACCGTAGTCATTTTACCCGGCCCCGCCGCGCGCGGCGGCCCTCCGGTCAGCATGTTTCGCGCGCCGGTCCGCGCGCCGCGCGCCTTCTTGGCGTTGACACCGTGTCGAGGGACGGATAGATTTTAGCACTTGGCGCCGATTTGAGCTTCAGCTTGCGGGCGCGGTACAAATGCCGCTAAAGCGAGATAACTTCGCTTCCGGCCGCATTTGCGGCTTTTTTCGTTTTTACCGCCGACCGGCCTGCCGAAAAACTCAACGCAAAGGCGCCGGGGCGCAAAGAGGGGTTTGGAATTTTTTCTACAGACTCTGCGGCCCTTTGCGCCTTTGCGTCTTCGCGTTGAGTAGTTCTGGTTAGCGATAAGGAGCGGGTATGACCGACGACAATAACGACTGGGCCTTCGATACGCGCGCGGTGCGCGCGGGGCAGCATCGCACGAACGAGGGCGAGAACTCCGAGCCGATCTTCGCCACCTCCAGCTACATTTTTAAAAATGCCGCCGAGGCGGCGGCGCGGTTCTCGGGCGCGCAGCCGGGCAACATCTATTCGCGCTTCACCAATCCCACGGTGCGCGCCTTCGAGGAGCGCCTGGCGGCGCTCGAGGGCGGCGCGCGCTGCATCGCCACCGCCTCCGGCATGGCCGCGATCCTCACGACCTGCCTCACGCTGCTGAAGAGCGGCGATCACCTGGTCGCGTCGCGCAACATCTTCGGCAGCACGGTGATGCTGTTCAACAACTACCTGGCCAAGTTCGGCGTCGAGACGACCTACGTCTCGCTGACCGATTACGCCGCGTGGGAGCGGGCGATCAGGCCGAACACGAAGCTGTTGTTCCTGGAGACGCCCTCGAACCCGCTGACCGAGATCGCCGACATCGCGCGCTTGAGCAAGCTCGCGCGCGCCCGCAAGTGCCTGCTGGCGGTGGACAACGTCTTCTGTACCCCGGTGCAGCAGTTGCCCCTGAAGCTCGGCGCCGATCTCGTCATCCACTCCGCCACCAAGTACCTCGACGGCCAGGGCCGCTGCGTCGGCGGCGCCGTCATCGGCGACGCCGAGCTGGTGGGGAAAGAGATCTTCAGCTTCCTGCGCACCTGCGGTCCGTCCCTGAGCCCGTTCAATGCCTGGGTATTCCTGAAAGGACTGGAGACGCTGCCCGTGCGCATGCGGGCGCACAGCGAAAATGCGCTCACCCTCGCGCAGTGGCTGGAAAAACAGCCGCGCGTGCAGCGCGTGTTTTACCCGGGGCTGCCGTCGCACCCGCAGCACGAGCTGGCGAAAAAACAGCAGTCCGGCTTCGGCGGCATTGTCTCCTTCGAGGTGGACGGCAGAGACGCGGCCTGGCGGCTGATTGATTCGGTCCGGCTCATATCCATCACCGCCAACCTCGGCGACACCAGGACCACGATCACGCATCCGGCCACGACCACGCACGGGCGGCTGACACCGGAACAGCGCGCCGA
>MFSY01000003.1:2225-16113 GCA_001785175.1 Candidatus Muproteobacteria bacterium RIFCSPHIGHO2_01_FULL_65_16 | reverse complement strand
GGATGTTGCCGTTGCCGGCGTGGCCGAAGTTGACGATCGGGATGCCATACTCGCGGCTCAGGGCGTCGAGGCCGGCGATGAGATCGGGGATGCGCGAGACCGGCACCACGACGTCCTCGTTGAGCTTGTTCGGCGCGATGGTGCGCAGCGCCGGCGACAGCGCCCGGCGCGTGGCCCAGAGCGCCGCGGCCTCGGCGTCGGTGGCCGCGGCCACCAGGTCGAGCAGCCCGTCACCGCGCGCGGCCTTCGAGACCGCCGCCACCGCCGCGCCCATGCCCGCCTCCTGGCCGTCCACCTCGATCAGCAGCAGCGCCCCGGCCCCGCGCGGTAGCTCGGCCTTCGAGTGATCGCGGATCATCTCGATCGCGGCGCCGTCCATGAACTCGAGCGCGCACGGCGTGACCGGCTGCGCCATGATGCGCGTCACCGCGGCCGCGGCCGCGCGCACGCCGCCATAGACGGCCTGGAGCGTGCGCCGCGCCTCGGGCAGCGGCGTGAGCTTGAGCGTGGCCTCGGTGACGACGGCGAGCGTGCCTTCCGCGCCGATGATGAGGCGCGTGAGGTCGTAACCGACGACGCCCTTGGTCGTGTAAACGCCGGTGCGGATCGTCGCGCCGGCGCCGGTGACGGCGCTGAGACCCAGGACGTTTTCGCGCGTCGCGCCGTACTTCAGCGCGCGCGGCCCGCCGGCGTTGAGGGCGATGTTGCCGCCCACGGTGCAGTAGGCGGCGCTGGTCGGATCGGGCGGCCAGAACAGGCCGTGCCCGGCCGCCGCGTCCTGCACCGCCTGATTGAGCGCGCCCGGCTCGGCGCGCAGCGCGCGGTTTTCCGGATCGAGCGCGACGATCCGGTCCATGCGCTCGAACGACAGCACGACCCCGCCGCGGACCGGGACGGCGGCGCCGGTGGTGTTGGTCCCGCGCCCGCGCGCGACGAGCGCCACCTCGTGCTCGTTGCAGGCGCGCACGACGCCCGCCACCTGCTCGTGGCTCGTGGCGTAGACGACCGCGTCCGGCGGGTGGTGCCGGCGCGAGTTGTCGTAGCCGTAGACCCAGCGCTCGGCGGGATCGGTCACGACGTTTTCGGCGCCCGCGATCTCATCCAGCCGCGCGCGAAAGCGGCGCGGAAGCTCGGTCGTAACGGATGCCCTACTCGCGTCGCTCGTTCGTCTTGTCATGATAAGGAAGCCCTACTCGCTGCGCTCGTTCGTCCTGTCATGTGATGAGCGGATGCGCCGGATCAGGTCCGTGGTCGAGCGCTGGTAGCGGAAGGGGATGGAGTGCACCGCGCCGCCGTGGGCGCGCACGAATTCGGCGCCGACGATCTTGTCCGGCGCCCAGTCGCCGCCCTTGGCCAGGTGGTCCGGCCGCACGGCCTTGATCAGTGCGAGCGGCGTGTCTTCGTCGAACGGAACCACCAGCGTCACGCTCGCGAGCGCGGCGAGCACGGCCATGCGGTCTTCGAGCGCGTTGAACGGGCGGCCCGATCCCTTGTCGAGGCGTCCGACCGAGACGTCGCTGTTGACGCCGACGACCAGGCTCCGGCCGAGGCGCGCGGCCTCTTCCAGGTAGGTCACGTGGCCGCGATGGAGGATGTCAAAGCAGCCGTTGGTGAAGACGATCGGGCGCGGCAGCCGCGCGATCCGCGCCGCCAGCTCCCGGCCGGGGTCGGTGACGACCTTGGTCTCCACGGCGGTCAATCAAGGTACTCGAAGAGCTTCACCACGCGCTGCACCCCGCCCACCTGGCGCGCGGCCTCGGTCGCTGACTCCGCCTCGTCTTTTTTCACCAGACCCATGAGGTAGACGACCGCGTTCTCCGTGACCACCTTGATCTGCGCGGATTGCAGATTCTCCACGCCCACGAGCCTGGTCTTGATCTTGCCGGTCAGCCAGGAGTCGTTGCTGCGGTCGGCGAGCGTGGACGGCGGACCGATGCGGATCTCGTTGACGGTGCGGCGCACGCCCGGCACGCCCCTGACCTGGGTGAGCACGCCGTCGCGCAGCTCGATCGTCGGCGCCTCGCCCGTCAGCAGCGCCGTGCCGTTCACGCTGGTGACGTTGATGTGCACTTCCTTCTTGAGCGACTCGACCGCGTTGATGGCGGTCACGGCCTTCCATTCGATCGTCTCGTCGTCAATGAACGAGCCGACGGTGCGCCGGTCCTGGGCCGCGATCACCGCCGTGGCGCCGCCGGCGACCACCAGCGGCGCGCAGCCATGGAGCGCGGTCGTGCCGAGCAGCAGCAGCGGGAGCGGCCAGTGGCGGCGGGCCATCTACCCCTGCCCCAGCAACTGGAAATCTATGAGATCGCACAGGCAATGGATGATGATGCCGTGCACCTCCTGGATGCGCGCCGTGGAGGGGGCGTGCACGCAGATGTTGACGTCGTTGCCGCTCAGCACCGTCGTTAACTCGCCGCCGTCGCGCCCGTTCAGGGCGATGCAGATCATGTTGCGCTCGTGCGCGGCCTGCACCGCGCGCACGACGTTGCGCGAGTTGCCCGAGGTGGTGATGCCGAGCAGGATGTCGCCGGTCCGTCCCAGCGCCCGCACCTGCTTGGCGAAGATGTCGTCGAAGTGATAGTCGTTGGCGATCGAGGTCAGCGTCGAGGTATCGGTGGTCAGGGCGATGGCGGCCAGCGACGGGCGCTCGCGCTCGAAGCGGTTCAGGAGCTCGGCCGAGAAGTGCTGCGCGTCGGCGGCCGAGCCGCCGTTGCCGCACGCGAGGATCTTGCGGTCGGCGAGCAGCGCCTGGACCATGTGCATGGCGGCCGTGGTGACGGCGGGGGCGAGCTCCTCCATGGAGTTGCGCGTCGTCACGATGCTCTCCTGGAAGTGGTGCCGCACGCGCGTGACCAGGGATTCCTTGTCCGTAACCTGGAGATTGTTCTTCGCCATGGTGATTTCCTTGTTCAGAAAGCGTTTTGCAGCCAGCGCAGGCTGTCGGTCCCGGCGCCGGTCACCGCTACAATATCAAAACGGCACGGTTTCTTGGAGGCCCAGCGTTCGCGCTGCAGGAAGTGCGCGGCGGTGGCGCGCAGCCGTCCCTGCTTGCGGGCGTCAACCGTCTCCGCCGGCGCGCCGAAATCGGCGCGTGCGCGGTAGCGCACCTCGACGAACACGATCGTGTCGCCGTCCAGCATGACGAGATCAATCTCGCCGAACGGGCAGCGGTAGTTGGACTGGAGGAACTTGAGCCCGTTCCGTCCCAGGTGGCGGCGGGCCAGGTCCTCGGCCTGGCGGCCGTGGCTCAGGTTGACCGGGTCGTCCGCCGGCACCCTATCCTTCCGGCCCGAGCTCGACTTCCAGCCGGCCGCCCGGTTTGAGGATGCCGTCCAGCAGCCGCGGCACGCCCCTGCGGAAGCGGGCCCACAACAACTGCCGCTGCAGGCGGCCGTCGCGGTCGAGGCGCAGGCCGCTCGTCACGCCGCTGAAGCGCGCCGCGCTCTCCTGGCGGATGCGGTTCAGGTGCGGCAGGATGGCGTAGGAATCCATGCCGAGCGCGAACAGCCGGTCGAGGTCGGTGTAGGCGTGCGGCCAGTCACGCTGCAGGCTGCGCCGCAGCTCGGCGATCTTGCCCTCGCCCACCAGCATCCACGGCATGTCGCCGAACAGCACGCCGTCGAGATCGGCGTCGTGCGCCGGGTCGCTCTTGCCGGCGTAGATGTGCGAGGTGGCGTAGACCGGCACGCGCGCGGCGCGATTGTAGTTGATCTGGGGCTTGATCAGCCGCCCGCGCCTGGCGTCCGCGGCGAGGAAGATGAAATCAATGTCCTGGCGCGGGCGCGGCTCGAATTGCAGCCGCTGCCGGAGCTGCGCCTCCAGCAGCGCCTTGCGCTCCTCGCTCTGGACGATGTTGAGCAGGAGCCGGATCGGCTCGGAGAAGTCGTTCTGTTCCTCGAGATAAGACTGGCTGGCGAGCACGACCCCGCCCAGGCGCTGCCAGTGGCCGGTGAAGGCCAGCATCATGCGCTCGCCCCACGAGGTCAGCGGATACAGCACCGCCGCGCGCCGGTGGCCGTCGAGGTAGGCGCGCTCGGCGGCCTGGCGCGCCTCCTGCTCCGGCGGCAGGCCGAACTGGATCAGGTAGCCGGTGGCGTCACCTTCCTCCGCGTGGCTGAGCAGCAGCGTCGGGACGCCGAGATCGGCCTTGCGCACGACGCTGTCCGTCGCCTCGCGCCCCAGCGGGCCGACGATCACCTGGGCGCCGTCGTTCACCGCCTGGGCATAGAACGCCGGGGCCTGCGCCGGATCGGCGCCGATGTCGTAGACCTGCACCTTGGGCTTGTCGGGGTCGCGGTTGGCGGCGTCCATGGCGAGGAAGCCGTCGCGCACCGCCGCCGCCGCGTGCTTGTAGCCCGACGTCAGCGGCAGCAGCAACGCGATGCGCTGGATGCGCCCGATCAGGCGCGGGGCCCGGCCGGCGAAGGCCGTCGGGCGGGATTCGCCCGCGGGATGATTCGGATACGCCTTCCTCCAGCGCGCGAGCGCGTCTTCGAGCGCGTCGGGTTTGCCCGCGTTCTCAACGGCGACGAGCGCGAGCTCGAGCCAGCCGGAGAGCGCCGGGTCGCGGGTGGCGTTGAGCTCGGTCTTGAGCCGCGTGCGGCTCAGGGAGTCGAGGATGTTCCAGACCTGCGCCCGGTTCGCGGCCACCGCCTCCTTGCCCACGATGTACTGCTCGCGCGTGATGAGGTTGCGCAGCGCGCCGGCGGGGTTGTCCAGCGCCAGCTCCGCCTGGGCGCGCGCCTGGTGGATCTCGGCCAGCAGCGAGGGGTCGAGACGGCGCATGCGCTGGACGCCGTCCAATTGCCGGATGGCTTTTTCCGGTTCGCCCTCGAGCGCGGCCAGGCGCGCCTCCAGGATGCGCTTGCGGGCGTTGACGGCGGGATCGAGGCCGGCGGTGACGATCGTCGCGATGACCTCGCGCGCCTTGTGCAGCTGACCGCCCTTGAGCAGGTTGTCCGCGGCGCGCAACAGCAGGCCCTGTTTTTGCGGCGCCCGCGCGGTCTCGGCCAGACGCTCGTATTCGCGCGCGGCCAGTACGTACTCGCCGGCGAGTTCGGCCCTCTCGGCGATCTCGGTGCTGGCCGGCTCGAGCGTCGGCGCCGCGAAGCGCGCGGTCTCGCACCCGGCGAGCGCGACGGCGATCAGCAGCAGCGCCCCGGCGGCGCGGCGCGATCTCAGTAACATTTTGCAATCCCGTTTATAATGGCAGCGAAAGTATCGGACCGGGGAGGACGGGTGTCAAATCGCGCGGTGCTCTATGTCGTGGCGACGCCGATCGGCAATCTCGAGGACATGACGCCACGGGCCGTCCGCGTGTTGTCCTCCGTGGATCTGATCGCCGCCGAGGACACGCGCCACAGCGCCGGGCTGTTGCGCCATTTCGGCGTCACGACCGGGACGGCAGCGGTCCACGAGCACAACGAGCGCGAGCAGATCCCGCGGCTGATCGAGCTCCTGCGCTCGGGCAAATCCATCGCCCTGATCAGCGACGCCGGCACGCCGCTGGTGAGCGATCCCGGCTTCCGCCTGGTGCGCGCGGCGCGCGCCGCCGGCGTGGATGTCGTTCCCGTGCCCGGGGCGTGCGCCGCCGTCGCCGCGCTTTCCGTCGCGGGCCTGCCTTCGGACCGGTTCGCGTTCGAAGGGTTCCCGCCGGCGAAAGCGGCCGCGCGCCGCGCCCTTTTCGCGGGCGTGCACGGCGAGCCGCGCACGCTCGTCTTTTACGAGGTTCCACACCGCATCGTCGAGAGTCTCGCGGACATGGCCTCCGTCTTCGGCGCCGAACGCCCGGCGGTGTTCGCGCGCGAGCTCACCAAGCAGTTTGAGACCGTCCGCGCCGGGACGCTCGCGGAGCTGCACGACTGGGCGCGATCCGATCCGAATCAGCAGCGCGGCGAGATCGTCGTCCTGGTTCACGGCGCTCCGGCCGAGGACGCGCGCGCAGGCGACGCCGAGGCCGAAAGGATATTGCAGCTCCTGATGGCCGAACTGCCGATCAGCCGCGCCGCCGCGCTCGCCGCCGGCATCACCGGGCGCAAAAAGAATCTGCTCTATGACCGGGCGCTGGCGCTGGCCGGCGCCGGAGCAAAACCACCGGCACCGCGGAGAAAAAAACAACAATGAAGCTGCTTCTCAAGCTGGGGATCACGGCGCTTTGTTTTGTCCTGATTTTCCGGTCCATCGGCGTTTACGATCTCGGACGGGTCATACGGCAGGTGGATCCATGGTATCTGCTGCCGGCCCTGATCCTTAATCTGCTGGCGACCGTAACGGCTTCTTACCGCTGGTATCTGGTCATGCAGGCGCTGGATTTCGGGCACGGCCCGGCCTTTTATTTCAAGTCCTATCTGAAGGCGGCGTATTTCAATCAGGTGCTGCCGACAAGCATCGGCGGCGACGCCTTCCGGGTACTGGAGGCGGGTCGTCTCGGGCGCGGCAACAAGGAGGCGTTCTACGGCGTGCTGCTGGACCGGGTTGTCGGGCTGGTCGGGCTGTTGGTGCTCAACCTGATCGCCAATCTCGCGTATCCGGGGCTGCTCCCGCGCCCGGTCTTCCTGCTCATCAACGCCATAGCCGTGTTCGGGCTCGCGGGCGTTGTCACGTTCGCCGCGGCCGGGCGGATCCGGCGCCTGGACCGCTATCTCGTGCTCAAACACCTCCACGAATTTTCCGCGCGGATCAGGACGCTCTACAAGACCAGAAGCGCCATCGCCTTCCATACGGCGCTCGCCGTCGCAATTCATTTTGTTCTGGTGCTGTCGGTCTATTTCGTCGGCCGGGGCGTGGGTCTCGCCTACGACCTGCCGGCGTTTCTTGTCATCGTGCCGCCGGTGTTCATGCTGATGGTAATTCCGGTCTCGCTCGCCGGCTGGGGCGTGCGCGAGGGCGGTTTTATCGGTTTGTTCGTCCTGATCGGCGCCGACAAGACCCAGGTCCTGTCCATGTCCCTGATCTACGGCCTGCTCGGGCTGGTGGCGGCCCTGCCGGGCCTGTTTTTCTTTCTGGCCGGCAGGCAGCACAGAGAAAAAGAACATCAGCGTGAGCGGCGCCGTTGAGGGAACCTCGAAAAATTGCTGAAAGGATGATTTTCACCGCGGAGACGCAGAGGCGCGGAGTTATTGAGACAATAAGGATTTTTCTCCGCGTTTCTGCGCCTCTGCGGTGAGTTCGATGGGCGGTGTCCATAATCATCAGCCGGCGGGCGAATGGCGACACCAGGGCCGCGGGAACATTCCTCCATTTCACTGGTATAATGCTTTTGAGTCGGCCAGACAGCCGCCCCGCATCTATCTTTCTGAGTCGTTGTCTCGGACCGTGGCGCCGTCTCCTCGAAGAGACATCGCTCTGGTTTCACGGACGGCTCAGGGAGATAGGTGCGGGGAGGAAAGTCCGGGCTCCATTGGGCAGGGTGCCAGGTAACGCCTGGAGGACGCGAGTCCATGGAAAGTGCCACAGAAAATATACCGCCTAAGTCCGCAAGGACCGGTAAGGGTGAAATGGTGCGGTAAGAGCGCACCGCGCGGTTGGCAACAGCCGCGGCACGGCAAACCCCACCTGGAGCAAGGCCGAATAGGGGAACATTGGCGTGTGCCCGCGTCGTTCCCGGGTAGGCTGCTTGAGGCGCGCGGCGACGCGCGTCCCAGATGAATGGCTGTCCACGACAGAACCCGGCTTACCGGCCGACTCGTTTTTTTTCTTACATTAAGTTGATCATATAATTTTTTGTTTTTCCTACACATATTGGTCGAGTTTATTGGTTGTAACCTACCGGTTTTAGCGGCTGATTCCAGCCTCGTCGCGGCATGGCCCCTCGCCGTTCCAACTTGTCTATCTAACTCGCTGTCTTGAAAAGGAGAAATTCCCTCTTGGGTACCGATTTTTCCTTGACACTGCTTGCTGATGCTATCTATAGTGTGATCAAGTGGGAAATTGTGGAAAATTGTGGAATAGGGCGGGTAAAAGAGGGAATAAATGTTTCGTGGCGTAAATGCGCTGAATCTGGACAGCAAGGGCCGGCTGGCGATCCCGACGCGTTACCGCGATGGGCTCGTGCGGCATTGCAACGGCCAGATGGTGCTGACCGTGGATCGCGACCACTGCCTGTTGCTCTATCCGCTGCCGGACTGGGAGGAGATCGAGCGCAAGCTGGTGCGCCTGCCCGGATTCAACAAGCAGGCGCGGCGTCTGCAGCGGCTGCTGATCGGTCATGCCACGGAATGCGAGCTCGACGCCAACGGTCGAATCCTGTTGCCGCCGCCGCTGCGCGAGTTCGCCAACCTGCTGAAGGCGGTGGTGCTGATCGGACAGGGAAACAAGTTTGAGATCTGGAACGAGGACGCCTGGAACGCGCGCCGCGCGGAATGGCTGATGGTGGGAGAGGAGGAGGGCAAGCTGCCTCCGGACCTGGAGTCGTTGTCCCTGTAGGCGGCGGTGTGGAGGAATACAGGCACGCCCCCGTCCTGCTGGAAGAGGTGTTGCAGGCGTTGAACGTGCGCGGCGACGGCGTCTACGTAGATGCGACCTACGGGCGCGGCGGACACGCCGCGGAGATCTTGCGGCGGCTGGGCCCGGACGGGAGGTTGCTGGCGCTGGATCGCGACCCGGAGGCCTGCGCCGCGGCGCGCGCAAGATTTTCCGGCGACGGGCGGTTTCAGATTACACGAGGGCCATTCTCGATGCTGGAGACGGTGATTGAAGGCCAGGGTTTGAGCGGGAGGGTTGACGGCGTGTTGTTCGATCTCGGCGTCTCCTCGCCGCAGTTCGACGACCCCCGCCGCGGTTTCAGCTTCCGCCAGGACGCCCCCCTCGACATGCGCATGGACCCAGAGTCGGGCTTCTCCGCCGCGCACTGGATCGTCCGCGCGGACGAGGCCGAGATCGCGCGCGTGCTCCGCGAATACGGCGAGGAGCGCTTCGCCCGGCGCATCGCGCGCGCCGTCGTGCGCGAGCGCGCCATCGCCCCCGTCGCCACCACACGCCGGTTGGCCGAGATCGTCGCGCGCGCGGTGCCCACGCGCGAGGTCGGTCAGCATCCGGCCACGCGCACGTTTCAGGCCATCCGCATCCACATCAACCGCGAGCTGGAAGAACTCGAGGCGGCGCTGCCGCGGGCGGTGTCCGTGCTCGCGCCCGGCGGCCGGCTCGCCGTGATCAGCTTTCATTCGCTCGAGGACCGCATGGTCAAGCGTTTCCTGCGCATCGAGGCCAGGGGCGCGGAGCTTCCGCCGGACCTGCCGGTGCGGCAGACGCATTTCCGGGTGCGCCTCAAGATCATCGGCAAGCCCGTGCGCCCGGGCGCGCGCGAGCTCGGGCTCAACCCGCGCGCGCGCAGCGCCGTGCTGCGCGTCGCCGAACGCACCGAGACGCCCAATGCATAGCATCCGCGGCGCCGTGCTGATCCTGGGAGTGCTGGTCTCGTCCATCGCGGTGGTGGAGCTGCGCCATAACAGCCGCATATTGTTCGCCGAGCTGCAGACGCTGCAGACCGAGCGCGACGAGCTGAACATCGAATGGGGCAAGCTGCTGCTGGAGGAGGGCGCCTGGGCGCAGCACCGCCGCGTCGAGGCGACGGCGCGCGCGCGCCTGCACATGGATGTGCCCGGCTCCGAGCGCATCGTCGTCATCCGCGCGCCGGCGGGGCCGGCGCCGTGAGCCAGCGGCCGAATCCGCCCATGCATCCCTTCCGCAACTGGCTGGTGCTGTGCCTGCTGGTGCTGGGCCTGGGCGGGCTCGCGGCGCGCGCGGTGTATCTGCAAGTCGTGAGCTCCGACTATCTGCAGGCCCAGGGCAGCATGCGGCACACGCGCGTGGTCAAGGACAATTCGCACCGCGGGATGATCCTGGATCGCAACGGCGTGCCGCTCGCGATCAGCACCCCGGTGGATTCGGTCTGGGCCCATCCGGCCACGTTCGCGCAGGAGCGGAAGAGCTGGCCGCAGCTCGGGGCGCTCCTCGAAATCAGGGCGCAGGAATTCGAGCAACTGGTCGAGCGCCACGCCGGGCGCGAATTCATGTATCTGCGGCGGCACGTCACCCCCGAGCTGGCCGAGCGCATCACGGGGCTCAAGATCGAAGGCGTGGGCCTGCTGCGGGAGTATCGGCGCTATTATCCGGCCGGCGCCGTCGCCGGCCACGCGCTCGGCTTCACCAACATTGACGACCAGGGCCAGGAAGGCCTGGAGCTGGCGTACGATTCCTGGCTGCGCGCCGTCCCCGGCAGCAAGCGCGTGCTCAAGGACCTGCACGGGAATTCCGTCGAGATCGCCGAGAGCATCGTGTTGCCGGCGCCGGGCAAGGACCTGATCGTCAGTCTCGACCGGCGCGTCCAGTATCTGGCGTATCGCGAGCTCAAGGCGGCGATCGCGGCGCACGCGGCGCGCGCCGGGTCCGCCGTGGTGCTCGATGCGCGCACCGGCGAGGTGCTCGCGCTGGTCAACGAGCCCGACTTCAATCCCAACAACCGCGCCAGTCTCAAGAGCCAGATATTCCGCAACCGCGCGGCGACCGATCTGTTCGAGCCGGGCTCGACGCTCAAACCCTTCACCGTCGCGGCCGCGCTCCAGAGCGGGAAATTCTCGGCCGGCACCCTGATAGACACCACCCCGGGCACGATTCAGGTCGGCCAGAAGACCATCAAGGACGCGCGCAATTTCGGGGTGCTCTCGGTCGCCCGGGTGATCGAAAAATCCAGCAACGTCGGCGCGACCAAGATCGCGCTCGCGCTCGGCAAAAAGACCATGTGGGAGCTCTTGCGGCGCGTCGGTTTCGGCGCCGCCACGGGCAGCCAGCTTCCGGGCGAGTCCGCCGGTATGCTGCACCCACCGTCCGACTGGGCGCCGATAGATCGGGCCAGCCTGTCGTTCGGTTACGGCATCTCGGTTACGCCGCTGCAGCTCGCGCGCGCCTACCTCGCGCTCGCCAACGACGGCGTGGTGTTGCCGCTGACGCTGTTGCGGCGCGAGTCGCCGGCGGACGGGGAGCAGGCGCTCACGCCCGAGGCCGCGCGCCAGGTGCGCGCCATGCTCGAGCTCGCGGTCGGCGGCCAGGGCACGGGCGTGGCGGCGCGCGTCGCCGATTACCGCGTCGCCGGCAAGACCGGCACGGTGCACAAGCTTACCGATCAGGGCTATGCGGAGGATCGCTACGTCGCCTGGTTCGCCGGCTTCGCCCCGGCCACGGATCCGCGCCTGGTGATGGTGGTGACGGTGGATGAGCCCCGGCGCGGCGGTTACTTCGGCGGCGAGATCGCGGCGCCGGTGTTCGCCCGCGTGCTGGCCGGCGCCCTGCGCATTCTGAACATCGCGCCGGACGCGCCGCGCCCGGAAGGGCGGCTGCTGACGGCGCGCGCCGGAGGGAACATCTGATGGCCGCCCCCGTGCGCCGGCTGCGCGAGCTGCTGCGGGACTTGGTCGCGGTGCCGGCCGCGGACGACCGCGCGCTGCGGGGCCTCGGGCTCGACAGCCGCGCGGTCGCGCCGGGCGATCTGTTCCTGGCGCTGCCCGGCATGGTCGCCGACGGGCGCGAGTTCATCGGCGACGCGGTCGCCTCCGGGGCGGCGGCGGTCGTGTACGAAGCGGGCGACGGCTTCGCGCTGCGCGCGGCGCCGGTGCCGGCCTTCGCGGTCGGCGACCTTCGGCGCCACATCGGCACGATCGCTGATCGCTTCCACGGCGCGCCGTCGCGCGCGCTGATCGTGATCGGTGTCACCGGCACCAACGGCAAGACCACCTGCACCCAGCTGCTGGCGCAGGCACTGGGTATGGGCCGCATCAGCGAACCGACTCCCCCTCTCCCTCCGGGAGAGGGACGGGGTGAGGGTGGTTCGAAGGGAGAAGAGGACATGCCGCAGCCCGCGCCCGACGCGTACCGCTGCGCCGTCATCGGCACCCTCGGCTACGGCTTTCCCGGCGCGCTCAACGCCGCGATCCACACCACGCCGGACGCCGTCACGGTGCACCGGCTGCTCAAGGAATTCCTGGACCGGCGCGCCACCCACGTCGCCATGGAGGTGTCGTCGCACGCCCTCGACCAGGGGCGGGTGAACAAGGTGGCGTTCCAGGTGGCGGTGTTCACCAACCTCACGCGCGATCATCTCGACTATCACGGCGATATGGACGCCTACGGCGCCTCCAAGGCGGGGCTGTTCGAGGCGCCGGATCTGAAATACGCCGTGATCAACCGGGACGACGACTTCGGCCGCGGGCTGCTGGCGCGAATCGGCGGCCGTGTCCGGACCCTGAGCTACGGGCTGGAGGGCGGCGACGTGCGCGCGCGCGAGGTCCGGCTGACGCACGAGGGGCTGTGGCTGCGCGTGGACACGCCCGCCGGCGCGTGCGAGCTCGCAAGCCCGCTGTACGGGCGCTTCAACGCCTATAACCTGCTCGCCGTGCTCGCCACCCTGCTGGCGTTGGGCATGGATGTGCGGCAGGCGGCGCAGCGCCTGAGCCGGGCGCGGCCCGTGCCCGGGCGCGTCGAGCGTTTCGGCGGCGCCCGCGGGCTGCCGCTCGTGGTCGTGGATTACGCGCACACCCCGGACGCGCTGGAAAAGATCCTGCTTGCGCTGCGCGAGCACGCCGCGGGAAAATTGTGGTGCGTCTTCGGCTGCGGCGGCGACCGCGACCGCGGCAAGCGCCCCGAGATGGGCCGGATCGCCGAGCGCCTGGCCGATGTCGTCGTGCTCACCGACGACAACCCGCGCCACGAACCGCCGGAGCGGATCATCGCCGACATCCGCGCCGGCATGCGCGCCGCGGCGCGCGTGATCCGCGGGCGCCGGGCCGCCATCGCCGCCGCCCTCGCCGAGGCCGGCGCCGCCGACATCGTGCTCGTGGCCGGCAAGGGCCACGAGGACTATCAGCAGATCGGCGACGAGCGCGTGCCCTACAGCGACCGCGACGCCGTGCTCGGCCTGCTGGGGGAGGCGGCGTGATGTCGCTCGCCGCCCTCGCCGACGTGTTGCAGGCGCCGCTCGCGGGTCGGGACGCCGAGTTCACCGGCGTGGGCACGGACACGCGCACGCTCAAGGCGGGCGAGTTGTTCGTGGCGCTCAGGGGGGCCAATGGCGACGGCCACAATTTCCTCGCCGAGGCGAGCGCCGCCGGCGCCGCCGGTGCGCTGCTCGAACGCCGGGTCGAGACGACGCTGCCGCACCTGCTGGTCGCGGACACGCGGCGCGCGCTCGGCGCGCTCGCCGCCTTCTGGCGCCGGCAGTTCGACATCCCGGTCGTCGCGGTCACCGGCAGCAACGGCAAGACCACGGTCAAGGACATGATCGGCGCGATCCTGGGCCGGGCCGGGCCCGGTTGCGTGACGCAGGGCAATCTCAACAACGACATCGGCGTGCCGCTGACGCTGCTGCGCATGTGCGCCGGCGACCGCCACGCCGTGATCGAGATGGGCATGAACCACCGCGGCGAGATCGAGTACCTGACGCGCCTGGCGCGCCCCACCATCGCCCTCGTCATCAACGCCGCCGAGGCGCACCTCCAGGGGCTCGGCGGCGTGGAGGAGGTGGCGCGCGCCAAGGGCGAGATCTTCTCGGGCCTGACCGAGGACGGCGTGGCGGTGATCAACGCCGACGACGCGTATTGCGATCTGTGGCGGCGCCTGGCCGCGCCGCACCGGTGTCTGAGCTTCGGCCTCGATAATCCGGCCGATGTCAGCGCGCGCTACGCCCTGGACGCAGCTGGCAGCGCCATCCGTCTCATAACCAACCACGGAGAAATTGATATGCGACTATCACTGCTGGGCCGACACAACGTCATGAACGCACTCGCGGCCACCACCACCGCGCTCGCGGCCGGCGCCGCGTTGCCGGAGATCCGCAGCGGGCTGGAGCGGCTCAAGCCCGCCCCCGGCCGGCTGGAGGTCAAGGAGGGCGTCAGCG
>MFSY01000003.1:0-2216 GCA_001785175.1 Candidatus Muproteobacteria bacterium RIFCSPHIGHO2_01_FULL_65_16 | reverse complement strand
CGAGGGTATCCACCGGCGTGTCGGCGAGCTCGCGCACCGAATCGGCATCCAACGGCTGTTCGCGGTCGGCGAGCTCGCGCGCCACGCGGTGCGCGCCTTCGGCCAGGGCGGCCGGCATTTCACGAGCCACGAGGCGCTGGTCGAGGCGCTGCAAGACTGCATGCACGGCGACATGACCGTACTGGTCAAGGGCTCGCGCCTCATGCGCATGGAGCGTATCGTCGCCGGCATTCAGCGCGGCGGGGCCGCGCGCCGCAACGAGAACCGGGAGACGGCCTAAAGTGCTGGTATATCTGTTCGAACAGCTCACGCGCAGCTACTCGTTCTTCAACGTCTTTCATTACCTCACGCTGCGCGGGATCCTGAGCATCCTCACGGCGCTCGTCATCTGCCTCCTGATCGGGCCGGCGATGATTCGCAAGCTCACGGCCGTCAAGCTCGGGCAGACGGTGCGCGACGACGGCCCGCGGACCCATCTGGCCAAGGCCGGGACGCCGACCATGGGCGGGACGCTCATCCTGGCGGCGGTGTTCGTCTCGACGCTCCTGTGGGCCGACCTGGGCAACCGTTATATTTGGGTGGTGCTGCTCACCACGCTCGCCTTCGGCGCCATCGGCTGGATGGACGACTACAGGAAGATCGTCAACAAGGACCCGCGCGGCATCGGCGCGCGCGCCAAATTCTTCTGGCAGACGCTCTTCGGCCTGGCGGCGGCGCTGTTTCTTTACTACGGCGCCAAGAGCCCGGCCGAGACCCAGTTGATCGTGCCGTTCCTGAAGAACGTGGTCCTGGATCTCGGCCCGTTCTTCGTCCTGTTCGCCTATCTCGTGATCGTGGGCTCGAGCAACGCCGTGAACCTGACCGACGGCCTCGACGGGCTGGCGATCATGCCCACGGTCATGGTCGCGGCCGCCCTCGGAATCTTCGCCTACGTGACCGGACACATCAAATTCGCCGGCTATCTTGGATTTCCCTACATCCCCGGCGTCGGCGAGGTGCTGATCGTGTGCGCCGCGATCGTCGGCGCCGGGCTCGGCTTCCTCTGGTTCAACACCTACCCGGCGATGGTGTTCATGGGCGACATCGGCGCGCTCGCGCTCGGGGCCGCGCTCGGCGTGGTGGCGGTGGCGGTGCGCCAGGAGATCGTGCTCTTCATCATGGGCGGGGTGTTCGTGATGGAGACGGTGTCGGTGATCCTGCAGGTGGCGTCGTTCAAGCTCACCGGCAAGCGCATCTTCCGCATGGCGCCGCTGCACCATCACTTCGAATTAAAGGGCTGGCCCGAGCCGCGGGTGATCGTGCGGTTCTGGATCATCAGCCTGATCCTGGTGCTGATCGGCTTGGCGACCCTGAAGATACGTTAGCTATGAATTGCACCGCAGAGACGCGGAGACGCAGAGAAAAGCGAATGGTGTTTGAAAACTCTGCGCCTCTGCGTCTCTGCGGTGAAATGCAACTTCACAGAGTGGCAGCGACGGTGACGAAGGCGAAGACAGAAACAAAACGCGCGCTGGTCGTGGGCCTCGGGCTCACGGGGCTCTCGTGCGTGCGCCATCTGGTCGCGCGCGGCTACCGCGTGACCGGTGTGGACACGCGGCCCGAGCCGCCGAAACTCGACGAGCTGCGGCGCGAGTTTCCGGAGGTCGAGCTGCACGCCGGCAGTCTCGAGCCGCGGCTGTTCGAGCATCCCGGGACGCTCGTCGTCAGTCCGGGCGTGTCGCTGCGCGAGCCGGTGATCGCGCGCGCCGTCGGCGCCGGGGCCCGGCCCGTCGGCGACATCGAGCTTTTCGCCCTGGAGGCCGCGGCCCCGGTCATCGCCGTCACCGGCGCCAACGGCAAGAGCACGGTCACCGCGCTCACGGGCGCCATGTGCCGCGCCGCCGGGCTCAGGACCGCGGTCGGCGGCAACATCGGCGTGCCGGCGCTGGAGCTGCTGGCGCCGTCGGCGCCGGACGTATACGTGCTGGAGCTGTCGAGCTTCCAGCTCGAGACCACGTGGAGCCTCAACGCGCGCGCCGCCGCCGTGCTCAACGTCACGCCCGACCACATGGACCGCTATCACGACGTGACCGAGTACGCCCGGGCCAAGGAGCGGATCTTCCGCGGCGACGGCGTGATGGTGCTGAACGCCGACGACCCGGTGGTGCGGCGCATGGCGCGCCCGGGGCGGGACTGCGTGTATTTCGGCCTGGGCGCGCCCGCGGGCGCGCGCGACT
>MFSY01000002.1:2347-6329 GCA_001785175.1 Candidatus Muproteobacteria bacterium RIFCSPHIGHO2_01_FULL_65_16 | reverse complement strand
CCTTTCGCGGCCTTCAGGACCTGCCGCTCCAGTGCCCGTGGGATGTGTCGCATGGTTGAGAATTCTAAAGCAGCACTTAAGAATTCTCAAGATAGCATTAAGAACAGGCGAAAGACAACGGCGACCGTTTGCATTTGCCAACCAACTGGATCGTCTGTTGATCAGGTACGGGAAGGGCGATCGAGCAAACGCGCCGCCCCATGCGACCCAATTTCGGCTATTCGCTCCGACCCGCTTGTTCCTTGCTTGCTGCTGTCGTTAACGACGATAGATCAACGTTCCCGCGATCTTCTTGACGGCCTTGCCGATCTTGCGGTGGGTGTCGTCGTCGAAGGCGTTGACCGTCACGATGTACATGTGGCCCACGCCGACCAGCTCCTCGCAGAGCTTGCTCACGTATTTTTTGCCGGCCGGGTACCAGAACACGGTCTGCACCGCGAGGCCGAACACCGGGTCGTCGTCGGGACGATGCTTGAGCATTTTGCGCGCGAGCCAGGCCTTGGCGATGCGCGGCTGCTGCGCCAGCCGTTCGCGCAGCGCGGCGAGCGTTTCGTCGTCGAGACCGTGGGGTGCGAACTTATCGGCGGTGGTGAGCGCGGAGCGCTCCTGTTCCGCCTCGGCCGCGGCCTGGCGGGCCTCGGCGGCGCGCTCGAAATGCCGGCGCGCCTCTTGCTCGCGGCCGCGGCGGTACAGGAAGTCGCCGATCCATTCACTCGCCGCCCGCGTGCGCGCGGAATCGAGCGCCAGCGCTTTTTCCATGTGCGCGATGCCGGCCTCGTCGCCCTGCGCGAGCAACAGCCGGCCAACGGCGAAGTGCGGGGCCGCCTCCTCCGCGGCGCGCGCGAGGACCGCCTGGTAGCGGGGCAATGCGGCTGCACCGCCCTCGATCTCTTCGGTCCAGTAGGCGAGGTCCCACGCCTCCTGCAACTCGAGCTCGCCTTGCGCGGACTTTTCCGTGAGCCGGGCCAGTTCGGCCTTGCCCTTCTGCACGTGCTCGTAGCGCTCGCGCCACGACGTACCGGCGCGCTCCCGCCAGTCGTGATCGAGCTCGTCGGTAAGCCGCTCGAGCGATTTACCCAGGTAACGTCCGGCGGCGCTTTCGGTGATCGGCTCCGGAACACGCGGCGCCTGGCCCAGGGCCCGCAGGCGATCGGTGAGACAGGGGTGGGTGTCGTCGCTGCCCGTCTTGCGCGCGAGCTCCGCACCCAGCCACTGATCCGCCTGCTCGGTCGCGAGCAGCTGGTTCAGCGTGCCCGCCATCTGGCTATAGGGTCCGAAGGCCGGGGCCGCTTCACGATCGGCGCGTTCGTGTACACGCGGCCAGAATCGCTCGTGGAGTAACGTGCTCTTGATCGAGAAGTTGATCAGCGCGTCGGCGGCGTGGTGTGCACCGACCAGGTCTTTGGCCGCGCGGTCGGCCTGGTATTCGTTGGCGCGCGCCAGCACGAAGGAGTAGGCGGCGAAGAAGGGCGAGTACCAATCGAAAAACTTCTTGAAGAGAAAAGTCGCGCGTCCCTGCTGGTCGAGCGCCTCCATGAGCTGATGCCACGACTTGCGGATACGATAGATCCAGCCGGAGAAGCGGCTGTGCGCGCCGGCGAGATGGCCGTACTCGTGGGCGAGCACCGCGCGGAACTGCTCGGGCGAGAGCGCGTGCATGAGCGGCAGGCCGAGGATCAGGTGGTTCTTCTGCCAGCCGAACAGCCCGAGCCGCGGCGTCTGCGTCACGGAGGCGTTGTACTCGTCGGTCAGCAGCACGCGATGGATGCGCGGTCCGCGCAGCCGCCGGCGCAGGTCGGCGATCGCGGCGAACAGCTCGGGGACCTCTTGGGGGGCGAGCACGCGGCCCTCCGGCTCCGCCAGCCGCACCCAGAGCGAGCGCAGGATCACGCCCGCGAGCAAGAGCAGGGGAAACGCGAGCTTGCCGATGACATGGAGATGCTTGCCACTCGAGGCGGCCAGGCCGAGCAGGGCAAGGATGGCGGCGAGCGCCGCCAGCACGGTGAAGATGTAACCGTAACCGAGCAGGGCCAACAGGCCCACGCGGGTTTTGTAGGTCAGTGGCGAGCGCCCAGCGAGCTGCTCGAGCCGCGCTACCAGTTGGTCAAAGGACTCGCGTTCCACGTTGATGCTCCTCTTGATTGTTTGGCTGCAGTCGTCGCTTTGTGGAAAGCCGGCGACAAATGGAAGTATAGGTCTGGAATCGCGGAGGCCGCGTTCCGGAAGAGCGAAGGGAATAAGGGGGCGACCCCGGTGCCGGAAGGCGACCCGTGGCGCAGCGCCCGGACGGGGATCAGGCCTCGGCGCCGGTCTCCCGCGGGAAACAGACGATGTCGTCCGGGAGGATGCGGATGCCGATCTTCTCGCCGATGGCGTGGTTGTGGTGGCTCGCCACGAGCGCCAGCACCCGGCCGCCGCGCGCGAGGCGCAGGGTATAGAGGATCTCGGCGCCGCGGAACGCCTTGTGCGTCACCTCGGCCTTCAGGTCGCTGCCGTCGTCGTGCACGACATCGTCCGGCCGCAGCAACACGTCCACGATCCGCCCCGCGCGGCACGCGGGCGCGTGGCCGGTCGTGATCACGCCGGTCTCGATCTCGACGCGGCCGTCACCCAGCACCGCCCCCGGAAGCAGCGCCCCCTCGCCGATGAAGTCGGCGACGAAGCGGCTGGCGGGCCGGTGATAGAGGTTGTAGGCGTTGTCCCACTGCCGGATATGTCCGTCGGACATGACGCCGATCTCGTCGGCCATGGCGAAGGCCTCGTTCTGGTGATGCGTCACCATGACGGCGGTTACATTGTGCCGCTGCAGCAGCTCGCGCAGCTCCTGGCTCAGCCGCTCGCGCAGCTCCACGTCCAGACTTGAGAACGGCTCATCCATCAATATCAGCGCCGGCCGCGGCGCGAGCGCGCGCGCCAGCGCCACCCGCTGCTGCTGGCCGCCGGAGAGCTCGTGGGGCAGGCGCCGCCGGGCCGCCATCAGCCCCATGGTCTCCAGAAGCTCCGTCAGGCGCCGTTCCCGTTCGTCCCGGGACACGCCACGCAAGCCGAAGGTGACGTTGTCGGCGACATTCAGGTGGGGAAACAGGCCGTAGTCCTGGAAGACCATGCCGATCCCGCGCTTCTCGGGCGGCAGCGTCCAGCCCGGCCGGCTCGCGCTCCGGCCGGCGAGCATGATCTCGCCTTGCTCGACCGGCTCGAAGCCGGCGATGGCGCGCAGCATCGTTGTTTTGCCGCAACCGCTCGGGCCCAGCAGGCAGACCATCCGCCCGGGAGACACACTGAATGAGACATCGTGCACCACGCGGTGACCGTCATAGGCCAGGGAGACGCGCCTGACCTCGAGCAGCGACGGCGCCGTGAATGTCTCGGGCGTGGGTCCCGCCGGGGATGATGTTATGGATTCCATCGGATCAAGCGGCTCAGGTCCGGTCCGCGCGGCGCTGCAGCAGCGCGATCAGAGGCAGCCCGGCGAGCACCAGCGCCACCGCCGGCAACGCGGCGCGGCGCCACTCGCCCTCGGACGTCATCTCGAATATCCGTACCGCCAGCGTATCCCATCCGAAGGGGCGCAGCATCAGGGTGATGGGCATCTCCTTCATGACCTCCACGAAGACGAGGATGACGGCCGTGAACAGGCCGCCGCGCAGCATGGGCAGGTGCACACGCCACGCGGTGGCCAGGCGTCCGAGGCCGAGGCCGCGCGCCGCCTCGTCAATGTGCGGCGCCACCCGGTGCATCGCGGCCTCGATGGGGTTGTGCGCGACCGCGAGAAAGCGGCTGGCGTACGCAAGCAGCATGATCAGGATCGTGCCCTGGATCAGCAGGCCGACATCGCGCGCGAACAGCCCCCGCGCCATAAGAATCAGCTGATTGTCGAGCCAGGCGACGGGAATGAAAATGCCCACGGCCAGCACCGCGCCGGGCACGGCATAACCCAGCGTGGCGATGCGCGTGACGGCGCGCATCGCGCCTCCGCTGTTAT
>MFSY01000002.1:0-2328 GCA_001785175.1 Candidatus Muproteobacteria bacterium RIFCSPHIGHO2_01_FULL_65_16 | reverse complement strand
AATAAGCGCCGCGGCCGCGGTCAACGCGGCCGCGGCAAGGGCGAGCGTCAGCGTATGACCCAGGAAATCGAGATAGCGCCCGTCCAGATCGTGCGGCAGCGCCTCGTACGCCCACAGCAGCAGCTGTCCCATGGGCAGGACGAAGGCGAGCGCGAGAATCGCGGCGCAATAAAAAAAGGCGAACGCCGCGAGACGGCGCGAAAGGACGATGCGTCGCCCCGGCGCGCCCGGGCGCGCGGTGTGATAGCGCCGGCGCGGGCGGAGGACCGCCTCCGTCAGCACCAGCGCCAGCACGATGAGCAAAAGCATTGACGCCAGTTGCGCCGCCGCCGGCAGGGAGAACAGGCTGTACCAGGCCTTGTAGATCGCCGTGGTGAACGTGTCGTAATTGAAGATCGCGACGGCGCCGAAATCGGCCAGCGTCTCCATGAGCACGAGCGCCAGCCCGCCGGCGATCCAGGGGCGCGCCATGGGCAGGGCCACGCGAAAAAAACCGCTGACGTGGCCGTGCCCGAGGGATTGCGCCACCTCCATCATCCGCACGCCCTGGGTGCGGAAGGCGTTGCGCGTGATGAGATAGACATACGGATAAAGCGCCAGCGTCAGCACCGTTATCACGCCGCCCGTTGACTGGATGCGCGGGAACCAGAGATCGGCGGCGCCGGACCAGGAGCGCAACGCCGTCTGCACCGGCCCGGTGTAATCGAACAGCCCGCGACTCACGAAGGCGAGGACATAGGTCGGCAGGGCGAGCGGCAGCATCAGCGCCCAGGCGAACACCCGCCGCCCGGGAAACTCGCACATGGTTGTGAGCCACGCGAGGCTGACGCCGACGAGCAGCGTGCCGAGGCCCACGCCGAGCGCGAGCCAGAAGGTGTTGCGCAGCAGATCGCCCAGGACGTAGGCGGCGAAATGGCGCCAGATGTCGGTGGCGGGCGCGAGCCACGACGAGAACACGACGGCCACCGGGATCGCCACCAGCAAGGCGATCGCCGTGGCCGCCGCGCGCAGGCCGTCCAGTCTCGAACCGGCCATCGGCCTACTTGTAACCCGCGCGATCCATGAGCTTCACCGCGTCCGCTTGCAGCACCCCGGCGTTTTCGACGTGAATCAGGTTCTGTTTGAAGTCGCCCCAGGCGGCCACGCTCGGGTGCGGCGGCACGCGCGGGTTTACGGGAAACTCCAGGTTCACGTCGGCGAACAGATTCTGCGCCTTGGGGGAGGAGAGCCACTCGAGCAGCTTGAGCGCGGCCTCCGGGTGCCTGGCGTAGCGCGTGACGCCGGCGCCGGAGATGTTCACATGCACGCCCTTGTTTTTCTGATTGGCCCAGAACAGGCGCGCCGGCAGAGCGGGGTTCTTTTCGATCAGCCGGCCGTAGTAGTAGCTGTTCACGATGCCGACATCGCACTGTCCCGCCGCCACCGCCTCGATCAGCTTGGTGTCGTCCGGGAACACATCGGTCGCGAGATTGCCGACCCACGCGCGCACGATGCGCTCGGCCTCGGCCGCGCCGTGTTCGGCGATCATCATGGCGACGAGCGACTGGTTATAGACCTTCTTCGAGGTGCGCAGGCACAGCCGCCCCTTCCATTTGGGGCCGCCGAGATCCTCGTAGGTGTTCAGCTCGCCGGGTCGCACCCTTTGCGTATTGTAGACAATCGTGCGCGCGCGCACCGACAGGCCGAACCACTGGTTCTCGCGGTCGCGCAGGTGGGCCGGGATGTTCGCGCGCAGGGTCGCGGACGCGATCGGCCGCAACAGCCCCTCGCGTTCGGCCTGCCACAGATTGCCGGCGTCCACGGTTATCAGCATGTCGGCCGGGGTGTTCGCGCCCTCGGCCTTGAGGCGCTGCAACAGCGCCCCCTCCTTGTCGGTGGCGAAGGTGATCTTGACACCGGTCTCCTTGGTGTAGGCGTCGAATATCGGCTTGATGAGCTGCTCGCCGCGCGCGGAGTAGACGACGATCTCCTCGCCGCCGAAGGCGCTGGCCGCGGCCAGCAACGACGTGACGGTTAAAAGCAGGATATGAACTGCACGGATCATTTGATTCCCCTTTGGCTTTAGATGTTACAACCACTCATCTTAATGCAAATGAGAATCATTATCAACTATAGATAGAAAATACCGGCAGATGACGAGGTAGAGATAGAACTAGCTGGTGTGTCGTCCCAGAAATAACTTGTCGGTTTGTTTGCCCTCACCCCTTTCCCCTCTCCCGGAGGGAGAGGGGTTTTCTTCCTTCGCCCTGCGGGAGAGCAACTGTGTTCCACGTCAAGCGATTTCAGGGTAGCCATGACACCATTTTTGTTTGTTCTTCATCATGGCGT
>MFSY01000001.1:5254-7516 GCA_001785175.1 Candidatus Muproteobacteria bacterium RIFCSPHIGHO2_01_FULL_65_16 | reverse complement strand
CTCGGCCGGGACGATGATCGGCTGGCGCATCGGGTTCGTGAACTCCTTGAGCAGCACCAGGCTCGCCAGGTTGGGCGTCGGCCGCCCGCAGACGGTGTGGCCGGCGAGGTCGTGAATGGACTTGATGCGATTGTTGTCCTTCTTCACCACCACCACGTGCCGGACACTGTCGCCGGCGATCTTGGCGAGCACCTCGTGGTTCTGATTGCGCATCCGCCAGGAGACGAAGGCGGGACCGTCGAAGGCGATGTCGTACTGGCCACTCTGCATCTCCGTGGCGTAGGTCAGCCAGTCGTCCATGTAGCGATAGCTGACCGCGGCGCCCGTGAGTTTGGTCAGGTAGGACGCCAGTTCCTCGAACGGCCGGTCCACTTCCGTGTGCGGGCCGCGCGGCTGCGTGCTCAGGACCAGCTCGGCCGACGCCTGCCCGGCGATCAACAGGCTCGCGCCCAGCGCGAGCGCCTTGAGGATGTTGGGGCAATCCATGAGCGTGTTCCTCCTGTGTTCTGCCGGCCGGATGGGCACGTGAACATTATAGCAGGGGGCGCCGACGCCTTCAGTGCACGGGCGCGCCGCCCATTCAGTCCACGCCGTACTCCTTGATCGCCTGGATGAAGCGCTCGGAGAGCGGAACCTCCTTGTGCACCAGGTTGTAGTGGCAGGCGATGCAGTTGGTCTTGCCTTTCTCGATTGCGTCGGCATGCGTGCGCTGGCCGCGTTTGCGCTGCGGCTGGATCGCCTCCATGACGTGACAGTGCAGGCAGGTCTCGCTGCCTTCCTCGAGCAGGTGTAACCGCGCCCGCTCGGCCATCTTCGGGCGTTTCTCCTCGAACTTGGCGGGGTCGGACCAGTCGCCGGTGAGCTGCGCGAAGAGGTCGCCCGCGCCGAGCCCGTGCTCCCAGGTCGCGTGCAGCAGCCGCCCGGCGACGTGGCAGTCGCCGCAGCTCGGGCGCACGCCCGCGGCGTTGTTGTAGTGCCGCGACTGTTGCAGCTCCTTGTACACCGTGGCGCGCATGGTGCTGTGGCAGGAGATGCAGAACTCGGTGGTCGAGGTGTGTATGTCGAATTCTTCCAGCACCAGCAGGCTGATCGCGCCGGCGAGGAAGCCGAGCGTAAGCAGCCCCGCCGTTCCCTTGAAAAACGCCGACCAGCGGCGCCCCGAAGGGCGCTCGCCGGCCGGCTCGATTGAGGAGTTACTTGATTGCGACGGCATTAATATGCCCGTCCTTTTTGCCGAGCGAGAGCTTCAACGGCATGCTCACGTAGTGGAAGCGGGTCGTGACGCTGTCGTCATGCACCGCCAGTCCGATCGGATAGGTCTGGCCCGCCGCCAACGCGACGTCGTCCTTCTGCTGGGTGTCGAGCTTGCGCCAGACGTACATCGTCCACACGCCGTTGGCCCAGGTTCCGCTGGCGTTCAGGTCGTCGGCCGAACCGTCGGTCTTGGCGTTGAGGATGAAGCCGGGCAGGATGTCGCCGTCCTTCACCTTGGCCTGGTCGTAGGGCGCGCTGTTGGTGTTGTCCAGCTTCGGCGCCTTCGGGTCGCGGAACTGCGCCGCGGTGAGCGCCGTCGCACCGTTGTTCTTGTCCGGGTCGAACATGAACTTGGGCTGCTTCTTCTCACCGTCCCAGTTGCTGTCGAAGGGTTTCTTGCCCTTGTCAAAATTGCGGTACTGGAAGACGTATGAGTCGTCCGCCTTGCCGACCGGGATGGAACGGTAGGCGCGCGCCTGCCACAGATCCAGGAACGCGCCCTTGGCGAGCAGCGCGTCGAGCTGTTCCTTGGATTTGAGCTTGTCCCAGCCGCCCTTGTCGTCCATGGTGGTGCGGGTCTCGGGCAGGTACTTGCGGATGTCGCTCTTCTTCATGCCGTCCTTGCCCAGCACCGGATGCGCCTCGACCGCCTCTTTCTTCGGCTCGTTGGGCGCATCGCGCATGGAGTTGTGGCAGGTGACCCAGCAGCCCTGGTTCGCGAAGTTGGCGACGCCGCCCTTGTTGTCGCCGAGCATGAAGTTGAAGCGGTCCTCGTAGGAGGCCTTGGCCTTGCCGGCCTTCACGTCCTTGTTGGTGCGGTTGTCGCCATAGGTGACCCACTTGCCGTCCTTGAACGCCTTATAGTTGTGGAACGCGCCGGCCTCCTTCAGGTTGGTCGGCCAGCTCGCCTTGAGGTAGAAATTCTCCTTGTCGTAGGCCGCCTGCACCGTGACCTTGATGGAGCCGGGCTTGCCGGCGATGGGGGTGGGTTCGAGCTTCTTGCCGCTG
>MFSY01000001.1:4724-5231 GCA_001785175.1 Candidatus Muproteobacteria bacterium RIFCSPHIGHO2_01_FULL_65_16 | reverse complement strand
CTCCTCGTCGGCATGGCACTTGAGGCAGTTCTTGCCCTCGCGCACGCCGGTGGCGCCGGCCTTGTGCGCGGCGCTCAGGATCCACTCTTGCGTGGACTGTCCGGGGTAGAACAGCGTGATCCGGCTCTTGGGCACGGCGGCCCAGTTGATCTTCTGTGGCTCGAGCGCGGACGCCTGGCCCGCGATCAGGGCGGTGAGCCCGGCCGCGCACGCGATGGTTTTTGCTTGCATGATGCCTCCTGAATCTGATTGTTGGGGCGGGATGATTCCGCCCGTCGCCGAAACGCATAGCAATCCGCGTGCCGTAATGTTATAGCCAGGAAAACTCCAGAGAATCAAGCTATTACGACATGTATGGTCATGAAACTATGTTGATGTTCGTGATGTAGATGAGACAGCTGTCATGTTTCCGTGACAATCCCCCAACGTTTCAGATGGGCGTAGAAGTTTTGCCGCGAAATGCCGGCCATGCGCGCGGCCTCGGAGACGTTGCCGCCGGCGGCCTTG
>MFSY01000001.1:0-4710 GCA_001785175.1 Candidatus Muproteobacteria bacterium RIFCSPHIGHO2_01_FULL_65_16 | reverse complement strand
GCGCGGCCTCGGGCGCCGGCGCGCCCGATGTCAGGTCCTCGGGGGCGATCGGTCCAGCCTTAAGCGCCACCGCGCGTTCGACCGCGTGCTGCAATTCACGCACGTTGCCCGGCCAGGGCGCGGCCTCGAGCGCCCGCATCGCCTCGGGCGTGAACGGGCCAGCGTCCTTGCCGAAGCGGCGGTTGTAGTGATCGAGAAAATAGAGGGCGAGCGGGGTGATGTCCTCGCGCCGCTCGCGCAACGGCGGCGTGCGCAGGACCACGACGTTGATGCGGTAGTAGAGGTCGGAGCGGAAGCGCCCGGCCTTGACCTCGGACTCGAGGTTCCTGTTCGTGGCGCAGAGCAGGCGGAAGTCGCTGGCGCGCTTCTCGGTGCTGCCGAGACGATAGAACACGTGTTCCTGCAGCACGCGCAGCAGGCTCGCCTGTAGCTTCTGGCTCATGTCGGCGATCTCGTCGAGGAACAAGGTTCCGCCCGCGGCCTCCTCGAAGTACCCCGGAGTGGTCTTGGCCGCGCCGGTGAAGGCGCCCTTCTCGTAGCCGAAGAGCGTGCTCTCGAGCAGTTGCTCCGACAGCGCGCCGCAGTTGATTTCGAGCAGCTTCCCGCCCGCGCGCGGGCCCTGGGCGTGGAGGAGCTTCGCCACCAACTCCTTGCCGGTGCCGGACTCGCCCTCGATCAGCACCGTGGTGTCGAGCGGCGCGACCTGCCGGATCTGCTCGAGCAGCCGCTCGATCGGCGCCGAGCGGCCGATGATGACCGGCTGCGCGGCGCGCGCGTCGAGCGTCTCGCGCAGGCGCGCGAGCTCGCGGTAGGCGGCGTCGGTCTCGAGCGCCTTGGCGACCACGGCCTCGAGCTCCTCGAGGTTCTCGAACGGCTTGGTGAGATAGTCGAACAACCCCGCGCGCACGGCGCGCACCGCGTCCCGTACCTCGGCGAACCCGGTGATCAGGATCGCCATCTGGTTCGGGCGCTCGCGCCGCAGCTCGCCGAACAACTCGAGTCCGTTGCCGTCCGGCAGCCGCTGGTCGAGCAGCACCAGGTTGAAGTCGGCGACGCGCAGCTCGCGGCGCGCCTCGGCCGCGCTGCCGGCGACGCGCAGCTCCACCGGTTTTCCGCGGAACAGGTCCGTGAACAGCCGGCGCGTGAACGGGTCGTCGTCAATCAGCAGGATGCGCGCTTTCATCGTCGTCTCCGGTCGCCGCGAGCGGCAGCCACAGCGTGAAACAGGCGCCGCCGCCGGGGTTATCGGCCCCGCTCGCGGCGCCGCCGTGCAGCACGGCGATGTGCTGCACCACGGCGAGCCCGAGGCCCGTGCCGCCCGGGCGGGGGGTGAAGAACGGCGTGAACAGCTTGGCCCGGACCTCCGGGCTCAGGCCCGGTCCGCGGTCCGCGACCGCCAGCGCCACGCCCGCGACGCCGTCGCGCGGCTCGGGCCGCACGCGCACGAGGATCGGCCCGTCCGGGTCGGCCTGCGCGGCGTTGGTGAGCAGGTTGAACAGCGCGTGGCGCAGCAGCACCGGGTCGGCGCGCAGCGCCGTGTCGTCCGTAGCCTCGACGCGCACATCGTGGTGGCGCGCGTCGCCCTGCCGGAAGAACGCCACGGTCTCGTCCACCAGCGGGCGCAGCGCCACCGGCTGGCGTTCAAAGCGCGCGAGGCGCGTGAAGTCGAGCATGCGGCTCACGAAGCCGCGGCAGTGTTCGCCGGCGCGGCGGATCTCGGCGAGCAGCTCGCGCGTGCGCGGCGGGTTGTCGGGCTCGCGCTCGGCGAGCTGGGCGAGATTCATCACGCCGACGAGCGGGTTGTTGAGCTGGTGCGCCGCCTCGCCGACCATCTGGCCGACGGCGGAGAGTTTTTCGATCTGCACCAGGCGCGCCTGATCCGTGGTCAGGCGCGTGAGCGCCGTCTCGGTTGCGCGCTGGCGGCGGTACAGCGAGCGGTACAGGCCGAAGAGCGCGCCGTAGAGCGCAAGCCCGCCGGCGCCGGTGACCGTCCACAGCAGCAGACGCCCGCGCGCGATGGTCCGCCGCAGCGGCTCGGCGTCGCGGTAGAGCGCCAGCGCGCCCATGATCTCGCCACCGCCGGTGCCGCGGCGCTTGACGGCAAAGGGCACATAGAACTCGACGAGCGGACCGCGCGGCAGGTTCTCCTCGGCATGCGAGGCGCGCTCCTGCGGATCGAACACCGCGGCTACGCCGCCCGTCAGCGCCTGGCGCAGGCGGCTCTCCCCGGGGACGACCCGCCCGATCAGCGCCGGGTCGTCGGACCAGACGACGCGGTTCGCGGAGTCGTAGACCTTGATGCGCGCGGCTCCCGTCAGGTCGCGCAGGATGGCGAAGCTCTGCGCCAGGCGCAGCTGGGCGTCGGCCGTGTCCGGCTGCGCGAGGTCGTCCCAGCCGAGGTGTTCCGTGGCGAGCCCGCGGACGGTGTCGCGGATGATCACGCCCTCGCGCTCGAGGATGGACTCGCGCAGGTACAGCGACTGCGCCGCGCCCGTCGCCAGCACCGTCAGCGCGATCAGGGCGAGGCTCAGCAGCGAGAACGTGCGCAGCGGCGTGTCGAGTAGGATGCGCATGGCGCGGATGATTGTACGGGGTCGGGTGTTCGCTTGGGTGTCGGTCCGGCGGGTCACCGCTCCATGATAAGGTAACATAGCCGAATCCGGGACACCGTTATAATACCTTGCATCTACCGCTATGACAGCGCGCGCGACCTTCCGCGTGGTTTACCGCCGGCTTTACGCCGCCAACGGCCGCCAGCACTGGTGGCCGGGGGACTCGCGCTTCGAGATCATGGTCGGCGCGGTGCTGACGCAGAACACCGCCTGGACCAACGTCGAGCGCGCGATCGCCAACTTAAAGAGAGCCGGAGCGCTCACGCCCGAGGCGATCGTGAAAGCGCCGCACAGACGGCTTGCCGCTTGGCTCAAGCCTTCGGGTTATTTCAACGTCAAGGCCAAGCGCCTGAAGGAAATGTGCCGCTGGCTCATCGGCCGGGGCGGCGTGCGCGGGCTCGCCAGGCTGTCCATACACGACCTGCGCGCGGCGCTGATCGCGGTGCACGGCATCGGCCCCGAGACCGCCGACGACATCGTGCTCTACGCCTTCGAGCGGCCGGTGTTCGTCATTGACGCCTACACCCGGCGCATCTTCGCGCGCCTGGGGCTGATCCGTGGTGACGAGGGCTACGAGACGCTGCGGCATCTGTTCGAGCGTGCGCTCGGGGCCGACGCGCCGCTGTTCAACGAGTACCATGCGCTCATCGTGCGCCACGGCAAGGACACCTGCCGCAAGCGGCCGTTGTGCGGCGACTGCTGCCTCGCCGGGATTTGCCCCACGGCAAAAGAATAAGATCTTGAACCGCCAAGACGCCAAGGACGCCAAGAAATTCTAGAAATAGAACCGAAAACGAGAAGAATGATTTGGTCTTTCCTGGTTTTTTGACTCAGCGCGTCTTTCTTGGCGTCCTTGGCGTCTTGGCGGTTCAGAGACCGGCCGGCGCTGCGGCTACTTCCTGCCCTGAATCTTCGCCTTCAACGACTCGATGGCGAATCCCAGGCCGAGATCGAGTTTTTTGTTGCCGAACTCGAGCAACGGAATGATGCGCGTCATCAGGTCGGGCAGGTAGGGCACAAGCTCCCCCCCGTCGCCGCCGGCGAGCATCTGCAACGACTTCTCCATGTCTGGCTGCTCCATGAACGCCTCCTCCAGCGTCAACTCCGGTATGGACACTTCCGCCGCGGGTTCGGCGCCGCGCCACGGCGCCGGCGGCTGGCGCGCGAGGTCCGGCGGCGCTTCTTCCGCCGGCCCGCCGATGCGGTTTCCGCCCTCGGCCTTGACCTGCGTCAGCCGCTGGACCGCCAGGCCCATGAGCTGCTCCATGGTGTCGGCCTGGTCATGGCCGAAGACCGCCAGGCCCAGACTGATGGTGACCGGGATGGAGACGCCGTTGTGCGTGAACGGCTTTTCGTCCGCGGCCGCGCGCAGGCGCTCGCACAGCACCATCGCCTCCCGCCGTCCGGACGACGGGACGATGACGGCGAACTCGCCGCCGCCGACGCGCGCCACGGTGTCCTCCGCGCGCGAGGCCGCGGTGAAGATCTTGGCGAGCCAGACCAGGATCTCGTCGCACATCTGGTCGCCGTGCTTGCGGTAGACGGCCCGGAAGTTGTCTATGTCCACGCGGATGACGGCCACGGGGTTGCCGTGGCGCTTGGCGTGCGACAGGTCCTGCTGGCCGCGCTGCATGAAGTAGCGCCGGCTGTGCAGCTGCGTCAGCGGGTCGGCCGCCGCCTGTTCCTCGAGCGCGACCGTGGTTTCGGCCAGCTTGCGCGTGGTCTGGTCGAGCTTGGCGTGCGCCCGCGCGCGCATCAGCAGTTGCGTGCTGTCCAGCGGCTTGACGATGAAGTCGGTGGCGCCGCAGGCGAGGGCGCGTTCCTTGGTCTCGTCGTCGTTGGCGCCGGTGATGATGATGACCGGCGCCTCGCGGATGCGCGCCTCGTCCGAGGCGCGGATGCGGCATATCAGGGAGTAGCCGTCCAGGCGCGGCATCTCGACGTCCGCGATGACGACCTGGATCGTGTCGTCCTCCAGGAGCCGCTCCCAGCCCACCTCGCCGTCCTCGGCCTCGATGAGGTCGAATTCATCGCCCAGGATCTTGCTGATCGCCTTGCGAATGACGCGCGAGTCGTCCACCACCAGTATCCGGGCCTT